>JAEUQI010000177.1 GCA_016789145.1 Blastocatellia bacterium | reverse complement strand
GATTCGAAGCCGGCGACGCGATCGGCACGCTCAATCCGATGAATCACGTTCATCTCATCGCAGGCCGCTCGGGACGCGAGATGAATGCAATTGACGCATTATCGCTGCCGGGCATCTCAGACACGCGGCCGCCAACGATCGAAAGCGTTTCGCTGTTTACACAAAACTGGCAGCCGGTTGAAACTACGAACGGCATTCCTCGTATTAAACAAGGTGACCAACTCCGCATAGTAGTCAGGGCTTACGACCAGGTCGATGGCAATAGCGAACGTCGGCGTTTGGGCGTTTATGGCGTGAGTTACACGCTATCGCGAGGCGAATCGCCAACGGCTGAGATCAAGTTCGACCGAATGCCATCGAATGTGTTCGTTAGCTTGCTCTATGCAAACAACAGCCATTCCGGAGCGACGGGCGAAACGATATTCAACTATATCGCGACGAATTCGCTGACCGACGGCAAGGCTCGCGAAGGCTTCGTCAACACGGCGTCGCTCGAGCCCGGAAAAGTGACGGCGACGGTTAATGTGACCGATTATTTCGGTAATCGAGCATCAAAACAGATCGAGTTTGAGGTAATAAAATGAAAGTTCTAAGCGCATTCTTATTGGTTGCGATCACGTCTTCGATGGCGTTTTCGTTCGTCGGCCCGACAAAGGTTTTGATCACGCCGCCTGCACCGAAATTCACTGACGCCGAGCGTCACGCCGAGCTTGCCAAACGCCGAGCCGCCGTCGCCGCTAAAATGGCGGACAACAGCGTAATGGTGCTGATGTCAGCCGAGCCAAAGCTTTACACGAACGACGTCGATTATGTCTATCGTCAGGAGAACAACCTCTATTACCTGACCGCTCTCAAGCAAAACCACGCGACCTTAGTGATCGCGAAATCCGGCGGTAATGTCACTGAAACTTTATTCCTGCCAAAGCGAAATGCGTTGCGTGAAACTTGGGAGGGCAAGATGTACTCGCGTGAACAAGCGGCTGCCGTTAGCGGGCTGACGAATATTGTCGATTCTACCGAGCGAAAGACTTTCCTTGACGATCTAAAAGCCAAGAAAGGAGCTTCGGCATCGACTGCAAACGTCTATTTGCTGCTCCCTGATGGTGAGAACGACACCAACGGCAAGCGTGAGTTTGCTCAAGAACTGGCGTTTTCGAAAGAATTGGCCGGATTCAAGGTCGAGAATGCTCAACCGATATTCGCCGAGCTTCGCCACATCAAATCGCCGTACGAACTGAAACTAATGCAGCACGCTATCGACATTACCACTGAGGCTCAGATGCGTTCGATGGCGACCGTCGGGCGTGCCTCGTGGGAATATGAGGTGCATGCTGAGGTCGAATACACGTTTCGCCGGCGTAATGCCGATCATTGGGGCTATCCTTCTATCGTCGGCTGCGGCGGCAATGCGACGACGCTTCACTATGTTGAATCTCAGGGTCCGGTGAAAAAAGGCGATCTGCTATTGATGGACGTTGGCGCAGAATATGAACACTACACTGCGGACGTGACCCGAACGTTTCCCGTAAACGGCAAATTCTCAAAAGAACAGGCTGAGATCTACCAGATCGTCTTCGATGCTCAAGAAGCCGTCGCGAAGGCAACGAAGCCCGGCGTTACGTTTGGCCAACTGAATCAGATCGCGACGAATACTGTTCGCGATGGCCTTTTCAAGTTAGGCCTCATAACCGACAAGAACTCAAATCAACATCGAATTTGGTTCATGCACGGCCTCGGGCATTGGCTGGGAATGAACGTTCACGACGTTGGCGATTACGGCGCGAAACTCGCTCCGGGAATGATCTATACGAATGAGCCCGGCATCTACATTCGCGAAGACGCTCTTGATAATCTGCCGAATACGCCCGAGATGAATGCGTTCAAAGAGAAGGTTCGCCCGATGTTCGAGAAATATAAAAACATCGGAGTGCGCATCGAAGACGACATGCTCGTCACCGAAACAGGTGTCGAATGGATGACGGGCAAATTGCCGCGAACGATCGCCGATATCGAAGGTTTTATGGCAACCGCACCTAAATCTGTGACTTTGAGCTCGCGGTTCAACGGCCCGCTTCCGATCTATTCGGTCGCTGCGGAATAGCATTATCTTGGTCACTTTGATCATTCTGCGGTAGGTCTGATCTAAGAAAAGGTAACGAATGCACGAATAAGATAGTTCTTGTTCGTGCATTCTTAGCTTTTTTTGTCTTATCACGATCAGCGACCGACCTTGTATCCACGGCACTGTTTGGAGATCGCCCACCAAACTATTTTATTGAGACAGCGTTGCATTTGTGGTATACTGATCGATAGCCGCAATTAATGCGACTGCTGGATCTTTGACATATAAACGGAAAAATTCGGACGAAGTAGGCACTTCACGGAAACCACGGTTTTTAACGGTGCTGTAAGACAATGTCTTACAGTTTTTTTCGTTTTGGGCTAAAAATGGCACTTTGGGTTTCGTAACACTTGTGTTATCAATGGTTTAAGCGTTCCACAAACCGCTGGAACGCTCGTGGAACGATTTTGCGGATTAGATCTGTAAGTGTTGAAAACATTAGAGATACGCATTCCGGCACATTCTGGCACGCTTTTGGAGTGTTTTCAGGGACGTTTCACACTATCTGTTGACATCAATAGAGATACAGCATTCTGCCAAACAAAACGTTCCACGGAAACAAGCTGTTTTCGACCTCGTGAAACATGCCGCGGACAGCAAGAACGCCGCGAACGGCAAGAACGCTCGGGACAGTGCGGACAG
>JAEUQI010000176.1 GCA_016789145.1 Blastocatellia bacterium | reverse complement strand
TGGGGGAAATTTCTCCTTTACAGCATCCGCACCATACGGTTCGACACGCTCAGGATCGACCACGACGTGTTCATCACCAACGATCTCACGTAACCTCGCCAAAACCTCCGGCTTAGATGCCGTCGTCGTCTTTCGACCAGTTGAATTGAAGTGTATTGATTCGAACATTGCTAAAAATCACCGGCGAGCCCAAATGTCTCGTATCTCGACTGTCCATTCGAGCTTTGCAAGATATAGAAAACTCGTTGGCCGTTTACCGCGCGAGTCACGGCCGGATCGGTTTTGCCGTCGCCGTCGTAATCGCCGAGTTTAACGACATCAGACGATAATCCCCAAGGGATGACTTGCCAAACGCCGTTTGAGCTTTGCAAGACGTAAAATAATCGTTGCCCACTGACGTTTCGGATGACAAGCAGATCGGCGAGACTGTCGCCGTCAAAATCGGAGCGTCCGGTGAAAAATGCGTCGCTACTCAGACCCCAAGCGACCGCACGTGTCTGACCGTTGGAACTAAACTTCGTCCACCAGATGCGCTGGCCACCTTCGCTTCGGGCAATTGTAAGGTCGGCTTTGCCATCACCGTCGTAATCATTTGATGCCGGTGCGTCACCGCTGGTGCCCCAGAAATCGTAGCGAACGGTGCCAGTCGAACTTTCGATAATGTACCAAGCTCCGGCTCGAAATACGGCGATATCAAATTTGCCATCGCCGTCGTAATCAGCCGATGCAAAAAAATCTCCGAGCGTCGAACTGCCCCAACGCGTCTCCTCAACTTGTCCCGAGGTGCTCTTTCGAATTCGCCACAGCACATCTGCGTTGTACCTCGCAGTTGAGAAATCAGAAAGCCCATCGCCATCAAAATCAACGGTCAGCGAGACAGAATCGCCTGATTGACCGAGCTGAACCTCGGTCAAGTTGCC
The DNA here is from genome assembly GCA_016789145.1 of Blastocatellia bacterium. Classification (GTDB taxonomy): domain Bacteria; phylum Acidobacteriota; class Blastocatellia; order Pyrinomonadales; family Pyrinomonadaceae; genus OLB17. The sequence continues at coordinate 1,845 of JAEUQI010000176.1, read as the reverse complement.
AGTGAGACTCGATAAAGCAAAGAATCTGTTCACTGAATTTCGGTAAACCTGAATGTCAGTTCTCCCATCTCCGTCATAATCGTTGTAGGTTCCATTCGCGAGCTTTATCTGTCCGCGAAGCTCACCGGCCGGAAATTCCGGCGTAGTAATGAGCAGGTACCAGCGATTGGAACGAAGAGAGGCCAGATCCTGAGGTGTTAGGAATGCGGTAATGAACCACGAGCCAGCCACCTGGCCAAGCGGTGCGCTAAAGATAGCTTGCGAGTTCTGTCCAACCGGGGCCGCTCGGTGAATCGAGATATTGGTACCAACGGGAAATGCCGATTGAAACGTGCTGCGGATCTCTAATTCCCAAGTGCCGGGCTGAGCTACGGAGGCTGCTAGAACTCCGCTACAGATCACCGAACGAGTCGAGACGACAGGCGGAACGACCTGCGTACTCGATAGATTCGAAACGTATCGTTGCTGCGCTGACGAACTTAGAACCGCAAGAACAATAACGACGAGGAGAACCGTCAGAAATTTTCGCATGACCATAAGCCGCAAGTTACCAAAGCCTATGATACCCAAACCCGCAAACTTCTGCTAAACTCACCTAAATTCTGGATTTCATCAGGACAATTCTATGAGCGAACAAGACAACCAAGTCTCCGGCGACGCGTACGAACGCGACATGGCAACCGACCTTGACGATAAGACACCCGACGGACCGAAGGGTATGGCGCTACATACTAAGATCCTGATCGGACTACTGGTCGGCGTGTTCGGCGGCTTGGCGGCGAATCAGTTCATCGGCGGATCAGATGAACGCGTCACCTGGTTCATCGCAAATTTCACGGGTCCGATCGGAACGCTGTTCTTGAATCTGCTTCTGATGATCGTTGTGCCGCTCGTTTTCTCTTCGCTAATCGTCGGCGTAGCGGGCATTGGCGACATTAGAAAGCTTGGCCGCATTGGCCTGAAATCCTTCGTTTATTGTCTGATCATTTCCGCAATCTCAGTCGTAATAGGTCTCGGCCTGGCGAATACTATTCGCCCCGGCGACCGCATCGATCCGGATGTGAAGGCTCAGCTTGAGCAAAAATATTCAGGGGATGCAAAAGGTAGAACAGAGGCTCAGAAGAAGGCTGACGAAGCTGCAAAGGCCGATTCGCCATTGATGCAAGCAGTTAAGACCATCGTTCCGAAAAGCGTCTTTAACTCGATCGCTGGCGAGAATCCGAACATGCTGCACATCATGTTCTTTGCATTGATAATCGGCGTGGCGATCACACTATTGCCGGCACCGGTTTCTGCGCCATTCGTTAGCGTGATGGAATCGCTGTTTGCGATCACTTCAAAGATTATCGACATCATAATGAAGTTCGCTCCATATGCCGTAGCCTGCCTCATCTTTGGCAATATCGCGGTGTTTGGTATCGACCTTCTCAAATCGCTCGGCTGGTTTGTCGCGACTGTGTTGCTCGGACTTGGACTTCATTTCTTTGGCGTATATTCGCTGTCTGTTTACTTTCTATCAAAGATAAATCCTATCGAGTTCTTCAGGCGCATTCGAACTGTCATAGTCACTGCATTTTCGACCTCGTCATCGAACGCCACGTTGCCAACGGCATTGCGTGTTTCGCATGAGAATCTCGGGGTCCCGAAAGAGATAAATAGCTTTGTGTTGACCGTCGGCGCAACGGCAAACCAAAATGGCACAGCACTTTACGAAGGCGTTACGGTCCTGTTCATCGCACAGCTCGCCGGCGTTGACCTGACGCTCAGCGTACAACTAATGGTCGTTTACATGGCTATCCTCGGCGGCATCGGTACTGCCGGTGTGCCGAGCGGTTCTATACCGTT
>JAEUQI010000175.1 GCA_016789145.1 Blastocatellia bacterium | reverse complement strand
TCGCGTCTCGACCCTGCGGCTCGTGCCGTTGCGGCTTACAATCGTGCCCGCATCTTCATCTACAAACGCGAATTCGACCAGGCTCAGGCCGAACTCGATCGCGGTTTCAAGGTCGAGCCGAATCATCCGATGCTGCGTATCTTCCAGTCGGGCGTAAATTATTACAAAGGTCACAAGAAAGAAGCTATCGAGGAAATGGGCCAAGTTCTTAAAGAAAACCCGCGTATGGAAGGCATCAAGCCACTTTACGCGATCTATCTCGCTGGCAGCGGCCGAGAGGATGATGCCCGTGCCCAATTGACCGACGATGCTCTTTCGCTTTCACGCTCCGACCATGACATGGCATATTGGGTCGGTGCGACCTACGCCATTCTCGGCGACGACGATCTCGCCTTCAAATGGCTCAACAAAGCCGTCAAGCTCGGCAATCAGAACAAACCTCACTTCGAAAACGACATGAACCTCGCCACCCTCCGCAACGACGACCGTTGGCCCGAACTCATGGCAAAGATGAACACCGGCGATTAAGATCGCTGATTTCGCAATGAACAACGAACGAGTATTCGCAATGAGTTTCGCCGCCGTTTATCCGCATTATGTGGCGAAGGTCGAGATGAAAGGGCGTTCCGTGGCGGAGCTGCACGAAGTTATCGAATGGCTAACAGGTTATGACGAAGCCGGTCTCGCCGAGGTGCTTGAAGACCGACGCAGCTTTCGCGACTTTTTCGACAAAGCCCCAAACTACACCCAAAACGCCCACCTCATCACCGGCACTGTCTGCGGCATCCGCGTCGAAAACATCGAAGACCCGCTCATGCAAAAGATAAGATTCCTCGACAAACTCGTCGACGAACTCGCGAAAGGTAAGAAAATGGAGAAGATATTGAGGAAGGCGTAGCATCAAGAGATCATGATTGTTTTGGATCAATTCTCGGAGGAAGAACGAGGTCAAATAACAACGCTACTAAGAGCATTGGAGACTGGTTGGATGCTTGTTGACGAAGAAGAGGGTTTTGACTACGTTCTACTGTTTAATGAAAGTCGTTCGGAAATGGAAGGGTTCAAGCCCTCGAGACAATTGATTCAGAAAGTTGAAACTTCGGGGCTTATTGCGGACCCGGATGCAACGTTTGGTTCGCGAATGCGTGAAACTGGCGTTCATTACGAATCAAACGCTCCGGAATGGGAAGTAAAAGAAGTTAGCACGCTCCTTCCTATTGTTTATTTCTATAACGTCACTGAAAAAGGCCGGCAATTCTTGGGCCAAGTCGAACTGCCGTAATCGGCTAATGAAACCAAGCACAAAACGCATCATCCTTCGCATCGTGCACCTTGTCGCGGTGATACCGGTGCTCGGATACGTCTAACTATTGATTGAAAAATACTAACTTGTGCCGTATCCTACGGTTATCATGAGCACCGCATTTGCAGATATTGAGAGAATGGCGTTTGATTTGCCGGAGAACCAGCGTGCTCGACTTGCGGATTCGTTGCTTCGTTCATTGTCGGAATATTTGATCGATGATGACGAGGTTGCTGAGGCGATTCGTCGTGATCGTGAAATGGATGCAGACCCAAGGAGCGGTATTTCGCTCGAAGAATTAGATCGAAGCGTTCGTACTCGATTTCCTGGACTTCCTGCATGAAAGTCGAATTAACAACCGGTGCTCACGAAGACATTCCCAACTAGTTCTTTTCAAACACAAACTCATTACACCCAAGCCCGACGCCGCCGGTGGTTACTTTTGTTAGAGTGAAGCCGCGTTTCTTGTAGAATTCGAATACCTCATCGACAGTTGCGACTTCGTAGGGGAAGCCGCCGACCCAATCGATGATGTCGTGCCAGCGATTCATGCCGCGGCCGTTTTTATAGCGCGTCCAGGAATGGATGTATTCGGTAGGTTTTAGGCGAATGAGCGAACTTGCGATCTTTTTCGCTTCGTCAGGAGCCGAGACCGCTACGGCGAATGGTGTTTTCAGAATGCCCGGCAGGCGACAATAAGTCTTCTTGATCCAATGCCAGCGACGTGCCTGTGAACCTGTATCGTTATAAAGAGCGATGAACAGCTTGCCGCCAGGCGTCGTCGGGATCACTGCATTCTCAAGTGCTTTCCACATCTCGCCGGTGTGATGGAGCACGCCCCACGAATAGACGATGTCGAATTTGCCGAGACTCGCGACGTAATCGGCATCGAGAGCCGAGCCTTGTTCGACACGCCAGTTCGGATCATTTGGGAAGTAGCGGTTGCGGAGTTCTTGCGTGCAAGCGAACGAATTCGAATCAAAATCGAACGAATGAACACGTGCCCCGAGCTTACGCGCGGCCAGCGAAAACAGGCCGCTGCCGGAGCCGACATCGAGGAACGACTTGCCCACGAGGCTATCGACCTCGAGCATCGTTTTCAGCGATTCGACGGCCGTCGCGATGCGTTCGTCATCGAGAACCGCTAGAAACGCGGCCCAGTTTTTGCCAAATTCAAACCGCTCGCCCGCAGCGACTTCGCTGCTGTGTTGAACGGAAATACTGTCTTTCGTCATCGTGGCACTCATAGTAAAACCAAAAGAGCGGGCTAGGCTCTTTTTAGGAATACACCCAATAAACCGCAGATTTCACATATTCGCCGCCAACTAATTGCCACCCGCGACGCGACAGCCACCAGTAATATGGCGACGGCTGTTCGTCGGTCAACGGAGCGTGTTCGATGCCGATCGCAATGCCGGTCTCGACAAACATTCGCTCGAAGGCTCGGTATGCTCGACGCGTATGATAAGGCGAGGTCACGATCAAAACGGACTTAAGCCCTCGAGCTTTCGCCTCGGTCG
>JAEUQI010000174.1 GCA_016789145.1 Blastocatellia bacterium | reverse complement strand
ACGAGACGCTTGTAGCTGTTAGTTGTCGGAGCCGCGAGAGCGACAAGAGCCGGAGCGTGCTTGAGCAAGCCGCCGATGTAAAACTTCGCCATCTCGGAAAGCCCTGCGTATTCGTCACCCGCAAAGAGCGGCTGGCCATCTTTCCATAGCGACTGGTGGCAGTGCATTCCCGAACCGTTGTCGCCGTAGATCGGTTTCGGCATAAAGGTCGCCGATTTGCCGTATGCCGCGGCCGTGTTCTTGACGATGTACTTGAACAACATCACGTTATCGGCGCAATTGAGCAGATTCGAGAATCGGAAATCGATCTCGCACTGACCCGACGTTGCGACTTCGTGATGGTGACATTCGACATCGATGCCGACTTCGCCAAGCGTCGTTGACATCATGTTGCGGATGTCGATCAGCGAATCAAGCGGTGCGACCGGCACGTAGCCTTCTTTCGCACGAATGTGATAGCCGCTGTTCGGGTTCTCATGCGAGCCTTGGCGGCCGGTGTTCCAGTGGCCCTCTTCGCTGTTGACGTGATAACCGGCGGAATTTTGTGAGCTGTGGAAACTAGCTTCGTCGAAGACAAAGAACTCGGCTTCGGGGCCGACGTTAACCGTATCGGCAATGCCGGTGAACTTTAGATAGCTCTCAGCACGCTGTGCGACCGAACGAGGATCGAGCCAGTAGCCTTCCTTTGTGATCGGATCGACGGCGTTAGCAATAAGGCAGAGCGTTGTGTCCTCGGTAAACGGATCGATCCAGAACCGCGAAGGATCTGGAACGAGGAGCATGTCCGATTCGTGGATCGCCGCCCAGCCGCGTAAGCTGGATGCGTCAAATCCAAAGCCGTCTTCAAAGCTGTCCTCCGACAACTGGCTTATCGGATAAGTAAGGTGATGCCAGGCCCCGACGAGGTCGGTGAACCTGACCGATACGAACCGCGCTTCCTGGTCGGCGGCGTAATGCAATACGTTTTTAGCGTTCATTGGTCTCCTGATGAAAATGTTTGTAAAAAGTTCGCGTCAGCAAGTAGGCAGTCTAATCTCGGGACATCTAGCTTTCAACACGCCAACGTTTCCCAGGGACGTCCTCATCGGATTCATACAATATTGTAGGAAACGAAAGAGCCGCACGAATCGGATCAACTTGCGAGACGCATTTCGAGCGTTGACGTGTGAGCGGGCTTATCAGAGAATTGTGTGAAATGAACATCAATAAAATGAAACTCATGACGCAAGTTATAGCGATCTCGCTGCTTGCCTCTTCGATCGCCTTCGCCCAATCGGTTACCGCCGTTGAGCGAAAGATAGCCGACCAGATCGATCGTGATCGCGATGCGATGATCAAGATGCTCGAAGATTCTGTAAATATCGATAGCCCGACCGAAGACATCGCCGGTGTCAAGGCTGTCGGCAAGTTCTTTCAGAAGGAATTCGACGCTCTCGGCATGAAAACCCGCTGGGTCGATATGCCTGCCGCCCAGAAGCGTGCCGGACATTTGATCGCCGAAACGACGGGCAGCAAAGGCAAGCGAATTCTGATGATCGGCCACCTCGACACCGTGCTAAAGGGCGAGCGTTTTCGCCGCGACGGCGACAAGGTTTACGGCACAGGCATCGCCGATATGAAAGGCGGCATTGTGATGCTCGTGTTCGCACTGAAAGCCATGCACGCGGCCGGAGCGTTAAAAGATTCGCAGATCACCGTGCTGCTGACCGGCGACGAAGAAGACAATTGCGAGCCCGTCTCCATTTGCCGCGGCGACATGATCGAAGCCGCAAAACGCAGCGACCTTGTATTGAGTTTCGAAGGGACCGTGAACAACACCGCAACGGTCGGGCGACGAGGAGCGAGTTCGTGGACGATCGAGATCACAAGCAAAACCGGACATTCGAGTCAGATATTCAAGCCCGCGATGGGCGACGGCGGCATATTCGAGGCGTCGCGAATACTCAATGAATTTCGAACACAGCTCGGCGGCGAGCAGTATCTGACGTTCAATCCGTCGCTCATTGTCGGCGGCACGACCGCATCGGCAAAGAACGCCGAGGGTACCGCAACCGGCAAAACCAACGTCGTCGCGGCCAAGGTCGTCATCGACGGCGACCTGCGATTCATCAGCGAAGCTCAGAAAGAGCGGGCCCGAGCAAAGATGCGCGAGATCGTGGCGAAAAGCTTGCCGGGAACCTCGGCAAAGATCACGTTCTTCGACGGAATTCCGGCGATGACGCCGATTCCCGGAAATTACGAATTGCTCAAACAGCTCGACCAAGTCAGCCGCGATCTCGGCCTTGGTCCCGTCGAAGCTCTGGATCCCGGCGAACGCGGGGCCGGCGACATCGCATTTATCGCCGAGCTGCTGCCAGGACTCGACGGCATCGGCATCGGCGGCGGCGGAAACACACACGCAAGAGGCGAATACGCGAGCGTCGCCGACCTGACGACACTGACAAAACGCTCAACGATCCTGATCTATCGGCTAACGAGATAACATATGCGAAGAGCTCAAACATCATTAATTTTTGCGATACTGCTGGCGTTCGTCGTCCAGACGTTCGCCCAGGAATTACCGCGAGCAAAGCCCGAATCGGTCGGCATGTCGTCGTCAAAACTTGCTCAGCTTTCGGCGGTGCTTGACGGCTATGCTAACGACGGCAGATTCGCAGGCGGCGTTGCGATGGTGCTCCGTAAGAGCAAGGTCGCGTATGTTCATTCATTTGGCAAACGTGATCGCGAGGCGAATTCGCCGATGACCGAGGACACGATCTTTCGTATTGCCTCGCAATCAAAAGCTCTTACGAGCGTCGCGATCATGATGCTGCAGGAAGACGGCAAGCTGCTCATCTCAGACAACCTGAGCAAGTACATTCCCGAGTTTGCGAATTCGACCGTCGCCGTGCCGAAAGATGGCGGCGGCTACGACATTGTCAAAGCGAAACGCCAGATCGAGATCAATGATCTGCTGTCGCACACGGCTGGCGTTAGTTATGGTTTTGGTCCCGCGAAAGACAAATGGGAAGCCGCGAAGAT
>JAEUQI010000173.1 GCA_016789145.1 Blastocatellia bacterium | reverse complement strand
GTCTGGGTTATGGCCTGACAGAGCAGGCCATCGCAGCAGCTCGACGTATCGTATTTGAACCGGCAAAAGTTAATGGAGTCGCTCAAACGACCACCAAGACATTCGAATACGGATTCTCGATCTACTAATTTTTTATCAATTCAATGGAAAAAGCCCGGCAATGTGCCGGGCTTTTTTAAATGAATACTACCGATTGCGAGGACGGTATCTCAAATCGCTTTCGACACCGGATATTCTTGCACATCAACATATCGTCCACACGGACCATGTAGTCACGCGATTTTTGATACTGAGCTCGGTCTTGCTCATTGCGCGTGTTGACGTGCTTTTTCTTAGTACGCTTGAGCCAGCGAACATCATACTCATTCCGCTCACGGCACATAGGACAAGAATACGTCGCCTTCTTGACCTCTTGCCGCTCATCAAATATGTCTCGCTCGTGCATATTGCAAAGTTCACCTCGCTCCTGTCAGAACCACCTGCGGTAGCGGGTGGTTTAAGATACGATACCACGAACGCCAAGACCATCGACAACGCCTTGTATCAGTCAAATTCAGGCAGGTCGTCGCCTTGGCCATACTCAACATAATCACAAGCTCGATTAACGGACTTTCCGTTCCAAAGATATCGAGTACTTCCTTTATCGACCCAAGGGCTACCTTCGCTTTTCCATAAGCCTCGCTCACGCATCATTCGTGTTCCATTTGCCTTAAATGAATTAACCACTTTTGAGCCATTCCGCTGTCCGGTGGCAACCACCACGTGGATGTGATTGGTTCGAACATTGATCGACAGTATTCGCCATCCACGAAACCGACAGGCCTCCTTTATGGCTTTACGTACGGTCGCTCGTTGGCGTGGGCCCAGAGCTACAGGTTCGCGATTCATGCGCAGCTTGTTCGTGGTAACCCATTCGGGAACAGGCCGGATCTTTTTTGTGCCGTATTTGTTGTGGTGACGATTGATCGTGCCGCGATCATCGCCGGGGAGCCACGTTCCATAGGTGCGAAAGGTAACGAAAATTGCTAGTGGTTCGTCGGTGTCGTTCCACATAAAAGGTCCATGTCGTTGGTTCAACCACCCGCTACCGCAGGTGGTTCTGACAGATCACGCAAATATTTGAAACTGAAGATCCCAGTATCATGTCCGTCTGAGAACGTAAAACTTAAAGCATACCGTCCGACGATCGCTGTAGATTTGATCGTGAGGTCGTCGGGCACACTGCCGTCTTCGAGCATTTTCTCTCCGGTCCATTCGTTTACGCAGCCGGCGCAGGGACAGCTGCGACGCAATTTTGCGGCGTTATAACGAGTTTCTGTGTCGTCCGACCATTTGATCGAGAACTCGCGGTCTGATTCTTCGATTATTTGGGTTGGTTCCAGCATTTATAGATTTTGGTAAATGGAAGGCGGCGGCGGATCGAGATTCGCCCTATTGCCATGCGGGAAAACCTTTTGGTACGCCACAAAGACGCCCGCCCACATGATCGGTAGCGTTAGATACAAGCCGAATCCGCACAGCAGATAACCTACGAACGCCAGCCCGAACTGGCACAAGATCAAGCTGATAACACCGCCAAGATTCGCCCAAGCGGCTTTCGCACTAAGCTTGAAAGATTCTATCCCCGACAGGTTATATTCCACGATCAGCGGATACGTAAAAATGATAAACGCGTGAATACAGCTCAGAACGATCGCTACGATCAGCCCTTCGACCAGCATCGTTCCGTAAAGAGCGAAGATCGCCGATTCATCGATGCGGCCTCGACTGTCAGTCATTGAGAACATCACTCCGACCATTGAGACCCACATTACAATTGTCGAGATCACGATCGGAATGATGAGTATCATCGTCGCGATAAGCGACGGAACGAAATAATTGATGCCTTTGAACAGGTCGCTGAAATCAGGGGCCTTACCGTCGCGCATCTGAAACAGAACATAGTAAAGGCCGCAATTCAAAGCACCTAGAGCGATGCCGAACGGTATGATGCTAGCGATCAACATTCCGACGAGAGTTATCGCGAACATCATCCAATAATGCGGCTTTATGAATTCCCAGCCTTCGCGAAAGCACTCGGTCGCTTTGAACTGTCCGACGGTAAATTCGATGTTCTGCATATCGTTTACTCGCTTTTGTAGATCTGCTCCAAATAATCAGTGACCATGCGATCGGTTGAGAATTGGGGTGTCAATGTCGCGATCGAATTTCGCATCTTCGCGATCCATTCGCGGCGAACTCCCGATGCATCCGTCGCGTAATACGCCGGAATTAGCTCGTTCTCAAGGCTTTCGTAAAGTGCGAGCGAATCAGCCGCGTCCATTTCGTCGTCGGTCAAAGTCTCATCGAGATCTCCGATCGCAAAGCCATTTTCGCCATTGTAGCCTTCGATCCACCAGCCGTCGAGTATCGAGAAATTCAGGCCGCCGTTCATCGCGGCTTTCATGCCTGAGGTGCCGCTGGCTTCCATCGGGCGACGCGGGACGTTCATCCAAACATCGACGCCGTGGACGAGATAACGGGCGACTTCCTGGTCGTAATCTTCGATGAAAACAGCACGTTTCTGCCAGTTCGAATCGTGATTGATCGACATCAGCTTTTGCAAGATGCCTTTCGCCGTGCGGTCCTGCGGATGTGCTTTCCCGGCGAAAACAAATTGCACAGGACGGCCTTCGTCATCGACGAGCCTGAGCAAGCGATCGAGATCACGGAACAGCAAGTCCCAACGCTTGTACGCCGCCACACGCCGGGCAAAGCCTATTGTCAGAACGTCCTGCGAGAACAGTCCTTTGGTGCTTTCGTGTTCGTGAATCGTGTTGATCTCGCCGGCGTCTTTGGTCGCGGTTCGCTCGCGAATGAACGCGATGAGCAAGCCCTTGAGCGTTTGGTGGGCGGTCCAGATCTCTTCGTCGGACAAGAAATTGACAGCGGTCGCCCAAGTTTCGGCGTCACGCACGGTCTCGTGCCAATTTTCGCCGATACTCTTGCGGAAAATTTCTTGAAACGCCGGAGCGATCCAGGTCGGAGGATGCACGCCGTTCGTAACCGAAGTTATCGGCACCGCACCGGCGTCAGCGAGGTCGGGGAACATCTTGAGCCAAAGCCCACGTGACACTTCACCGTGTTTTTTCGCAACGCCATTTGCCGAGCGGCACATGCGTATCGCTAGCGGCGTCATGCCGAAAAATTCTTTGTCGTCCGACAGATC
>JAEUQI010000172.1 GCA_016789145.1 Blastocatellia bacterium | reverse complement strand
TCGAACCGCCACTTGATGAGTTATGTTCCCAAGCGTACGTGAGTGGGTTTCCATTTGCATCCGAAGCCGTAGCAGTGAGGGCGTACGGTGTATTGAACGGAATTGACGTCGCCGCAGGAGCTGTAACCGTTGGAATTGCGTTAGTACCACTTAAAGTCCCGCAGCCACCACCACCTGCGCCGAGAAATGCGATCGCTTCCTGTTGGCTATGACCGAGAAAGATCTCGATCGAATTGCGAGCTACGTTTGACGTGCTCGAACAAATTCCTGCATAGCTCATGATCGTTACGCCGCTGCCGGGTTCTTTGCGTGCTGCCGAGGAACCTGAACCGCAGTTCGGATCGGAATTGAATGTGTGATTCGCACCGATTTGGTGGCCGATCTCGTGAGCAACGTAATCAACGTCAAAACCGTCGCCCTGAGGATTAGGCTGACCGGAAAGTCCGCGAGCCTTGCTCGAACCGCAGATCGATGATAACTGAGCAACGCCGCTGTTTGAGGTTAAGAACAGATGCCCAACGTCATAATTCGCGGACCCTAGAACACTATCTATCGTTGTTTGATTGACGTTAAGCTGAGCCGAACTAGAGGTGTTCGAGTATGGATCGGTCGCCGCATCCGGATATACAAGATTCGTGCCCGAAACCAGCTGTAATCCGACGGCAAAATCCTTTCGGTAAATACCGTTCATGCGGTTTGCGGTGATCGTGACTTGAGCCAAACCATTTGTCTGATTACCAAAAACAGCTGTATATTCACCCGTTGTAGCGATCGCCAATCGATAAGTCCTGATCTGCGAGCCATGTGAAAATTCTGCGGACGGAGCGGACGAATATCTAAGATCGGAAACTCTTTCTATCGACTCGTCAAACTCACAGTGAAAATCACGTTCACGTTGAATGTCTTTCTTGTAGAAAACTGCCAGGTTCGCTTGGTCGCCGCGTTGCACGGGATCGATGATGACAGTTCCTTTTTCCGAGTAGATCGAAGCGTGAAAACCGAGTGCCGTAAATCCAAGTCGCGCGGTCGCGGTCGGATCGTCGATACCGTAGGCTTGGTAATATCGCCATTCTGGGAATTCCGCCTTGACCGACGGGCCAAGTAGTTCGGTCTCAACGACCTTGAAAGTCTCCAACTTACCTTCAGGCGTCGGTAGCTTAAAGGTAAACATTCTCTCAGCGGCATCTGCCGAAAATTCGATCGGTGCGTCTTTCAATAAAGACTTTGCCGTTGCGACATCGAGTCTATAAACAAGAAACTTATCGCCATCGATAGCTCGCTTGTTCGTCGAACGTATCGACTCATTGTCTATCTTGCTCCATACCTGAGCGAGTGCACCTTGTGAGTTCCCTACGATCGGCTGAAAAACAATGATCGCCGCAATTACAAATAGTCCAATGCAGGCGACCACACTACGCTCAGATCGAGCCCCATCACTAAAACTTAACACTAGTTTCCCTCCTTAGAAATACGAGATCGGCTGCCCGACCCATAAAATTGAATTAAACAGACTGTGGTAATTAATTATCGTACCGTTATCGAGGGCTAATATCAACAAGTTTGTATTAGATGTACTCGAGCTGACGTTCCTGTAAATACTTCAGTTTGTCACGGATCTCTGCTGCTTGCTCAAATTTCATCTCCCGAGCCGCGTTTCGCATATCGGATTCGAGTTGAGCGATAGTTTCCTTGAGCTGCTTAGGTGAATATTCTTCGAACTTCTCGATATCAAGTGGCACTTTGAAATAATCGGCCTCATACGCTGTAACGAGTGTCGCATCGATGGCTTTGACGATAGTAGTCGGTGTGATGCCGTGCTCTTCGTTGTATGCTTGCTGGATCTCGCGACGGCGAGCGGTTTCACTGATCGCCTTGTTCATCGAATCCGTGATCTTGTCGGCGTAGAGAATTGCCTTGCCGTCCGAATTACGAGCTGCACGGCCGATGGTTTGGATGAGCGAACGCTCTGAACGGAGAAAGCCCTCTTTGTCTGCGTCCAGGATCGCTACAAGCGAAACCTCAGGCAGATCGAGGCCTTCGCGAAGCAGGTTGATGCCGACCAAAACATCGTATTCTCCACGCCTCAGATCACGGAGAATTTTTATCCGTTCGAGCGTTTTGATGTCGCTGTGAAGATATGAAACTTTGACTCCGACCTCGGCGAAATATTCGCTGAGGTTCTCTGCCATTCGTTTGGTTAGTGTCGTCACAAGAACTCGTTCATTGCGCTCGGCACGGACGCGACATTCTTCTAACAGGTCGTCGATCTGGCCTTTCACAGGGCGAACTTCGACAATTGGATCAAGCAATCCTGTTGGGCGAATGATCTGCTCGACAACTTCGCCGCCGCTCTTTTCCAATTCGAAATTCCCCGGCGTAGCCGAGACATATATCGTCTGGCCGCGACGCTCTTCAAACTCGTCAAAATTCAAAGGCCGGTTGTCTTTCGCACTCGGCAGTCGGAAGCCGTACTCGACGAGAGTTCCCTTTCTCGACTGATCGCCTTTGTACATCGCACCGAGCTGTGGCACGGTCTGGTGCGATTCGTCGATGACCATTAGCGCATCTTTCGGCAAATAATCAAGCAAAGTCGGCGGAGGTTCGCCCGGCTGTTTTCCGGTAAGGTGCCGTGAATAATTCTCAATTCCGCGGCAAAATCCCATTTCCTTGATCATCTCAAGGTCATACATCGTCCTCTGGTGTAGCCGTTGTGCCTCGACGATCTTGCCTTCTTCGACCAGGAATTTTTCGTGGACCTCGAGCTCAGCTTTAATAGTTTGGACAGCTCGTTTGATCACCGGCTTTGACATCACGTAGTGCGTCTTCGGATATATCGGCAGTCGCGTTTCATGTTTCGCCAGTACCTCGCCAAGCAGCGGATCAATGGTGTAAATACTGTCGATCTCATCGCCCCAAAACTCAATTCTATATGCTTGGTCTTGGTAGCTCGGATATAGTTCGACAACGTCGCCGCGAACACGAAATGTACCGCGCTCGAAATCGACATTGACGCGTTCGTACTGTAATTCGACGAGTTTTTGTAGGAATTCCTCGCGCTTGATCTGCTGCCCGGGCTCGATGAAGATGAGCATTCCGTAGTATGCGTCCGGATCGCCGAGACCGTAGATACACGAGACTGACGCTACGACGATCACATCATGCCGCTCGAACAATGCTCGTGTCGCCGACAGGCGTAATCGATCAATTTCTTCGTTTACAGTTGCCTCTTTTTCGATATACAGATCGGCTGCCGGAACATATGCTTCGGGCTGATAGTAGTCATAATACGAAACAAAATATTCAACGGCGTTTTCGGGGAAAAACGTTTTGAACTCCTGATAGAGCTG
>JAEUQI010000171.1 GCA_016789145.1 Blastocatellia bacterium | reverse complement strand
AAACGCGGAGGGAATTGATCTACTATCGCAAAAGCATGACCGACCCGAATAAGACCCTCGTTGATTTCGAGATCGTTAAAAGCTCAAACGGTCCGATCATTATGGAAGACGATTCTAAAGGCGTGATGTACGCGCTGAAATGGACCGCTCTCGATCCCAAGAACAACGAGTTCGAAGCGTTCTTCGGGCTCAATCGTGCACGTAATTGGGAAGATTTCAAGGCTTCGCTCAAAACGTACGGCGGTGCGACACAGAATTTTGTTTACGCCGACACCAAAGGAAACATCGGCTGGTACGCCGCCGGGCGTATTCCAATTCGCCGCGTGGGTGACGGCTCTTTGCCATACGACGCGAGCAAAACGGACGGCGATTGGACGGGCTTTATACCGTTCGAAGAGCTGCCGCACCTGTATAATCCGCCCTCGGGCAAGATAATCACGGCCAATCAGCGGATCGTCTCGAACACCTACAAGTACAGCCAGATGAACCGCGATTCCGCCGCACCGTGGCGAGCTCAGTCGATCACTCGTAAATTGTCAAAGAACAAAGGATTCACAATGGACGACATGCGTGACGCCCAATTAGACGCATCAAATATTCCTAATAAACTCTTCGCCGACGCAGTCTTAGCTGCGAACACAGCCTCCGCAGAAACAAATAACCTATTGCGAGGCTGGGACGGCTTAATGAAGCCTGATTCCAGAGCAGCGTTGCTTGCAAATGACCTGCGCGCGTGTGTCGCCAACAAGATCGCAGACTCGAACAAGCCGATTCCGGCCAACATCATACGTGAACGCGTCCTCGAAAAGGCAATTCGCGAAAACCTCAGCCGATGGCTGCCCGTCGGTTACAGCTCATTTGCCGACGTTTATAAAGCCTGCGATGCTGACGTGATTGCTGACCATACGAAAAGGTTCGGAGCTGACCGCAACACATGGACGTGGTCGCGAGTTTGGACTTCGCGGCTAGCACATCCGCTGGCGGCGGCTCCGCTCATCGGCGGTCAGTTCGCAACTCCGAACGTCCCGATCGACGGCAGCGGCCAATCACCAAACGTCGGCTCTTACGTCTCAATGCGCCTGATCGCGTCGCCCGGCAACTGGGACGCCACACGCCACGCCATTCCACTTGGCAACTCCGGCAACCCCGCGTCGCCGCACTTTAAGGATCAATTTGAGGCGTTTAAGTCAGGAACACCCGCGATATTGCCGTTTTCGAAGCAAGCCATCGAAAAGGCAACCGTAAAGACTCTAGTTTTATCGCCTAAATAGCTGCGATGAAGTCTTCGAGGATGATCGTGGCGGCTTCGGAGTCTACTTTGGAACGAGTTTCTTTGAGATTCGCTCTTTTTTGCCATAGGCGGCCTTTCGCTTCGTATGAAGTGACGCGTTCGTCTTGTAGAAACACAGGGATCTGCAGCGAAAGTGCGAATTTGCGGGCCATCTCGCGTGCGATCTGCGTCATTTCCTGCTCGCCGCCTTCGGAATCAAGCGGCAAACCGATCACCAATGCGACGGCATCAAACTCTGCAATGAGCGCGGTGACGTGGGCTAGCAACTTTTTCCAGCTAGATACCGTAAAATACGGCAGCGGGCGAGTCGTGACGCGTATTTCGTCGCAGATAGCGACGCCAATGCGTTTTGTTCCGGGATCTAGAGCGATAATTCGGCCTGTGTCGGGCAGAGAAAGCTCTGTAACTTGTGTCTCATTAGCTGTTTGTAGGTGTTGCACTTAAATTTTGTATCAAAGATAATCGAATTGCACCGATCGTCGAGAGGTATTATATGACATTTCGTGGAAAACTTTGGGTTCTGACGCTGTCCGGAGCGATCGCAGTTTACGCCGTTGTTGGTGGGCTGCCGTTCGTTGGCTATGTGCTTAACGCCAATGCTCAACAGGCGGGCAATGATCCTGCGACGCAATTACGCATAGTCGAAGCCGTACTCGATCACATCAAGAACGATTACGTCGACGAACCTGATCTCGAAAAAGTCCGTGTCGGTGGGCTTCGCGGATTAGCGAACGGCCTCGATCCGTATTCGTCATATCTAACGCCCGAGCAAGTGGTCGCTTACAAAGCGAACGCTGATTCGAAGAAAGCCGGCATCGGTGCTGAGTTTTCGCAGGTCGCTGGCTACCTCTACGTCATCTCCACGGTCAAAGGCGGCCCTGCAGATCAGGCCGGTATGAAAGCCGGCGATTTTATCGAGTACATCGATAACAAGGCAACGCGTGATATATCGCTTTACGACGGCAAACAACTTGTTCAGGGCGAAAAGGGAACGGTCGTCTCATTGCGCGTTCTTAGAACCTCTGAAAAGCCGCAGACGATCAAAGTGACGCGAAATTCCTATACGATCCCGAAGGCCGAATCGCGTATGGAAGCGAACAAGGTTGGCGTTGTGAAAGTTTATAGCCTCGAAGAAGGCGAGGCCGCTGACGTTAGAAGCAATATTGCTAATCTACAGAAGCAAGGTGCGACGAAGATCATTCTAGACCTACGAGGCGTAGCCGGCGGCAAGCTCGAAGAGGCTGTCGGCGTTGCAAATCTGTTCATAAAGGACGGCACTCTTGCGACGATCCAAGGCCGTGAGAATAAGGTCTTGAGCTCATTCGCTGCGGACCCGAGCAAGGCGATCTTCGACGGTGAAGCCGTTGTTCTGACCAATCTCAGTACCGCCGGTGCTGCAGAGGCGATCGCCGCTGCATTTGCCGAACGCAAGCGTGGCGAGGTTGTCGGCGAGCGTACCTTTGGTGCGGGAACACAGCAAGAGCTTTTCCAGCTGAACAGCGGCGCCGGCTATTTGCTGACCGTAGCGAAATGGGCGTCGGCATCGGGCAAGCCTTTCTTGGGCGAGGATCGTGCTTCGATGGGCGTCAAACCAACAGTTGAGGTCAAGCGTCCTGACGTTCCCGAGCCGCTCGACGCTCCGGCGATAATCGAGGGTCAGGACCCGAACGCTCCGAATCCTAATCCAACGCCTGCGGCGACACCGAAACCAAAAACTCCGGCCGCCGTTGAGGACATTCAACTTAAGAAGGCACTTGAGTTGCTTGCACCAAAGGCTTCGACCGCAACCGCGGGCTAGCTGCTACTTTTTTGTTGTAGCTCGCAATCATTACTGCTATCATTTGGTGCTAATGACGCCAAAAGAGATCACCATTCGTCCCGTTGAACCAAACGATAGGGACGAATGGCTGCGCCTACGGTCTAAGCTGTGGGATCACACCTCGGTCGAAGATCACGTCGAAGAAATGCAGGCTATCGTTGGCGACCCAGAGACGCAGTTGGTGTTGGTAGCCGCGGAAGGCGATACGCTCGTGGGCTTCCTTGAATCGAGCATCCGTCAGTTCGTTGAGGACTGCGAGACCGACCA
>JAEUQI010000170.1 GCA_016789145.1 Blastocatellia bacterium | reverse complement strand
TCGACTTCTTTTTCCGCAAGGTGCACTACGACCAAGACGACATCCAATGCATCACGCCAGGCGATTTTCTAGACAGCGGCCTGCCCATCCAGGTCCAGCAACCGACCGCCTCGTCGTGGGGCGAAAACGGCTATTACAAGGTCTGGATCAACGAAGGAAACTCGTGGATGTACCCATACCAACACGACGCCGAACGGCGGATGACTAGTATGAGTAACGCGTTTACGCGTGATCTTAGCGTTGAAGAACGTAGCGAGGACATCACGCCTGAAGGCGTAACTCATACCAGGATCCTAAACCAAATGGCCCGCGAACTCCTCCTCGCCCAATCCTCCGACTGGGCGTTCCAGATCTATCAGGGCACGACCGTCCAATACTCGTCCCGCCGTTTCCAGATGCACATCCAGCGCTTCAACATGCTCGCGGATATGCTGTCAGAACCGGGAGCGATAGCGACTGGGTTATTGTCGACGGAGCAACTCGACCTCCTAACCGAAATAGAATCCCGCGACAACATCTTCGCCGAGATCGACTGGCGAGCGTATCGTACTGACGAATAGAAGATGCGTATAAAGATCTGATCATTGTTAGCTAAGGTGATGGACATGGCACCAGAGGTTATAAACAAAAGGCGAATTTGGTGGATAGACAACGGCCTGATCGTTCTTTACGTAATCTTTTACCAAAGCACTGCGCGACGATTCCTTGATCTAGCAGGTTCAATTTTGGGTGAAAGTTGGTGGAGTCTAGTTCCTGCATTATTTGTTTATGTACTTGTCACACTCATTCTTTTTGCGGCTCTCCGATTCGGCTTGGATATGATTCTTGATAGCGGCCGTCGAACTGAGTTTCTTCCGTTATCAAAGTACCTGTTGATCGTGTCTGTATTGCTTTCGACCTTAACCGTCCTACTTGTCTATGCTGCTTCGAAGACCGCGGATCTGATATTTTAGGAGATAAACTTGATGAAATAGATAGAAATCCGCGCTCAGACTAATAGTCCAACATCGGACAGATCAAACATTTCAAGAAAAATCTCACGAAATCAGCATAATCCGCATTTCTCGCGGAATAGCCTTCAAATCAGGATTCGATTCGGCTTAGGCTAGAATTGTGAGCAATTCTACTCCTGACTACGAACGAATAAATACCGCACGCGACCTTTTCCTCGCATTCAACGGCGAAGGGCTCGAACGCATTGAGCGTGAAATGCGTGCGCTTGGCTATCATGATTTTCACCGGCGCATATTGAACGACCGTTTCGAGCGCGGACGCCACCGGCCCGGTTGGATCGGCCTGTACGGCTGGCGGCAATTGCTCAAGGCAAAACTGGCAGCGATTGAAAAAGTAGAGGAGCCGAGGCGTGAAGAAGCAGAAGTCGTGAGCGATCGCTGCGATGCTACGCCGGCTCCCCAACGCCTCCATTACTCTGCTCCCCAAATCGACTACACACTCGATTTCGACGATTTTCAGGATTGGCTAAAACAGGTGTCGCCGGGCATGACGTGGAACTGGAAACATCAGGTTTACATCTACAAACGCCTGCGCAAGTTGTTCGATGGCGATCTGAAACGGCTGATGATATTCCTGCCGCCGCGTCACGGCAAATCAGAGCTGGTGACGACGCGATTTGCTGCATATTGCCTCAAAAAACGGCCGGATACTAACATCATCATCGGCAGCTACAACCAGCGTCTCGCCAACCGATTTTCGCGAAAGATCCGCAAGGTGTTGATGGACGACCACGCCTTGGGGAAAGTCGAGGAGAGCGAGAATCGGGGAGTGGAGGAGCAAAGAACTTCGCACGAGAAACGGGCAGACAGGAATTCCGACTGTCGGTCAACGACCGCCCCGACTCCACAACTCCCCGACTCCTCGACGTCTTCGGTTTTTCCATTCATCTCCACAAAACCCAAAAACACCGAAGCCGAATGGGAAACGACCGCGGGCGGTGGGCTGCGTGCTGTTGGCGTCGGGGCGGGCGTGACCGGATTTGGTGCGAATATGATCATCGTTGACGATCCGATACGTTCGCGCGCCGACGCCGAATCCGAGACGCACCGCGACAAAGTTTACGGATGGTTCAACGACGACCTCTACACGCGTCTCGAGAAAGACGGCTCGATCGTACTCGTTCAAACTCGCTGGCACGAAGACGACCTCGCCGGCCGCCTGCTCCGCGACGCCCAAGAAGAAGGCGGCGAACAATGGGAAGTCATCGATCTGCCGGCGCTTGCGGAGGGTATGAGTTACGCGTTTACGCGTGATGATAGCGTCGATCCAAGCCAACCGGAGATCACGCCTAAAGGCGTAACTCATACTGATCCGTTGGGACGCGCTCCCGGCGTGGCTCTCTGCCCTGACCGTATGGACGAGGCGGCATTGGGACGCATACGTCGTCGGCTGGGCAGCTATTCGTTTGCGGCGTTGTATCAGCAGCGTCCCGTTCCGGCTGAGGGCGGGCTGTTCAAACGAAAATGGTTCGACGGGAAGATCCTGAGCCACGCTCCGCCGAACTTAAGGTGGAAACGCGGCATCGACACCGGTATTACGACGGGCGACAATAGCGATTACACCGCGAGTTTCCGCGTCGCCACGGACGCCTGGAATAACCTCTACATCGACGGCGGCTATCGTCGGCGGGTCGAATATCCCGAACTTCGCCGCTACATTTTGGGACGCATCGCCGCCGAACCCGACACCGAGATCGGCATCGAGCTCTCGGCAAACGGCAACGCCGTCTATCAAGACCTGATGCGCAGCTCCGGAAATTTGGGACGCAAACTTCGCGGCATCCGCCCGAAAGGCGACAAGGTCAGCCGTGCCCTCGGCTGGCTCGCCATGGCCGAGGCCGGCAACGTCTACCTCATCCGCGGCCCGTGGAACGACGAATTCCTCAACGAAGCCGCCTCATTCCCCGCTGGGACGCACGACGACCAGATCGACGCCATCTCCATCGCCGTCACCATGCTCCAACGACGCAGCAGCAGTTTTCACGCGTTCTAACACCTCGATCCTTGGGACGCAAAGATCGACTTCGGCGATCGGACAGTACGACAGGCTGCCGAGCCTGTCTCTCTCGTTATGAGACAGACAGGCTAGGCAGCCTGTTTTACTGGATGTATGTAGCGGTCGATGGAGTATCGTCGAAACGAAACATATTGAATATTTAGGCCTGTTTATGCTAATCTGGCCAAAATTTACTTCAATTTGCTCCTAGGATGCAAAGTTTTTTAGAATTTCGGATGATCTTTTTCCGATAAGAGACTTTATGAAACTCGCCACGATTCTCGTACTTTCTACACTGTCAATTTGTTTATTTTACGCCAGCGCAAACGCCGCCCAGACCGACATCGTCGGCCCGGCGGGGAGTGGTCTGTTTGGTCAAACCGTAACGGTTTTGCCGAACGGCAATATCGTAGTGACTGACCCGTCATACGATGCTCCTGGACCGATTTCGAATGTCGGGGCGGTCT
>JAEUQI010000016.1:27500-46134 GCA_016789145.1 Blastocatellia bacterium | reverse complement strand
ATGGCAACGTTGTGTTCGCGGTCGAGCCCGAGGATCCGAACCAGATGATCGGAAAGCTCCGCGATCTTGTAACCAACGCCGCGAACGCCGAATTCGCCAAAGTTGGCGAGATCCTTGCGTATCTGTGCGGAATTGAGGTGAAATCGTGTCGCCAGCGTTTCTGAAGACACGGACGATGCACCTTCGGCAGCGAGCTCTTTCAGGCAGCGAAGGTAGATGCTTAGACGCATCGTCGTCAGTTCCGATATCTTTTCAACACGCGACACAACTACATCTGACCAAATTGTGAAAACAAGCGCAAGGTAAACTTTGTGTTAACTAAAATTGCGTTGCCTGCTGTTGATGCGAGCAACGAATTCACTTACAATCACGTTTCAAGTGTGAAACGATGATCGCTCATCTGTCTGGCAAAATTCTCGAAAAAGAAATCGACCGCGTCGTCATAGACGTCGCCGGCGTCGGCTATGAGGTTGGCATTCCACTCTCGACATTTTATGAGCTTGGCGAGGTAGGTTCCGAAGTGAGTCTGCGAATTCACACAAACGTCCGCGAAGACGCAATACAGCTTTTCGGCTTCAAAACCGCCCGCGAACGCGAACTTTATCTATTGCTTATTTCGGTCCAAGGTGTCGGTGCGAAATCGGGTCTGACATTGCTCTCGGGCATGAGTGCCGACGACATCGTGCTCGCCGTGCGAAGCGGCAACATCACAAAACTCGTCTCAATCCCCGGCGTCGGCAAGAAAACGGCAGAGCGTTTGATCGTTGAACTACGCGACAAGGTCGTGTCGATCGAAACCGGCTCTTCGTCTTCGGTCTCACTGCCGACGAGCGAAAACGCTGTCGTTGACGATGCACTCTCGGCGCTCGTGAATCTTGGTTATCAAAAAGCCGCCGCTGAAAAAGCTCTGCAGCAGGCTATGAAAGAAGGTGCTGAGTTGACCGTACAGAAACTGCTCCGAGCATCGCTTCAGATCCTTGCAAAATAGCCTCACAATGCTTGAGATCGCTAAACAGTTCAAAGATGATTTCGGTACCTTAGATCGCAAGGCGGTTTTTGCGCTTATCTATGCCGCCATCGGCCTGACGCTGATTTATTACCTTAAAGATCCAAAATACCTAAATCTCCTATTGTCGAACACTTCGTTCGCGAGCATCGGCATCGAAGCTGAATTCCCAACATCGAGCAATCTCTACGGGCTGCTTTGGTGGTGTTTTGTGTCGATGACTTTCTACTTCGTTATACCTGCGATATTTGTCGTATCTGTTCAAAAACGAAAGTTAAGCGAGTTTGGACTTGCGGCAAAGGTCGAGCCCGGATTCTTGAGATTGCTCGGAATTTGCGTTGCAGTAATGCTGCCGATCGTCTATTTGATGTCGCTGACCGAGAGCTTCTCGTCGAAGTATCCTTTCCTTCAGTTTTACGAGCTCGACGCGAACATCGGCACAACATTACTCATCTGGGAACTGGTTTATTTCCTGCAATTTTTTGGCCTCGAATTCTTCTTTCGCGGATTTTTGGTTCATAGTCTCA
Source organism: Blastocatellia bacterium (assembly GCA_016789145.1). Classification (GTDB taxonomy): domain Bacteria; phylum Acidobacteriota; class Blastocatellia; order Pyrinomonadales; family Pyrinomonadaceae; genus OLB17. Next base: position 44,601 of record JAEUQI010000016.1, on the reverse strand, counting down.
AACCGTCGCTTGGCCTTTATTCGGTGCTGGTGATGACGGTGCCGTACGTTATGATCCATTTTCAAAAGCCTATTGCAGAAACATTCGCCGCCGTCTTGGCAGGTCTTTTCCTCGGTTGGATAAGTTACAAGAACGGCACGATCTGGCTAGGGTTGGTATTGCATTGCACGGTTGCACTGTCGATGGACTTGCTGGCTTTGTACCATAAGGGCCTTTTGTTTTGACGATAGTTAACCGCGGATATGCAGATAGCGCGGATAGAAAGATAAAGAATTAATTCTAAAATCTGCGTCATCCGCGTCATCTGCGGTAAAATCTGTTGAGCATCGTTCGACATGACAGAATACGGTTCAATCAACGTTCGAAACGACGAGGTCTCGGCTGAAGAGTCGCGGTTCGAGGCGAGTTTGCGCCCGACTAGAATCGCGGAATACATCGGTCAGCAGAAGGTGAAGGACAATCTTCGTGTGTTTATGCAAGCTGCTCTTCGCCGCCGCGAGGCTCTGGATCACATTTTGCTAACGGGCCCGCCGGGCGTTGGGAAGACAACGCTGTCGAATATTGTCGCGAACGAAATGGGTGCATCGCTCAAATCGACGGCCGGGCCGATAATCGAAAAAGCCGGTGACCTCGCGGCGATCCTGACCAACCTCGATGAAGGTGACGTTCTTTTCATTGACGAGATCCATCGCCTCAGCCCCGCGATCGAAGAGATCTTGTACCCAGCGATGGAGGACTACAATCTCGACATCATGATCGGCCAAGGTGCTGCTGCGAGGTCGATAAAGCTCGATCTGCCGAAATTCACATTGATCGGAGCGACGACGCGTCCGGGCATGATCACGGCTCCGTTACGCGGGCGTTTTGGGATAATCTTTCATCTCGATTTCTACAATATTCCCGACCTGAAAACGATATGCGATCGATCCGCTAAGATTCTCGACGTCGAGGTCGATGCCGAAGGCTCGCACGAGATCGCTCGCCGCGGACGAGGCACTCCGCGTATTGTAAATCGACTGCTTAGGAGAGTTAGAGATTTCGCCGAGGTCGACCACGAAGGCCGTATCGACGGTGCCGTCGCCGCAAATTCGCTCGACAAAATGGAAGTTGATTCTTACGGCCTAGACGAACGCGACGCCAAACTCCTTCGCACCATAATCGAAAAATACGACGGCGGCCCCGTCGGCCTCAGCACCCTCTCCGCTGCCATTCACGAGGAGAAAGACTCGATCGAAGAAATAATCGAACCATACCTCCTCCAAATAGGCTTCCTCGACCGAACACCGCGCGGGCGAGTTGCGACGCGAATTGCCTTCGAACATTTCGGCATCTATCCTAAAATGTCCGCCGCCGATCAACCGCTCTTCGACTAGTTGTCACCTATTAATTTGTGGAGCTTTACTATTAGCAGGTGTGTTATCATCAAGGATATCAATCGTCCTTTCGCAGTCTAATCTTTCTAAGAGGTATCGTATGAATTTACAGCAATATCGGAAGACCTCCTCCTCGCTAAAAATTTTTGTAACATTACTTATTGTTGTGGCCGCAACAGTCGCTCCACTCAACAGTTACGCACAAGAGATCAGAACTGGGACTTCTGGCAAGTCAAAGAACCCCGGAAAACAAAAGCCGAATGCGACAGTAAAAGCTCCAGTTTCTATGGCCGCAAAGGAACCTCGTTCAGACGGCCAGATCGAAGGCATCCCGTATAAAGGTGATCCAGGTATTCGAGAATCAGTGGCGACGATAATGCGTCGAGAACGAAACACACCAAAAGAAGTTTTTGATCCGGCGAAGTATTTTGTTGAAGTAAAGCACGAAAAGTATCGCCCGAACAAGATTCAACCAAAAAACGCTCTCGAAGACCTCAAGAGCGAAGAGAATTTTACAGATACAACTTGGCTGCTTCCTCAGATCGTGGGTACGAGTATCGCGGGTCCGGGACGAAATGCTGATGGCATAGGCTCTATTCCTCCTGATAGTGTTGGCGATGTAGGACCAACCCAAGTTTTGATGCATGCTAATGGTCGAATAAAGGTTTACGACAAATTTACGGGCGCTGTTGGTGGCCTTGATGTGGCCGACACGACCTTTTGGAATTCTGTTAGAAATGGCCAGGGCGTTTCAGATCCGCGGGTTGAGTATGATCGTCTCAGTGGACGTTGGTTCCTATGCATGATCAACGTTGCCGCGACATCGAATCGGATCTTGCTGGCAGTCAGTAGCGGCCCAACGATCACAAATTCTGCAAGTTTTACGTTCTATCAAATAACAACGCCTTCAAACTTTCTCGACTATCCAACCTTGGGAGTAGACGCTAATGCCCTTTATATAGGCGGAAACATATTCACTAATTCCTCTGGTACATTCGCTCGTACCGATGGATATGTTGTAAACAAAGCCAACCTTATTGGCGGCACGCTGACAGCTACCATTTTTGCAAGCCTAGCCTCCGGAGCAGGGGCCGGTCCGCTAACGCCGCAAGGCGTAAGCAATGATGATCCTGCAGCTACTGAGGGCTACTTCATCGGAGTCGACAATGTTGCTTTTAGTTTGCTACAGATTCGACGAGTTTCGGATCCTGGCGGAACGCCGACGATTTCGGCAAACATTCCACTAGCAACTGCCGCCACAACATATCCTCTCGGTGGATTTACGGGCGTTGGTGTTCCATTTCAGGGTGCAACATCCGGTCGCACCCTAGACGATCTTGACGATAGACTATTTCAAGCCCAAATAACCAGAGACAATATTACGGGCGTTTCAAGATTGTGGACGTCACATAATATCGAAGTCACAGCTGCGGGAACTGCAAGTACCTCCGGAAATCGTAACGGTTCTCGTTGGTATGAGATCACCAATTTGACCGGAACTCCTTCGATCAACCAGTTCGGAACACTGTTCGACTCAGCTGCTACAAACCCAAATAGCTATTGGATCCCAAGCGTTGCAGTTTCTGGTCAAGGTCATATGGCGATCGGCGCGAGTTCAGCCGGAGCCGCACGCTTTCCTTCACTTTATGCGGCCGGACGACTTCGCACCGATACCGCAAACACTATCCAAGCTCCGACCGAGATCCAAACCAGCACGACCGCCTATAACCTCGAAGGAGCTGGTGCAAAACAACGATGGGGCGACTATTCGAAGACTACGGTCGATCCGTGCGACAACCAAACGTTTTGGCATGTCGGCGAATATTCTGACGCTACTAATTCGTGGCGGATGCGCGCCGTGCAACTCCGTGCGGCAGGTCCTCCCGTGACGGTTACTCCTTCGCCGGCGAGCGTAGGCACAGGCTTTTCTAGTTTTAATGTTACGGTTACCGGCCTTTCAGTTGCGGGCACTGAGTTTTACGATAATCCAGCCGGATTCACATGCAATGCTTCGTGCTCGACAACAGGAACCGGAAACTGCAGGATGCAAGGTTCGGTTACCTCCTCCCCTTTCGCTCCGCAGGCTCCATTGACCATCAATAGTGTCACGTTTAATAGCACCACACAGGTGACCTTGAATATAAGCACGGTTGGAGCAACGCCCGGCACACACACAATTCGGATAACAAATCCGGACGGTCAGTTCACGAGTTTTAACTTCCTCGTAGCCGGGCCTACGGCTGCAAATGCGAGTGTATCCGGACGAATATTAACGCCGAACTCAGCGGGACTCAGATCTGCGGTCGTTTCACTTACCGACAGTCAAGGGAATGTTCGTACCGCTATCTCTTCGTCACTTGGCTACTACAGATTCGATGATGTTGAGGCCGGACAAACATATACCATTAGCGTCTCCTCTAAACGCTACCAGTTCACTCCTCGTGTGGTTGCGGTTACCGATTCGATCTCCGATTTCGATTTTGTGGCTACCGGGCCTTTAGGTAGAAAATGATATCTCTGATTCGATCCGAGTATTCTCATCATTGCCCTCGTTATCTCGATTAGAGATAATGAGGGCATTATGAGTTTTAGGAGTGTCTTGTTCGCTGTTGTTTTTGCGTTTGCTGCAATATCTGCTTTTTCCCAGAATAGGTTTGAGGGATATAACGTAATCGTTGCGGTTCCGAATGATCAGCGAGCGGCGACGTGCGCAGTTCGATATGTTCCTCCGACAACTCAGATCACGATCACGGACCTAGATACAAAAACCCCGTTGAACGTTACGACATGCGGCGGAGACAGCTTGGCTCCGCGAACAACTCTCGCTAAAACGAACGCTACTTCGGCGCGGATGCAGGCTGATGCGACGGCCGCCCGCTGGTGTTTCCAGGGCGAAGACAAGTCGTACCGCATTTCTTTCCAAGGCGACAAGACCTCGGGACCGATAACGTATAACATCGTTCCGAATAACGATGCCCGAACGCGTGGTTTCTATAATATTCGCGACTTCGGCGCGATCGGCGATGGCAAGGCGGACGATACCGTCGCATTCCGCAGTGCGATGGCGGCGATCGCGACAAATAACGGCGGCACGCTGACGATCCCGAACGGTGATTACATAATTACAGGACCTGTCGCATTGCCTTCGGGGGCAGTTATCGTGGGTACAAATGGTCTCCACAGTCTTGCATCGACGAGCGACATAACTCGCCCCAATCCGAGCAGAATTCGACTTCGTGGCACCAATACTTCTCTGTTTCGAGTCGGAGAATGTGTTGAGAACGTAACAATTCGTGACATCGAGTTGATCGCCGACAGCAACGTCGGCACGAGTGCGATCGAAGCCTACGGAGCGTATCACAGTGCCCAAGGCTTTAACTTCGACCGCGTTACTTTCCAAGGGTTCAATCGCGGGATCAATGCCTATGGACTTCCGCAAACTGACAAGCAGTGGCAATTTGATTACGTCAAGATAAATTCCTGCCGCTTTGTTTTCAACCGCGATGCGGGGCTTTTTATTGACACACGAAATACCGATTGGCGGATTTCGTCTTCGTTGTTTATAAATCCGAAGCGCGGGCCGGGCCAGAACGCAAATTCAATGCATATTGAGCGTGCCGGATTTTTCCTCGTGCAAGATACATTCGGCGGAGGTTTTGGCGGAGCCCTGGGTGGAACTTTCATCAACATTTTGGATAGCGGCCCGCTGACGGTGATTGCATCGCAAACGGAATATATGACCAATTCGATAGTTTATAACGCTGCCGATAATCCATATGCCGGCGATTATTCGTATCCGGTCATGATACTCAATTCTATTTTCGCCGATCCGATAGTTTTCAAGGCTCGCCGCACAATCGTTTCCACCGGCAGCGCTTATGGCGGTAATACCTGGACCGCTGATGAGCGTGTGCGCATTTATTCTACCGGCGATCGATTTTGTTACGACGGTAATATTTTAGGTTGTGGTGTGCTCGGTGCCAGCGGAGCACCTACTACAAATAAGCGATTTGATCGCGCGACGATTGTAATGATGACGGGCCAGCCTGCTGACGGCTCCGTTGCCGGGCATCCGACTACTTTTGGGACCGATGTTAAGTTCGGAACACCTATTCAGCTCCCCCAATTGCCCGTAAACACCCTGCCGCAACGCGCACAGAACGGCTCATTTACCTATTGCACCGACTGCCGAAGAAACACGACGCCCTGCCAAGGCGGCGGCACCGGAGCTCCGGCAATGTTCGTCGGCGACAGATGGAGTTGCTTGTAGAGCGAAAAATGTAAAGGTGAAAACGGAGAACGATCATCAAGATCGTTCTCCGTTTTCAGTTTTCAGCTCTTAGATTATTCTTCGTCTGATTCCGCCGCGAGCAGCGATGCCGAAGTTACCAGATCGTCGTCACCGCATTTGATGAGCGTCACGCCTTGAGCACTACGGCCTGTTTCGCGGATCTTATCGACTCCGAGGCGAATCAGTTTCGCCTGTTGGGTTATGAGTATGATCTCGCTTTCCTCTTCGATCGGGAACGAAGCGACGACTTTGCCCGTCTTTTCGGTCGTTTTCATATTGATAACGCCTATACCGCCGCGCTTGGCCAAGCGATAGGACGAGACAGTCGTTTGCTTGCCGAATCCCTTTTCGGAAACCGACAAGATCTTCTCAGTTCCCTCTTGCGATACCGAACAAACCGAAACAACGTAATCGCCTGGTCTTAGGTTCACACCGCGAACGCCTCTCGCCGCTCTGCCCATCGGTCTAACGTCGGTCTCCTGGAACCGAACAGCCATGCCGTCATGAGTCGCGATCAGGATCTGACGATTGCCGTCGGTTCGGATGATGTCGAGTAATTCGTCGCCTTCGTCAATGTTTATAGCATTGATTCCGTTGGCTCTGATGTTCTGATAATCGCTTAGCGCGGTCTTTTTGATGACGCCGTTCTTCGTCACCATCGTCAGGTAAACTTCCTCAGTGAAATCGCGAACAGGCATCACGGCCACGAGTCGGCGTTCCTGAGAAAGCTGAACAAGATTCACAACAGCCTTGCCACGCGCAGCGGCCGCGGCTTCGGGAATTTCGTGAACTTTGATCTTGTAAACCTGTCCGTCGTCGGTGAAGATCATCAAAGCGTCGTGCGTCGAAGCCGTGAACAGATGCTCGACGAAATCCTCGTTCTTCGCCGTCGCCCCGAGTCTGCCCTTGCCGCCGCGGCCTTGTCGCGAATACGTCGAGACAGGCGTCCGCTTGATGTAGCCCGCCTTAGTCACGGTGATCGCAACCTCTTCGTCGGCGATAAGATCCTCGATCTTGAGGTCGACACCGGCGTCAACGATAACCGTTCGACGTGCGTCGCCGTAAACACGCTTTATCTCTGCAAGTTCGTCGATAACGACCTGCCGCAGAACCGAGTCATTTTCGAGAATGTTCTCCAATTCCGCGATGTATTTGATGATCTCGGCATATTCGTCGAGGATCTTTTGCCGCTCGAGAGCCGACAATCTGCGAAGCTGCAGATCAAGGATAGCCTGAGCTTGAATTTCGGTAAATTCCAGGCCGCCGATGACTTTCTTGAGTTCCTTGACGAACTGTTCGTCCGACTTGTCACCCGAGACACCACGCCATTTCTTGATCTCTTCGATCGCATCAAACCGCGACGTCAACCAATTGCGAGCCTCTTCGACCGAACGCGAATTTCGGATCAGCGGAATGATATAGTCGAGAGCATCGATGGCTTTGTTGAGGCCTTCTAAAATATGGGCACGAGCCTGTGCCTTGCGCAGATCGAACTCGGTGCGTCGGCGTACGACCTCGCGCCGGAAATCGACGAACGCCTCGATCATTTGCTTCAGATTCAACACCTTCGGCTGGCCATCAACGATCGCGATGTTGATAATGCCGAAAGATATCTGCATCGATGTGTTCTTGTACAGCTTATTGAGAACGACCTGCGGTATCGCATCGCGCTTCAATTCGACGACGAGACGCATGCCTTCGCGGCTGGATTCGTCACGAACCTCCGAAACACCGTCGATCTTCTTATCCTGAACAAGCTCGGCGATGTGCGCGTGAAGTTTTGCCTTATTGACCTGATATGGCAGTTCGGTTACGACGATGGCGTTACGCGTGCGTTCGCCGCGTCCGATCTCGTCAACGACCGCACGAGCCCTGATCTGGATAATGCCGCGTCCCGTACGATATGCCCGATGGATCTCTTCGCGGCCATAGATAAATCCAGATGTCGGAAAATCGGGGCCTGGAACAAGTTTGATCAGATCATCGACCGCAACGTGCGGATCCTTAAGCACAGCGATCGAGGCGTCGATCACCTCAGTTAAATTGTGCGGTGGAATTTTCGTCGCCATTCCGACGGCAATACCTTCGGAACCATTTACGAGCAGATTCGGAATTCGCGTCGGCAGAACTGTCGGTTCTGACAAGCGACCGTCATAGTTCGGCTGAAAATCGACGGTCTCCTTTTCGATATCCGCGAGGATCTCGTCCGAGATCTTGGCAAGCTTGACCTCTGTATAACGCATCGCCGCCGGATTGTCGCCATCTACTGAACCAAAATTACCTTGGCCGGTGATCAACGGATACCGAAGCGAGAAATCCTGAGCCATTCGAACGATGGTGTCATAGATCGCAGAATCGCCATGCGGGTGGTAACGCCCCATTACGTCACCGACCGGACCGGCAGATTTACGGAAGCCTTTGCTCGACGTATTCCCGGCCTCATACATGCCATACAGCACGCGTCGATGCACCGGCTTAAAGCCGTCTCGAACGTCGGGCAATGCACGGCCGATGATGACCGACATTGCGTAATCGAGATACGAACGGCGCATCTCGTCTTCGATATTTATTTGATTGCGTTCAATTAATGAGTCCATTTTTGATCAGAGAGACGTTAGCTCAGAAGGGCTGATTTCTGGAAAAATCTGCGTCTTAAATCTTTCTAAATTATACAGGCGTAAAGCCTGTTTCGCAACTCAGCGAAATTTCATTTCAGCCCGATTTTCTCGGGTCAACGGCTATTCCGAGGCCGTCTAAAATGCACAACTACGAAACAAAAAACGGGCCTTCGGGCATTGGCACTACGGCGTCGGCGACCTTAGAGAAAGAGAACCGTCGGATACAGCGAATTTCGCTGCCATTACCGGCTCGGGTCGAGGTCAGGATCGACACGAGATCGACCTGGAACGAGGTCACGCGGCTTAGCGATGTCTCAGCGTTCGGCTGTGGTTTCACACTCAAACGACCCGTAAAGCGCGGTCGTCTGGTTCAGCTGACCATACCGATGCCGAGACAGCTTCGGTGTTTCGACTACAGCGAACCGCAATATAAGATCTGGGGATTGGTTCGACGTTGTATTTCCATTTCAAAGACGCAAGCCGACCCAAGCTTCGCGGTTGGCGTTGCATTTACGGGGCAAAAGCCTCCGAGCGACTTCCTTGAACATCCTTCGCGGCTTTATGACATCACTCATCGCGAATCGGAGAGCGAAGGATTCTGGCACGTGACACAAGCCGATCTGCGAGCTGACGACAGCGATCTGCCGAAAGACCTGCGTAAGCAAACGCGTTTCTTCATACCGGAATGCCTGGTCCTTGAATTGATGGATCAGGACGGCAATGTGATCCAATCCGAATCGACCGTGACCGAGAATATCAGCCTCGGCGGTGCAGCGGTCTTCACGCAGTACGATCTCGATCCCGGTGCATTTTTACGTGTCAAAAGCGAGCGGTTTGATGTTACAATAATCTCAGTGGTTCGCGGCAAACGAACCGGGCAGGACGGGATCACCAGGCTTCATCTTGAGTTTATCGACCGGCTCTTTCCCCTCGAAGGCATCGAGTAGTGCCTAATTGCTCGCGTTAAACTCCCATTCGTATGAACAGTTCTAATGCAAATCAAAGCGGCGACGGACGTATAAGCCCTCGCCTTTCGACGGACCTAAAGACCATCGTACAGGTCAAGGAATCGCCAAATGACTCTTGGAAAGAGGTTACGGCGGTCTCGACCGTTTCGAAGAATGGCGCAGGTTTCACACTGTCAAGACGGGTCGAGGTCGGCAGATTGGTCTCGCTCGTGCTGCCGATGCCGCTAGAGTTTCGAGCGTATGACGAAAACGCGGAGTTGTATCCTGTTCTCGGCCTCGTCCAGCATGTGACCGAAAGCAATATCGACGGTAAGGTCACTTATCAGGTCGGCGTCGGTTTCGTCGGCAAGGAAATGCCCGAGAGTTTCAAGAACGATCCGACCCAGAGCTACCGATTTTCAGGTGTTGCGGAGAACGGCCTTTGGACGATCACCGAAGCGAATTCTTCGTTTAAGCCGCGAAAAAACCCACGATTCTGGCGATCGATCGAACTCACCATTTCGCAGCTAAAACGTGGACGGGACGACGCCGCAAAGGCAACAGCAAGATCCAAAGACATCAGTGCCAGCGGACTGTCAGTCGCGTGCAATCTGGAGGTCGAGGTCGGCGAAAAGGTCAAGATCGCGTGTGCCGCATATGATTTCTACAGCATCGCCGAGGTCCGGAATCGCAAGGTTTCGAAAGACGGCAGAGAGACGACGCTTCATCTACAGTTCATTGACGAAGAGTTTCCGATGAACAAGCTGCTTTTTGAGAACAACGTAGTTACTGCTTGATGTACTGATTTGAAATTTTGCCTTCGAATACTCTAACTTAAATGCCGAGGCTTTAGTCTCGGTTTTTTTGTGACTTCCGAAACCAAATATCCGCCATATATCATTTACCGACTCCTGACCGGTGTCGCGTGGCTGATAAGCAAATCGCTTTGGTTCGTCAGGTTCGAGGGCGTCGAGAACATTCCAAAAGCAGAAACCGGCGGCCTGCTCATCGCTGCAAATCACCAAACATACGTCGATCCGGTCTGGATAAGCATTCCGCTCAGACGCAAGATGCAGTATCTCGCTTACGACAAGGCTTTCGAATGGAAATTCGTCGGTTGGCTGATACGCAAGCTCGGCGCGTTTCCGGTCAAACATCCGATCGACACATCGACAACGTTCGTCAAACGAGCTCTTCGCGCCTTGCGAGACGGAGCCGGACTGATCATTTTTCCCGAAGGTGCTCGAGAGTTTGCTGACGGCGAGATGTTCGAATTCAAGAATGGCATCTGCCACATCGCCGAACGCGCAGGCGTTCCTATCTTGCCCGCTACGATCAGCGGCGGCAATCGCATCTGGCCGCAGGGGCAAAAATATCCGAGCCTGTTTCGACGCGTGACAATTCGGTTTCACGAACCGATGTCTGTCGTAAAGGGCGAAGATATCGACGCCGCGACAGAACGCCTACGTCGCATTATCGCGTCGGGGACCACTAGTTAGTAGGCTTTTTCGGAAATTCCGGCGGCGGCTTGAAATTCGGATCGTTCATTAGGATCTTCAATTTTCTACGCTGCTCAGGCGTCAATCGTTTTGGATCGACGCCGTTTGGAAACTTGGGCTGCGGCATTCCGGGCGGCGGCGGACGTCGCTGAACGATCGTGCCGTCGCGTGACGTAAATACACCTTCATCCGTTACGATCGTTGTCGTTCGGCCATCCGGCGAGCGTTTTAAGGTTACCGGTCGACCGTTCTCGTCCATCGACGAAATAACGATCTCGCCATCGTCGACCTGTTCAGCTTTCGGTGCCTGCTGGCCTGTCTTTGCGGTGTCCGGAGCCTTGTCGGGGGCGTTGTTCACCTTTGGCTTCTCCGGCTCTACGGTAGTTGCAGGGGCGTTGTTCGTATTTGCAACAGTCGCAGACTGGCCTTCGACCAGGGACGAAGCACTCGAGGGTATCTCAGATTTCGTTTCGGCTTTGGGCTGGGTCTCGGTCGCGGCCGGAGCGGTGCCGAATATATCAGGCCTCGCCAAATACAGCCCGCCGGCAACTATGCCTCCGACAAGCAGCAGCCCAAGCCCGCCAGCCGCAAGTGCAAGGCCTTTACTTTTCGGCTTTGGCGTCTCGGTCGAAGCTAACGAACGTATATTCGTCACCTGCGACAACGGTTGCGAGATCACTTCGGTCTTTAGATCGGTCAAACGCTGTGCATCTGCCTGAGTCGCCTCGGGCATGATCTTGGTCTGCTGTGCGTAAACGTTGGCATCAGCCGCAGGTATCGCGACCGTTACGGCATCAGCCAAATAGGCGTAGCTCTCGCTATTCGCAAGCATCTGCCGCATCTCTGCCGCCGACGCAGGCCTTTCGGCAGCGTCGAGGTCAAGCGCACGCTGCAAAACGCCCGCAAAGCCTTTCGGTATCTCCGCACGCAACTGATTCGCCGGAACCAGTGGATCTTGCTTCTTACTCAGCACGGCCATCGCCCGCGTCAGGGCGTCCTCAGGAGCAACGCCTGTCACCAAGTGGTACAACGTCGCTGCGAGCGAATAAAGGTCGCTTCGCGGATCGGTCCCTGTGCCTTGTATCTGCTCGAGCGAAGCGTAATTTCGCGAATAGCCAAATATGCTCTTTGCCGCCGTGTTATGAGCAGCATCGGTCGGATTGCCTTTTGCGAGGCCAAAATCGAGCAGAATTATCTGTCCGCGGTCCGTGACCTTTAGATTCTGAGGTTTGATGTCGCGGTGTACGACGGGAATTTCTTGAGTATGTAAAAACTCAAGCGCGTCGAGCAATTGCCCCGCCCAAGTCTCGACCGTAGCCACCGGAAACGGCTTTTGGTCGCGTTCGAGTATCACCGAAAGGTCTTCGCCCGGAATGTATTCCATGACGATAAATAGCCCTTCGTTCTCCTCAAAATGGTCGGTCACACGCGGCAAAGCGGCGTGTTTTAGGCTGTTCAACAGCCTCGCTTCCCTTTCGAGAGCTTTACGAAAATTGTCGTCGTTGCACAGCGTCTCTTTGATCGCGACCGTGCTGCCAAAACGCTCGTCCGTCGAAACATAGACAGCGCCCATGCCGCCCTGGCCAATCTGTTTATCGATCCGATATCGCTGCTGCAGTACTGTTCCGGCTCCGATCATAAAGTAACTTACGAGTACTTATAAGATTCTGTTTCGGCTAAAGATATTACTACACTTTGATGCGGATTTATAGAATTTGGTCTGCCACTATCTGCGGATCAGTTGGAATCAATGCGGTTCTATGTAGTTCTATGCAGAAGCCCGCACGAAGTAAGGGCCTCCTTGTCAGTAGCCTACACGTAACTAAGGGCCTGAAATCCCGCGTGTTCCACAATCAAGTATTGCTCCGATAAATAAAGGAGGCCTCGGTTGTTCTCTTTTGTCACCAAATCAATCGCATCCTTCGCATCCAAAAGATGCCGAAATTCAAGCGCGCATGACTTTAGGGGTTACTTAAAGGCTGGCCCCGTTTGTCCTCAGGGCATTGAAGGTGCCTTTCGCTAGAGTGTGGGACAAGCATCAATCGAGAGATTGCGTCCGATCCGAAAGTTGAGGTTTCATCAATAGTTATGAAAACACCTTCTTTATCGTTGATATACCACCACACGTTGGGAAGATCTTTCGGCCCTTTTGATTTTACAAATTGCGTTAGATCGTACCCAAGAGACCCAGGGCTGACATAGTCTTTAGGGACGACATTTATTGCGACTACGGTTCCTTCTCTTAAATTCCATTCAATATCAGTACTTCTATCGCATTTTCCATCTGCGTAGAGCACAAAAACAATTGCATCAGACGAGTCATAGCGAATCGACTCTGCTATGACTCGCGAACTGTGACCGAGAGTCTGTTCAACATCAGAACGAACTGACGAAATAGGACGTAAGCCTTTCCAACTCTGACCATTAGTCAAAAGTTGGGCCGCTAATAGAATGAGAATTAGGAATAGAGGCTTCATACAATTATGTACTCCTTTTTAAAAGAACAGGGTCAAACATGCAATAATGCGATTCTTGCACGGTCTTTCTCCTCTACTTTTTGATTTGCCGCCGTGAAGTTTGTACTTTCCCATCATCCCAATGCAACAATACCAGTGCTTTTAACTTCAGGGGTTACTTCATAAATTACCCTGTTTCCTTGTCTGATAAACTACTCGCGACTTACCAACTCGAAAACTCGGCGATCGCAATGGCTTTTTGTTGGAGATACCGTAAATTCGACACTATTACTCAAAATGTCAGACACCATTCCGAGCCTCTTCATACGAAATCTAGTTCCAACCGGAAAGCTTACTCGAACAGTAGATTCGTCAATTAAATCAGTGACATAACGGAAATTTCCGTCAGAATCAACCGAAACATCAAATCGACCGTTATGAGTCAATAGTTCGATCTTTATATGTGGACGAATCGACGCGGTGGCTCCTATTATGGCTCCTGAGATCGTAAAGCTACGTTTGGACGATCTCAATTCCTGTAGAAACTTCGTATCTTTGCTTAAGTCTCTAATGACCTTTGTTGGATTACAAAACAGCGGTGAACCAAGGTCGCCTTTGTAAACAATATGAATTTGTCCCAATAGAAGGTCAGGTTCACAACCGCCAGCTCTAAACTTCGCCTTCGACATTCTAGGACCGTCGCCCTTGAAATATTCTATGGTCTCGAAAGTTGCGTCGATTACGGTCTTCTCGTTTGAAACGCCTTCTTTCAAGGCAACTAACTTCCCTGTAAAGACAATGTCAGCAAAACTATACGCCTCACACGCTTCTAAAATTTCGCAACTACATGCAGAAACGCTGCTAAACGAAAGCAAACCCACGATTACGAGTCCGAAAAGCCTATTCATAATTCACCTTATTTGGGAAGATCTGAGTGAGTTCTGCGATTCTGCGAATCTTCCCCGTGATCGAAGCGGAAATTGTTCGTACGATATTTGGCCTTTCATACAAATCACGAAAATGGCGATCGATCGAAACTATTCGATTGCTGGAACGAAGACTCATTTCAGAGCATTATGTACTGATTTGATGCGGAACGGAAGGGGTTTGTTGGTATCCTGAATCGCCAACAGATCGAGGAATCACAGGCTTGACCCAGCTTCGGTCGTGACAGCGCGTCCCAAAATTCCCTCAGGCCGGACCGCAGGCTGCCAGCCTGCCCGCGTGCACATCTTGCGTCCCAAAATTCTCATCAACCGGAACGCAAGCGTCTCGCTTGCAAGTGGCTGTGCCACCTCGCTGAGCGGCGAAGCTGTGCTTCGCCGTGAGGTGCTCCTTCAACTTCTTTGAGGCTATGCCTCAGGTCTTGGCCGTCGTGGATTCTTGCGTCCCAAAAGTTGAACTATTCGAGACTTCAACCACCCACTACCGCAGGTGGTTCTGACAAGCGGATCGCAGGTGTTTCGCCTGCACGTGGTTCTGCCATCTTGCCGAGCGGCGAAGCTGTGCTTCGCCGTGAGGTGCTCCTTCAACTTCTTTGAGGCTATGCCTCAGGTCGTGGCCGGCGTCGATTCTTGCGTCCCAAGAGTTGAACAATTCTCAGCTTCAACCACCCGCTACCGCAGGTGGTTCTGACAAGCGGATCGCAGGCGTCTCGCCTGCATTGCACAAGCCCGCACGTTAGTGAGGGCGTAACACGGAAGTTGGGAGTATCGGCGGCTGCCGTGCTGGTTTGGTTGTGGGTAACGCCCTTACTCCGAAGACTCCGTGCGGGCTTGTGCCGTGCGCGTCCCAAACTTCTCATCGAGTGGAACGCAAGCGTCTCGCTTGCAAGTGGCTGTGCCACCTCGCTGAGCGGCGAAGCTGTGCTTCGCCGTGGGGTGCTCCTTCAACTTCTTTGAGGCTATGCCTCAGGTCTTGGCCGCCGTAGATTTTTGCGTCCCAAGAGTTGAACGATCCGTAACTTCAACCACCCGGTTCTGGCACAAAAGACGTGCCAGTGTTGCCCAAAGCGGCAACCGTCGCAGGTGGTTCTGACAAGCGGACCGCAGGCGTATCGCCTGCGTTTGGCTGTGCCACCTCGCTGAGCGGGGCAGCTGTGCTGTCCCGGCAGCTTGTGCTTTGTGAACCCGGAGCCCTCGGAGAGGGCGACAGAATTCTTGCGTCCCAAACTTGATTCCTTTGCGAGTCAGAGAACCACCCCGTCAGCGGAAGCCGCTGCCACCCCTCCGTGGTAAGGAGGGGAGCCGAAGAAGTTGCGTCCCAAATTTGGTGGTGAGTGGTTTGAAGGCACAAGCCCGCACCGAGTCTTCGGAGTAAGGGCGTTAGGTGCAACGCAGTGAGAACGGCCGCGGCCGTCAGCCCTTGCAGTACCTGAGTCCGACACATTCACGGCGGCCGCCGATACTCCAGACTTCTGTGTTACGCCCTCACTGACGTGCGGGCTTGGGCAATGGGCATGGCGGACTGCCGTTAGGTCGAATTGGATCTCGCGTTCGGGTTCGAATATTTCATCGAAACTTACGACCTCGGCGAGTACACATCCAGGCCCGAAGCGGCTTTCGATGATGCTGTCTAAGACTGTCTCGACGAAAGCACGTCTGCGATCGGGAGGCGTCTCAAGCAGCTTCACACGAAGCGGTTTCGGTCGGGCGGCGGTTGGTGATGTTTTGCAAAATATCGTGTCCACATTTCAACGCTAGCACCGAAACATGAACGATCGAACCCTTTTCCGCTAGAAATCAGAGTTTTGCGAGAATTGCGAAAAGATCTGCATTCTTTTTGAGCTTGCTTGCTAGTGATATTGGTTTTGGCTACACTCAGTCTATCCGCGAAATTTCGGTAATTTTAGACAGATAGAACAGGAGAACTAGATGAAAAAGACGACCCTTTTATTGGGAGTATTGGTGTTGGCGTTCGCGTCGATGGGGTTTGAGTGCAGCGTGACGACCGCGAATTTGAGTGATATCAAGATCGCGTCGGACAAGGAAGGCAAGAGCGTCGTTTCGTCGGCGGATGTCGGCAAACCCGTATTCTGCATCGTCGAAGCGACCGGCATTCCAAGCGGCAAGCATAAAGTTGCGTGGAAAGTGACGTTCGACAACGTCGCGGGCAAGAACAAAGGCGACAAGGTCGGCGAACAGTCGATGGACATCACGCAATCTTCGCAGCTGTGGACCGAATTCACCGCGGCTCTGCCGGGCGATTACAAGGTCGAAGCAACTCTGACCGACGAAGGCGGCAAAACAATTGCCACGAAATCTTCGACGATCAAAGTGACCGGTTCCGCACCTGCAGCTCCGGCCGCCAAGAACGACGACAAGGACGGCGACGAAGATAAATAGTTAACGCTGTCTCAGGACGGTTTTTATTCTAGCGATGAGGCTCTCGAATTCGAGGGCCTCATTTTTTGTGAGCTCGCGGCCGCCGAATCTGTGGTATTGATAGCGTTTGGTAAGTTCGACAGCCTCGGGAATGCCGGAAAGGTGTGCGAATTCCAGCGGCGTCTGATGGTCCGAGCGTTTAAGGCCGATCCGCCTCAACGCAAGCTCCATCTTCTGATACAAAATAGTCGCAGCATCCACCGCAACACGCCGTCGCCGCAGACGCTTTGCGATCGTTTTTGCCAGGAACCAACCGAATACTGCGACGATGGCGACGCCTATCGTAGCTCCGATCGTGGTGAGCAAAGTAATGGCTGAATTCGCGATACCTTCGTCGCCGCGAACCTTGCGCCACCATTCTTTTGCCAGCGATTCGACGCTAACGACGAGCGAAGAGGCCTCGGATGATAACCTTGACGCTCGATCCGCCACGCGAGAAGTCATCGAAGTCTGCTCGGTCTCGTCGAACGCCACGAAATACTGTATCCAGATCGCATCAAGAGCCTCAAGATACGAACCGATCTCCGCCATCAG
>JAEUQI010000016.1:0-20000 GCA_016789145.1 Blastocatellia bacterium | reverse complement strand
ATCCGAGCTTCGTATTTCCGCAAACTCACCCCGATCGCCTCGCGACGCTGGGCAGGTTGATGGGAATTCCGACGGCCTCACCTGAAAGTTGTCGGGTCCTCGAACTTGGTTGCGGCGACGGAACCAACCTTTGCAGCCACGCATATTCTCTTCCGAACAGCTCATTTGTCGGTATAGATCTATCGACAGTCGAGATCGATTCGGCGAAGCGGTCAGCATCGGAACTTGGGCTCTCGAATATCGAATTCCACCAAGCCGACGTCACGGACCTCGATCTTGATGAGCTGGGACGGTTCGACATCATCGTCGCACATGGACTTTTCTCGTGGGTTCCCGACTTTGTTCGCGAAGCTATGCTCAATATATATGAGCAATGCCTGGCACCTAACGGTATCGGCTACATTAGTTACAACGCACTGCCCGGCTGTCGCATTCGTCAGATCTCGTCAGAGATAATGCAATATCATTCGCGGAACGAAACCGATGCACTCAAGAAGGTCAGCCTCGGGATCGAAGGCCTGAGAGCGGTCGCGGCAGCGTCGGCGGCGGACAGCGTTTATCAAGCGATGCTTTCGCTCGAACTTGACCAGATCGCTGATCGAACGCCGGAAAACGTCTTCCATGACGATCATTCTACGGTCAATCAACCGTTCTATTTTCACGAGTTCTGCTCAATGATCGCCGGACACGGCCTGAAGTTCTTATGCGAAGCGGAACCGAGCGATATGCTCGACAAAGGTCTTTCCGATGAAGCGACCAAGATCCTCGACAACTTTTCCTCTGATCCTTTTGAACGTTCGCAATATCGCGATCTGATCACAGGGCGGCGATTCCGAAGTAGCCTGATCTGCAAAGCATCGAATTCTCCTGCGCCTTCGCCGCTATTGAATGAGGTTGACCGCTCCTATCTTTCGACCCAACTTACGTCTGAGGAAGACTCTCGGTTTGACGACGATTCGACCGTTCAATTTGATTCCGCATCTGGCAATAATCTGAAACTGAATCATCCGCTTACGAAGTTCGTTCTGATCGAACTGGAACACAGGCGGCCCGAAACGCCATCGTTCTCTGGTCTGATCGACGCTGCTCGGCAGGCTTTGGCTACCGAACATACCAATGAGGAGCACATAGAACGGCTTCGCAGCTTTCTAATGCAGATGTTTCTTGCGGGTTTTATTAAATTGCACAGTTTCGACCTCGCTTCGCATCGAGAGATCTCCGATCGGCCGATCGCTAGCAGATTTGCTCGTTGGCAATTGGAACGCGGCAGCACGACGATCACGACTATCAACGGCGCGAACCTAGAGATAGAAATTCCTGCGGTCGCTAAACTGATAACACTACTCGACGGAAGTAATGACCGTTCGGAGATCGTGCGGATGATCAAGGAAGAATTCGCTCCCGATCAGTCAGAGGCTGAAGTTGAACGAATTGTGAATGAGAACCTAAATTCGATACTAAACGCTCGACTTCTGGTTGGATGACGCTGCGAGTAGGATATCGACAACCTCACGTACGGCTCCCTGGCCGCCGTTTAGTTTTGTAGTGTAATGTGCCGCGGCCTTTACGTCTTCGAGAGCGTCACCGACGGCTACTGCGAAACCAACACGCTCAAATACCGGAATATCGGGCGAATCGTCACCAATGAACGCGACCTCATCAGCGGCGACGCCGGCTTCCGCTAGTATCTCATCAAGAGCAACTGTCTTGTCCGGACGGCCTTGCTTTATATACTTGATCCCAAGTTGAGAAGCCCGCAAAGCAACGATCGGCGAATTTCGCCCAGATATAATGCCGGAGCTAAACCCTGCTGCATGCCAATCGACGATTCCCTGCCCGTCGCGAGCATGAAAAACCTTCAACGCCTCGCCTTCGCTACCAAAATAAAGCCGGCCGTCGGTCAGCACACCGTCACAGTCCATCAGAAGAAGCTTTATTTTCGCCGCTCGCCATCCTAGATCCTGGTCAATTGTCATTAGTTATCGGACCTCAAACATCTCGACACCCGTAATTCGCCAGTTATTTCCGAATCGAGTCAATCTATAAACCGCCATTCCGCTTTCGGCTTCTTTGGTGAGCATACGAATGTTCAGCCCGACCTCGACGAGAAGTGTATCGGACCCAACATTATCGACCTGGCGAACCTGCGTTTGCCACGTCTCGGTTGAGCCTGAGATACCGCTGGCAAATTTGGCAGCTTCGCCCGCGGCGAACATTGCGTCTAGTTCGGCTTTGCGGTTTGATTGAGCGGCCCGGTCAAAGTCGGCGAAAAATGCTTTGACGGCAGCATCTACAGATGTTGCGGCACCTAATTTGTTCCTCAACGTACGTGCGGCGAATGACGCACCAAAATCTGTGTCAGCGGCAATGACGGAATTTGCGAGTGAAATTGCAACGTCATTCTTGCCTTGTCCAGCCGCCGCTTCGGCAAGGCCAACGTTTGCCCAAACAAGCGAACGGGACGTTGGCAAAGGCTCAGCCAGGACTGCGTTAAATTCTTTCTCAGCATCGGCAAAACGGTTCAGTCCGAGCAACGAACGCCCGAGCAAGACCCTGACGTCATCAAACCGAGGCATCGATCGCAATACAACTCTCGCTGCCGCTTCTGCCTTCGAAAAATCCTTTCGGTCGAATTCCCTCTTTACTGCAAGCAACGGATCGCTGTCACTAGTTTCCTTTGGCGCAATGTCGTCCGAATAGTCGATCTGCGGGTAAAATTTATCGGTATCGATCTCGACGCGTTCGACCTTTGCGGTAGTCTTGAAGATGACCTCTCCAAAACTCGACGCCTTAACGGTCGTCGGTGCCTCCATCATTTGGCCACCTACCAGGCTGACGCGAACATTCACGGTCGCATCGATCGCTCCTGTATTTCTGACCGCAAATCTGACGTCTCCGCCTGCGGTCTGCGGCAATCCGATCAAAAGATTCATCGCTGTTATCTGATCGAATAGATAATCGGTCAATTCACTGCTGGTCGAAAGGGCGGCTCGTAATTCAGACATATCAAGCGAGCCGTCTTTTGCGTTATTGGCGATGATCCGCGAGAATTCGGTCTTGCCGATCCGCTTTGCGATCAATCGCCACGCCATCGCCCCCTTGTTGGCAACCGAAGCGTAATATAGATCGTCAAGCGGCGAGATCCTAAGCATCGCACCGTCACGTCGAGCGATAGCGGCGTACGCATTTCGTTGCCGCAGACGTTCGACATCGGCGACTTCCTTGCCGTAACGGCTTTCGATAAAGTCGGTTGCAACGTACCTCGTCAGCCCTTCGCGAATAATGCCGTAGCCATCACCTCCGACGGAGATAAGGCCGCCGACCCAGGTCCGTACAGCTCCTTCAGCGATATTCATCGCCGTCAGAGAGTCGATCGATCGGCGTCGAAAAACGCCGTCGTCTACTAGTACGACACCGTTCGATGCGAATCCTCCGCCACGATGGACCGCGACGATCCGCAGCGGCGATAGCGAAGAGGATCCCAATGTGGTCGAGGCATGATCACGAGCCGCTTTGAACAATGCAGCGAGTTCCTGAGCACGTTTCGCTGTATTTGGCAGACCTTTTGGAGCATAAACCTGAATGCCATCAGAATTGATGACCTCCCAATCGCCGGTAATAAAGAAAGGCTGGCCGTACGCGTTCGAATCGAATGCGGAGCTTGATTCCGTCCCTGCAGACACGACCGTCTTGCCTGGCGAATTCACCTTTATACGAATAGGTGCTGTATCAGGCCCTCGGCCAAAGAACCAACTGTTAGGTGTCGGATACCAGAACGAATTCGGCAACATTTGGCTGCCGATCGGCGACAGTGCCGAGGTACCGGAGTTATCTTTTACCGTCAGCTTGTAATCGACTGTAGCTGTTATCGTGCCGCCGGCCGGCACCGATGGGATCCTTGCTACGTTTCGGTTGAGGCTTACCGCTGGGGATACCTTCTCCTCGCTTTTCGAGAATTCATTCGCCGAATCATTGATCCGAAGCGAAGTTATATCCGCGCTGGTCGAGATCCTGAGCGTCAATGATGACGCAGGCTTTCCGGAGACGTTCTTGATCGACAAGACGGCGCGAACCGTTGCAGCCCGATCACGTTCGCCGGGTGGCAAGGTGACATCGATATCGTACTTGGCGACCTGCCAAGTGGTGACAGCCTTTACCTCGTCTTGGCCGAAGCTGATAGTCGCCGAGATCAGCGTCAGCAACAGGCAGCCAACACCGAGTGTCCAGGTCTTTAGGAAATTCTTAATTTTCATTTACAAGTTCGTGGATCTGCTTGAGCTTGGTCAAAAGCTTTTCGAGACGCGATAGCGGCAACTGATTCGGTCCGTCGCTCGGGGCACGCGACGGATCGTCGTGAACCTCCATGAATACGGCATCAACGCCACAAGCGACGCCTGCTCGTGCAAAATGTTCGATGTATTCGGCTTGCCCGCCCGTTGCTTTCCCTAATCCGCCCGGAAGTTGCAGCGAATGTGTCACATCAAACACGACGGGCACGCCAAATGACCTCATGACGGGAAACGAACGCATATCGACTACGAGATTGTTGTAGCCAAAGCTCGCTCCGCGCTCGGTCAACAGTGTCTCCTCACAGCCCGCGGCGGAAAGTTTGTCAACGATATTCTTAGCGTCCCAAGGCGACAGAAATTGTCCCTTTTTTACATTTACAGCCTTCCCCGTTTTCGCCGCGGCAACCAGCAGGTCCGTCTGTCGACACAAGAACGCCGGTATTTGCAGCATATCGGCGACCTCCGCGACGGTCGCGGCCTGGTATGGTTCGTGGATGTCAGTGATAACAGGCACGCCTATCTCGGCTTTGACCTGCGACAAAATGCTCAAGCCAAACTCCATTCCGTCGCCGCGAAAGCTGTCGATCGAGCTCCTGTTAGCTTTATCGAATGACGATTTGTAAACCACATCAACGCCGACTTTACGGCAAATGTCGGCGATCTCCTGAGCCATGAACATCGCGTGGTCTTTCGACTCCACAACACACGGCCCCAATATGAACGCCAAACGACCATCGCCAAACGTTACATTGCCAACACTGAAACTAGAAACTTCTGTCATGATCAATTTTGTTACATTCTTTATAGTAAGCGAAATCCGTTGCCAGTGCGAAACGCAACGCAATTCGTGTTTTTTTCTTCGACATATTTTGTCGACAAATCTGGTCACAAAAACTGCTCACGATCTGTCGCAGAAATTGTGGTACGTACCACATATGCAACGCCGTTTCACGGCACCGGACGCTGAGAACCGCCTGTTTACAGGCGAATCTGTAACAGCTAGACCCAAAGTAGTAGAGTACTTTCCGCAAAGTGGTAGAGTACTTTGCCCAAAGTAGTACCGGAAAATGCCTCAAGTGGTAGAGGTGTTTTGAGAGCCAAAGACCTATACCACTTGACCCAAAAGTGGGATTTCCCGGACCAATGAGACCAGCCGCCCAGTTTTACCATCGGCCCATTGGATTTGGGACATTCTCGACCTTGTCGGCTCCGTTAAACACGTAAGACAGGCACGGCCGCATGTCGTACTTTCTCCCGCCGGACCGCACGCGTCTCGGGTGCACTCTTTCGGCGCCGCCGCGAACGCAATGCGATCTCGGCAAAGCCGATTCGACGCCGCTCGGAACTCCGGCGTTCCGGAGGTGCCGCTCCAAAACAATGGAACTAGTTAGAACTTCCAGACATAGGGCTGTTTACGAGGTGATTATCAGTGCGGAGACAAGAAAGCCGATTACCCCAACTAAAAGTGAGACAAGACAAACTCGATACACGAGAAGCACACGACGAACGAACGGGTATCGTTTAATCCAAGTCGGAGTTGCAAAAACAAGTTCCTTTGTAAATAGATGGTGCCTAAAAAGCCATGGATACTTCGCCCATTCGGCCGGTCGATATTTTCTACAGAAATAGACCAAGAACTCTTGGCAAACAATTGCGAAGATCGCAACGACAAAATAGAAAGCAAGAAATACGAGCCAAGAGTTCATCGATCCACTACTTCAACCCAAACGTCAACGCCGCCCAGAAGCTTTCCCAGTCGGCGTCGGCGCAGTTTTTCTCGCAGCGTTGCATGTGTACTGTGCGCACTAGCCAGAGGCCTTTTCGGTCGAGTTTGATGGTGAAGCGGCCTTGTTCGTCGGTGGTGACGGTTTGGGTTTTGATGTCGGTGCCGTCGCGGTTGTCGGCGAAGATGGTTTTTAGGGCGAGCGGGCGGCCGTTGAACCAGGCTTGTAGTTTGAGGTCGCTGCCGACCTTTTTTGCATAAGGATTTTCAAGCGGGACGATCTCGATCTTGGTTCCGACGCGAGTTTTTGCTGCCGAAGTTTTGGCGTCGCCGACCTGGATCAGCGACTTGATGTATCTCGAATAACGCTCGCGGCCTTCTTTTTCGCTTTCACCGCGGCGTTTGCGATCGGCGATGATGTATTCCATCGCGTCTTCGCGAAGGTAATCTTCAAATTTGGCGGCATCGAGCTTGATGTATGACCAATTCCTCGTCATCGAAAGCAAATACGTGCCCTCGACCCGCGACGAAAACTCCAGGATCGGCATTTTGTCGGCCTCGGCAAGCGATCTGAGGTCGACGGTGCCATCGTTCGAGATGAGATCGAAAGCGTCCGTTTTGCCCGGCTGATAAGGCTTCTCTTCGGGTTCCTTCAACGCGTCTCCGACGAATAGTCGTACGCCCGAAGCCTCACCCGACCGTAGCCAGAAATTGTTCGGCTCGAGCCAATATTCGTGACCGAAAGCATTCGACACGATCAAACACGTAAGCAAAACTGCTGCAAACTTTTTCATTGTCCTTTAGTTTCCGGCGGCGAACTGATCCGCATCGATCTCGGCACGTTCCGGTATCTCGAGCGGCGTCGCCGCAACGTCGTGTTCGAGATTTTCGCTACGCTGTTTGTTGTCCCACGCTGCTCGAACAAAACCATCAAACAATGGATGCACGGCGAGCGGCTTTGATTTGTATTCGGGATGAAATTGGCACGCAACAAAATACGGATGCTTGTCACGCGGCAATTCGACCATTTCTACAAACTTGCCATCGGGCGACGTGCCGCTGATCACCAGGCCTTCGCGTTCGAGAACGTCGCGGTATTCGGGATTGAACTCGAAACGATGACGATGGCGTTCCCCGATCTCTGCCGAACCACGATAGATCTCACGTGCAAGCGAACCTTCCTTCAACTCACACTGATAATTCCCAAGCCGCATCGTGCCGCCGAGTTCATCGACGTCGACGAGGTCGCGCAGCTTAAAGATGATCGGGAACGGTGTTTCTTCGTTAAATTCGGTAGAATCGGCGTCTTTTAGGCCGCATACGTTTCGTGCGAACTCGATGCAGGCGGTCTGCATTCCGAGGCAGATACCAAAGTACGGTGTGCCTGATTTGCGAGCATATTTGATCGCTCGGAGCATTCCCGAAATCCCGCGCTTGCCGAATCCGCCTGGCACGAGAATAGCGTCATAGTCTTGCAATGCTGTCTCGTAATCTTCATTCATCAAGTTCTCAGACTCGATCCACTGAACGTTGACGCGAAGGTCGTTCGCGACGCCGGCGTGAGTCAGCGCCTCACGCAATGATTTATAGCTGTCTTCGAGCTCGACGTATTTACCAACGATGGCTATGCGTACATTTCCGGCACTTGGGTCTTTGATCGTGGCGACAAGCTCTCGCCATTTGGTCAGATCAGCGTGCGGAAATTGTTCGGTCAAATGCAGATCGTTGACGATGAGATCGTCGAGACCTTGCTCGTGAAACGCGAGCGGGACTTCGTAGATCGTCGGCACATCAAGAGCCGAAATGACGGCAGTTTCCTGGACGTTACAAAACAGTGCGATCTTTTTACGCAGATCGACCGGCAATGGACGATCCGAACGGCAAAGCAGAATGTCCGGCGCGATGCCGATCTCGCGGAGCTCTTTGACGGAGTGTTGCGTCGGCTTTGTCTTCAACTCGCCGGCCGCGGCGATGAACGGCACAAGCGTTACGTGAACAAAGATCGCGTTGTTGCGGCCCTCTTCGTTGCCGATCTGACGGATCGCTTCCATGAACGGCAACGATTCGATATCGCCGACCGTTCCGCCGATCTCAACGATCAGAATGTCCGGTTCGTGTATCTCTGCGACCTTGCGGACAGCGGCTTTGATCTCATCTGTGATGTGCGGAATGACCTGGATAGTCTTACCGAGATAGTCGCCGCGGCGTTCTTTTTCGATGACCGAGAGATAAATGCGGCCACTCGTCCAATTGTTCGCCTGCGAAAGCTGAGCATTGGTAAAGCGCTCGTAATGCCCAAGATCGAGGTCCGTCTCGGCACCGTCGTCGGTCACGAACACCTCGCCGTGCTGAAACGGCGACATTGTGCCCGGATCGACGTTGATGTACGGATCGAGCTTCATCATCTGTACCTTCAAGCCCCTAGCTTCAAGCAAGCAGCCGATCGAGCTCGCCGCCAGCCCTTTGCCAAGACTCGAAACCACGCCGCCTGTTACGAATATGTATTTGGTCATAATCTACCGTCCGCCTTCCCTTCTCGTTTTTTCTTCTGATATGTTCCGTCTTGCATTTGTGCGATCACTTCTTTGGATTTTGCCGCCGCCGGATCGATCACTTCCTGTAACGCATTTGCTGTTGCCCCAAGCATCGTCTTCTCTTCGGCTGCACGCCGCTCGAACTCCTCGGCGGTCGAAACTCGCGGCTTCGACAGGATCTTGAGCCCAACGATCGCGCCGATCACGAGCAGAACCAAAAATACTAAACCGATCCAATCTTGCACGCATTTTCCTACTACCAGTTAACGATCAACCAATTAACAATTTACAATCTGCCCGACGACAATATCGCTTCAACGCGTTCGAGGTCCTCCAAAGTGTCGACCGCGACCGAACGTTCGTTCGAATGGATGACGCGAATCTTTGCACCATTCTCCATCGCTCGAAGCTGTTCCAGCATCTCGATCTGTTCGAGCCGCGATGGCTTCATCGTCGTAAATTCGAGCAGATACTCGCGCCGATAAACGTAAATTCCGGTATGCTTTCGAAAATTGTCGAGCAACTCAGGCTCTGCCTCTATTGCTTCGTTCGGTCCGCCGTGCTTGAGCGACGCTTCGCGTGGAAAAGGTATTGGCGAACGCGAAAAATATAATGCGTAGCCATTTTCACCGACCACTACCTTCACGACATTGAAATTGAGTACGTCGTCCCTAAGGCTTGTGATCGGTTCGGATGCTGTTGAGATATCAGCATTCGGATCGTCGATCAACGCCTGAACAGCAGCGTCGATAGTGTCGGGCGAGATCAGCGGCTCGTCGCCTTGGACATTGATTATTATCGATTCGGCGGGCATCGCTTCGGCAACCTCAGCGATGCGGTCGCTTCCCGATTGATGGTCTTGAGAAGTCATCATCGCCTCGCCGCCGGCCGCAACAACAACATCAAAGATCTCCTGTGAATCAGTTGCTACAATGACACGATCAACGAGCTTCGCACTTTTGGCACGCTCCATTGTGTGCAATATCAGAGGTTTACCCGCAATTTCGCACAGCATTTTACGCGCAAGCCTAGTCGAACCGAGTCGTGCCGGGATCACTGCTATCACAAATTGTTGTCGATTATTCCCGTGTAGCTCCACGGAATTCTAGATTATATTGATTTGCCCGAAACTTCAATGTGCGAAAACAGAACTTTTTAGCTACACTCGAAATCGTGCAAGATCAAGAACAAGCCGCGTACATCTCGACGCCTCCGACACCAACCAAAACCGACGGACCAAGTAAGCCAAGCCCCGACGCTCCGGCGTGGGGCAGCGGGATCGCGTTAGGGTATTGGATACTAAGTGTTCTATTGATCGTCATCATACCTGCAATGATCCTGGTTCCTTACGCGATGATGCAGGATCCGCCCATTACTGATAACAAGGCTCTGGTCGAATTTGCCAAGAACGATAAGAACGCGATCGTTCTACAGGTACTTGCGATCGTGCCGGCACACTTGCTTACGCTTCTGTTAGGTTGGCTGATCGTGACCCGCGGCCGGAAAGATAGTTTCAAGGAAGCTCTCGGTTGGCAAAGTGGCGGCATTCGATGGTGGCACTATCCACTGATCCTGATCAGCTTTTTCGCGGTTGCCGGAGCTGTGAGCTCATTTTTCCCCGAACAAGACAATGACCTGATAAGAATGATCCAAAGTTCGCAGGCGGCTTTGATCTCAGTTGCCTTGCTTGCCACCGTCACTGCTCCGATCGTCGAAGAACTCGTCTATCGCGGCGTGATGTTTAGCGCGTTTCAGAAAACACTTGGCGTTCCGGCAGCTTTTGTCCTGGTCACTTTGTTATTCGCACTTGTTCATGTGCCTCAGTATTGGCCGAGCTTTTCGACGATCATATTGCTTACGCTCTTGAGTTTCATCCTCACGGGGCTTCGAATATATTCCAAGAATCTATGGCCATGCATTGTCTTGCATACGATATTCAACGGACTCCAATCCGTGGGGCTGATCCTCTCCTCTTACTACGAGAAAAAAGATCCGGCCGCCGAAGCAGCATTCATAGCCACGATATTGAAATAAAAAAGCGAGCTCGAAAGCTCGCTTTTGAGTTTGCCTATGGCCGCGTCTTTGCGCCGGTTTCGCTCGGTGGCGGTGGCGGCGGAATGTAGATCGGCGCCGGTGTATATCCTGCTCCGCCGCGGTCCGTGGTCGGATCGTACAGCGAACGGATCGGCTGCGATTGCCTGATCGAGTTGTCGAGCTTTACGTAAGGAGGCGTACCGCCTCCGGCACCTTGCTCCATAGCAGCAGCGTTCGCTCGGCGTTTCGTTCCATAGATATTAGGCGTTGGCTGTTGGTACTGAATGATCGGAAGGTTGTACCACCAGATGCTATGGCCAAATCCGTAGCCATAAGGTGAATACCAACCGTAACCGAACGGCAAGAAGCACGAATATCCAAGTCTGCGGTTATACACCCAAAGACCGAAAGCATCGCGCATTCCCCATCGGCCGGCAGCAAATCCGTTCGTCAGGGTTTCACGGAGAGCCTTGTCCTTAAGTTTGGCGGTCGAACGTGCGACAAGCTTGCCGCGATCTTTGCTCCATACGGCCAAAGCGTCTTTCTCATCGTCTCGGTCGAATTTCTCAACCGGAGAAATCGTCGCTCCAATAGTAACACCGCGATTCTTTTTCACTTGAATTCGGCTGCGGCCGACCTCGGCGAGGCCGTCCCAAACCAGAAGCTTCGCGTCGCCATTTTCTGCAACGTCGATGCGGTAAATGCCGGTCTCGACGAGCATTATTCGGCCTTTCGGCGTTACGACAGTTGCCTTAAAGTCTCTCGTGGCGAGCAATTCGACCATTGCGCTGCCTCGATCAAGCTCGATAACCACATTTTCAAGATCCGTCGACTTAAATTCGAACGCCGTGTTTCCGCCGATCCTAAGAAACGATCCCGGATTTAGCAACACCTCGGCGCGGCCATCCGCAGCTGTTGATATGCGGTCACCGACTTCTACAGATTCGCCGCGGCCGATCCGCTGGCCGGCTCTGCCGAATGACATCTTTGCGACCGAGCCTTCGATGTAATTGATGCCACCTGCTTTCGCCGATATCACGTAGCTATCCGAAACTGATTGTGCCGCTACCGAAAATGACGCAACGGCGACCAATCCGATGGTAGCTAAAGATCGAAATAATTTGGTAAACATAACTGCTGTCTCCTTGATCCAAATGCACTGATACTCGAAAGTGTATGCTCGTTAGGCAAAAATAGCAATCTCTTTCGTTCTGAGACTTAGACGCGGAAATGTGCCGCGGAGTTTGCGAAAGATGTTGAACAACCTATTTGCGTTATGCGTACTCTAACTAGTGTTGCCGCTCGATGAGCGGACAAAGTTAAATCAATGGCAACTCACCGAGATCCAGATCAATGTTTCGCCCCGCTAGAGGTTATCGAGCGGCTACTCGAGATCCGCGGCGAACAGGGATACGCCGAAACGCTTTATCTACATCGTTCGGGTGAGTTGACAGATTTTCTCGACGCCTACGGTTTTGATGTTTATGCTTTTTCGACCAGCGACGAAAAGCTCGACTACGGACATTACCGAACGCCTGTAGTTCCGGGCGGCGATCGCGTCAGTACTTCGGCGACAGTACACTAAAGTTTCAACAACAGGGAACGCCCTTCCTATTACGGTGCTTGCCAGGCGGCAGGCACCTTTTTTTTATTTTGCTTTGACAATGAAAAGAGTAGCGTCGTCTGCGAGAGAAGATTGTTCGCAAAAATCTGCTACACCGACACGCACGTGGTCTATCAGACGCCTTGCGGGCAAATGAATGCCGTCCAAGATGCGATCTGCGAAACGTTCCTGGCCGTATTCTTCACCGCTTGGGTTTGCGGCTTCGGTGATACCGTCAGTGTATATCACCATCACTTGTCCGGGCTCAAAGCGAATGAAATGCTGGTGATAACGAGCATCGTCAAACATCGCGAGCGGCATGTCACCGTATTCGACGAACCGATATTCGCCGTCAGGTTTGATCAGTAACGGTGGATTGTGCCCTGCGTTTGAGAACACGAAGGTCTTATTGGTCGAATCCAGAATGCCATAGATCGCCGTTATGAATTTATTATCTTCGATCGAATCCCGCAATAGAGCGCTCACCTTTGAAAGAGCGATGTGCGGTGCATAACCGATCTGTACACAAGACCGCAGGCTGGCTCGCAGGAATGCCATCAGCAATGCGGCAGGAACGCCCTTTCCAACAGCGTCTGCGACCACAATTCCGATCTGATCCTGAAAGATCCTGACCCAATCATAGTAATCGCCCGAGACCTCTTCAGTCGGAAAGATGTAGCCGCTCACGTCAAAACCGTCGATGACCGGATCGCTGTGCGGCAAAAGCGTCAATTGCACGTCGCGAGCGATCTCAAGCTGTGCTTGAATTCGCTTTTTCTCGACAACCTCATCATGCAGCCGAACTTTCTCGATGATGATCGCAACCTGCGAAGCTAGCAGTTGCAGCACCGAAAGATCATCTTCTGAATATGCGTCGAGATGGTCACTTTCCAGATCGAATACGCCGATCACGTGCTCATTCGAAATGATCGGCGCCAGCATTTCCGATCGCGTCAATTCCCTGGCGGCAAAATAGCGCTCGTCTTTTGTAACGTCGTGCGAGATTATCGGTTTTCCGGTTTGAGCGACAGTGCCCAGGAAGCCTTCGCCAAGCCTAAGCCGAGGTTCTATAAGGTCGAAACTGATCTGATAGCCGCGAATCACTTTCGACTTAAAGACGTATGGATTCGACGGATCTTCGCCGAATTCGATCAGATATATTCCTGCGGCGTCGTAAGGAATGAGCGTTCCGAGCGTGTCCATGACGAGACCCAAAACCTCGTCGAGATCAAGCGAACGGCTGATAGTCTTTGTGATCTCGAGCAACATTCGCAGCTTGTCTGTCTGCGAAAGATGCGGGTCGTGTCCACTTGAATGTATATCGCTCATTTATTGTCGCCCGAAAATACGTTTGCCGCGTAATTATCCCACAATTTCGAAATTTTTATCCGAAACTCGACCAACGCAGGGCTCACGCCAAAATGTTTTGCGATCTCTCGGATCGTCTTGCCTGAGGAAACCATTCGAACTAACGCCGTGTAAGGAACCAACGCCGCGGCTCCGGTCGAATAAGCTTCTTCCTCGATCTCGTTGTTGTAATCGCGAGCGACGACCTCGCCGTTGCGATTCTTTCTTTTGATCGCAAGTTTCGTCGGTTCGTGTCCGTAGAACAGATGACTGATCTCTTCCATCAGCGTTGCTTGCTGACGCGTAATACCGTGCGTCGGATTAAGGATGATCAGCTTTCTTCCGTCGGGGAGCATATGCGAAGCAGCGCCGCCCGACCAATTTGCGGAACCGTCACCTAGAAGGTGCTCGCGTGTTTCTGACGTTAGCAACGGTGCGATCTGCTCGAAGGGTGCCACGAGCAAACCGGCTGCCCGTGCGAGATCGAATGGGTCTAGTCTTTCGTCATCTCGCTTTAGGCCGGCAAATTCACGCAAGCCCTTCGCTCGAATTTCGTAGTAGCGGCCCTTCGGCGTCGGTGGTTCGTTTCGCGGCAGCACAAGGATCGAAAAGGCGGCCTTGAAGGCCGCCCTTGTCTAGACCTCTTTGAATTCTGAGTCCACATCCTCACTTGAGAGTGCGACCCGATAATTCTTCGATTGTTTTTGCTTTGTTATGAGCAGATCGTCTTTTGTCTTCAATAGATCCGCGCGGTTGTAAACAGAGAGCTCGAAATTGTAACCGTGCGTGATAGCATCTTTCGGGCAAGCCTCGACACAGAATCCGCAGAAGATGCAGCGGCCGTAATCGATGTTGTAAACCTTGGCGTAACGCTCATCGCGGCCAACGCGCTCGGCATACGGACGCGGATCGTCTACGGCCTCGATATAGATACAGTCCGAAGGACACGCCGCGGCGCATAAGTAGCAAGCGACGCATTTTTCCTTTCCGGCCTCATCAACGTGCAGCAAATGCTGCCCGCGATATCGCGGCTGAACCGTGATCGGCTCATCCGGATACTGCACGGTCCATTTCTTACGCGGGACCTCGGAAATGGTACGTTTCATTCCCTTAATGACCGCAATTGTCGATTGCAAAACGTCAGAAACTAATGCCATAACGACTATCTAATGTTGCTCAGAACTCCAAAAAACACTTGCAAGATCAACGCGGCAGTTCCAATGATGAACCCAATGACACCGGTGATCATTCCGACAGTTGCGAAGGTGGCACCGCCATAATTCGCAGGATCCTCGTTCGCTTTCTTACGAGCTATGTAACCCATTATGACGCCGGCCGGTCCCGTGAGAATGGAAATACAGCATAAACAGCTCAGAATTCCGCACACCATCGAACCAATTGCGAGCCCTTGGCTAGGAGCAGCAGCTCCCGCCACGGGCGGAGCGAACGGCGTTTCGGAGCCAACGGGCTGATTCTGCCATGCCGCATCCGGCGCGGGCGGTGGTGTCCATTCCATCGGAGCAGGTGCGGAAGGCTGTTCAAAAACAGGAGCTTGAGGCTCGGCGAATGGAGGTGGAGTTGGTTCAGGAATATTAAACACAGGAACTTCAGGTTCCGGAGCGACCTCGACCACAGGTTCGTTGTTTGAGAACGGCGAAGGTATTGCCGACTGGTCACTCATCGGTGACGGAGGCGGAGCGTCGAAAGGCGATGGTGGTGCGGCAACAGCAGGCTCAATGAACGCCGGCGGATCGGGTTCGACCGACGGCAATTCCATGATGTCCTCTTCGACAGGAGCCGCTTCGCCCAATGCTTGCTTCATCTCGTCCTCCGAGACATACATTGTCTTCAGCGGATCTGATTCGGCTGGAAGATCTAGTACATCAGAAGGCTCTGCAATTGGTGAACTTTCTGGAAATGGTGCGATCTGCGTATCCGCCTCGGATTCGTCAGCAACAGGAGCTGCCTCAACAGGTGCTTCGACAACGGGCTCTTCCTCAGTCGGCGGCACTGCAATTCCCGCCGGAGCTACGATAGTAGCGTACGGATCGAAGGCCGGTGCGTCGTCAACCAACGGCGTGCCGTCGACCTGACAAAACCGCATCGAATCCTCAAATTCTTTATCGCAAGTTGGGCATTTCTTCATGATGTTCTAAGTCTCCGAGATTCAGAAAGTTACAGTGAAAATAGAAAGTTGCAGTTAGTTTAACCGTAAACAGCGATTTTTATAAAACGCTGTCACGCAACTTTCTGCAACTTCCTGTGACTATCTGTTAAACCAACTCCAGTTTCGAGAAGAAATACGCGATCTCGATCGCTGCATTCTCGTCCGAATCCGATCCGTGAACGGCGTTCTCGCCGATCGACGATGCGAAATCCTTACGAAGCGTTCCATCAGCTGCTTCGGCAGGATTCGTAGCTCCCATCAACTCACGCCATGCCGGAACTGCGTTCTCCTTCTCAAGAGCCAACACAACGCACGGCCCTGACGACATAAACTCAGTCAATTCGTCAAAAAATCCCTTGCCGGCGTGAACGGCATAAAAGCCTTCAGCCTGCTTCCGCGTCTGATGAATAAGCTTCATCCCGCGAATCCTAAATCCGTTTGCCAATATGCGGTCAACGATCTTGCCCGCATTCCCCGCACGGACTGCGTCCGGCTTGATTATTCCAAATGTTAAATTATTCATAGTAAAATTTCGTAAAGTTTCCTAAACAAATACCTTTGATTTTTCTCGAAATTAAGACTAAAAAATAGCGAGTTAGATCGCATTCGCATCTAAGTGCTTCTTTTATTCCACGGATCAAAAGACCACCACGCCTTCGCGAACAATGTCCGCGACATTTATCTCAATAAACTTTAACAGCGATAACGGTGAGTCGCGATCAATCTCAGGAAGGGCGAGGCTAAAAATAAGCTTCTTACTGTCGGGTGATATTAGCGGTACTCCCTTGTCATCTTTTCGCTTGAAAAAAAAGAGCGCCTCGGATCCTGGTGTTGCAGTTTGCGGGGAAAAGCGAGCCAACGTACGTTTTTCACCTTTCTCATTTGAAAGAAATATCTGCTTTTGCCGAGCCTCGATCAAAGCCGAGTTTCTAAGTTCTTGACTGTCTCCACGTAGGCTGAAAATGTAATACTCAGAACATGGAGGGCACTGAAGAATATCTCGATATCTTTTATCGAATTGAGCCTTGGCCTTCTCATCCATAGCATCATATTTTTGCTCGAGCTGGAGTTGGCGAATGAGCGCAAATCGAACGACTAAGGCCGATCTCAAACTATATGACGCCCGAACCGACTGCTGTATCGATCCGAAATTGGGAACGTTTGTCATATTCCCAATTGTCAAATTTCGGCCCCACGCGGAGCTAAACATAATAGCTCCAATGTCTGTACTGTCCCACTTATCTACATCCTTCGATTCCCAAGCAGCTTTCGTCGACTGGCCATGGGTTACGGTAAGCAGACACAAAATCATGGGGAGAATCATTCCTTTCATACTGTCGCCCCTTTGCCCAAGACCTCAACGATGGCTGACCCAATATCTGCCGGTGACTGAACGACTTTGATCCCAGCGGCTTCTAATGCCGCCATCTTCTCTGCCGCAGTTCCTTTTCCGCCTGAAATGATCGCACCGGCGTGGCCCATGCGGCGTCCCGGAGGTGCGGTTTGGCCGGCGATGAAAGCGACGATCGGTTTGGTAACGTGATCTTTGGCATAGGCCGCGGCATCTTCTTCGGCAGTGCCGCCGATCTCGCCGATCATTACGATCGCGTCGGTCTCGTCGTCCTCTTGGAACATTCTAAGAGCGTCAGTATGATTCGTACCAATGATCGGATCGCCACCGATACCGATCGCGGTTGACTGACCGAGACCGAGTGCCGTCAACTGTCCGACAGCTTCGTACGTCAGCGTTCCCGAACGCGAGACGACGCCGATGCGGCCTTCTTTGTGAATGTGGCCGGGCATGATGCCGATCTTGCACTTGCCGGGCGAAATGATTCCGGGGCAATTCGGGCCGATAACGCGAGTGTTGCGGTCTGACAGATACTCTTTCGCCTTGACCATGTCGGCGACAGGAATTCCCTCCGTGATGCACACGACGAGCGGAATTCCCGCATCAGCGGCTTCCATGATCGCGTCGGCGGCGAATGCGGGTGGCACGTAAATGACCGAGGCATTAGCTCCGGTTTCTTTCACGGCGTCCGCAACGGTGTTGAATACCGGAACGCCTTCGTGCGTCGTGCCGCCTTTGCCGGGCGTTACTCCGCCGACGACATTGGTGCCGTACTCACGCATCTGCAGCATGTGAAACGTGCCTTCTTTACCGGTGATCCCCTGAACGATCAGGCGTGTATTCTTATCGACTAAAACTGCCAAAACAGTAGCTCCTGTTGGTTAGATTAAAAACAAACCAAGAGTATATCACGACGCCCGCATTCTCTCGCAAAACCGTTGGTTTACATTTTTCTTGAACATTTTCGCCCTAGCTCACGTTTGAAACTACAGGTCTGATGTTACACCGTTATTCTTTTTATCTAGACGCGTTCTGGATCGCTCTGAAATCGATCCTCGAACACAAACTGCGAGCGATACTGACGCTGATCGGCATTATTATTGGCGTGGCGGCGGTGGTAGTCGTTGGTGCCTCGATCGCAGGATTGAAAACTTATGTGATCGACCAAGTCTCCAAGGTGCTTGGCTCGAATCACTACATGATGACGCGAATGGCGAGCACCGAGCGGCTCTCGGACGAAGAGTTCGAAAAGCGCAATCGCCGAAACAAGAGCGTCACTTGGGAAGAATACGAATTCCTTCGCGACAACCTTAAGCTCTCGTCCTACGTAGGTGCTCAAACCAACGCCGGAGCCGATCTTCAGGAAGGCTCGGTCGAAATGCCGTCGGTTCGCATTTTGGGCGTAACTGACAACATGTACGAGATAGAAGACAAGACTCTCGTCGAGGGTCGTTTTATATCGAAGGACGAAGTTACACGTACTGCTGCGGTCGGTGTCATTGGTTGGGATGTGAAAGAAAAGTTCTTCGAGTTCTCATCACCCATCGGAAAAACACTAAAGGTCCGCGGCGTCCCGATCACGATCATCGGCGTTGAGCAAAAACGCGGCTCATTCTTTGGCCAGTCGCAGGACAGGAATTTCTACATTCCGATCACACTTCATAGCCAAATATTCAATCGTGAGAACGGCGTTCAGGTCCACGGAAAGACGATCGAAAAGAAGGATTTTCTGCCCGCGATCGAGGAAGCCGAACTTACGCTTCGCAATAAGCGTCAGCTAATGGGAAGCGAAGAAAGCACATTCAATGTCGTAAACGTCGATGAATTTAACAAGACGATGGACAACATCACGAGCGCGATAGCCGCGGTCGTGATACCGATCACGATGATCATTCTAATCGTGGGCGGTATCGTTGTGATGAATATCATGCTCGTATCCGTGACCGAACGAACATTCGAGGTCGGCCTGCGAAAAGCGCTCGGCGCCACGCGTCAGCAGATCTTGCTTCAGTTCCTTATCGAATCAGCTCTTTTATGCGTTGTCGGCGGAATTATCGGTCTCATCGTTGCCGTCGGCGCGACTCAGTTGGTCGGTTTTCTTCTTGGAATGACAATGACTATCACGATCGGCTACGTGATCTTGTCAGTCGGTGTGTCGAGCATTATTGGCGTCGTCGCAGGGCTCTATCCCGCGTGGAAAGCCGCGAGACTAGACCCGATCGTTGCACTTACACAGAGTTAAGAGGTTTAGCGCAGAGACCGCAGCGGACGCTGAGAATTTTATTTATGGGAGACCTTATCGTCATTGTTCATCTCTTAAAACCTCTGCGAACTCAGCGGTCGCTGCGTTAAAGATATTATGTCTGTTTCAACATCACTACCGATCGAAGTCCTCAAGATGGCGTATGACAGCGTCGTCTCGCACAAGTTCCGCTCTGCACTGACCATTTTGGGTATCGTCGTGGGCATTTTGACGTTCGTTGTGGTGGCGTCGATCTTGACCGGAATGCGGCAGAACATCGTCAAAATGTTCGAAGAATACGGCACGAACAATATCTATCTCTTCCACCTTTCCACCGGCTTTGGGCCGTCGAACCGCGACGAACGCAATCGCAAAGCATTGACCATGGACGACGCCAGCGCGATCCTCGCCCAGGCTCCGGCCGTAAATGACATCGCCACTGTTGCCGTGAACATCGGTTCGTGGGGCACGGGCTTTGACGACAACATGATCTACAAGGACAAGAACTACCGCTGGGCATTGTCCGATGGTGTGACGCCGAATTATATGGACGTGGCGAATGTCCGCATAAAGACCGGACGGTGGCTGACCGAAGCGGACGAATACGAACGACGCGAAGTTCGTGTCATCGGCGTGAATGCTGTCGATGCTTTATTCGATGGTGACGCCGCCGAAGCCCTAGGCAAGGTCATCAGAATGAACGGCACCAC
>JAEUQI010000169.1 GCA_016789145.1 Blastocatellia bacterium | reverse complement strand
AAACCCACTTAAACCGACGCGTGATGAATGCGCGATCCTTGATTCGTCCGTCAGCAATGACGGACGTGGATTGAAACGACGATTCCTACGGGAATCGTCTTGAAGGCCGTCAAGATTCGTCCGTCAGCAATGACGGACGTGGATTGAAACTACCTTTTGTCAGTTTCTTGGAATGATTCGACCGGGATTCGTCCGTCAGCAATGACGGACGTGGATTGAAACGTAATGGGTATTACGGGTTTGACCCTTGATCATTCGATTCGTCCGTCAGCAATGACGGACGTGGATTGAAACGAACTGGCGCCAAGACTGGCGACCAGGGCAGGAAGGATTCGTCCGTCAGCAATGACGGACGTGGATTGAAACGTCGCAGTCGCTGGCCTCAATCGTTCGTGCAGGGGATTCGTCCGTCAGCAATGACGGACGTGGATTGAAACGATGCTAAAGCCTTCGTGCAAATACGATGTCGTATGATTCGTCCGTCAGCAATGACGGACGTGGATTGAAACATGAACTACAGCGCGGTAGTGGCTAGCCCAGCGCCGATTCGTCCGTCAGCAATGACGGACGTGGATTGAAACTTTGGTTGTAGGGCTTCGCAGTCCGGGTGGTCGCAGATTCGTCCGTCAGCAATGACGGACGTGGATTGAAACGAGCTCAACCCTGCCGGACTCTCTCCGAAAGCGTGGGGATTCGTCCGTCAGCAATGACGGACGTGGATTGAAACATGATTCCACAATCCTTTTCATAAGAGAAAGCGCTGGATTCGTCCGTCAGCAATGACGGACGTGGATTGAAACCGAATGAATGCGGTGCTTGAATGAGTTCATCATACGGATTCGTCCGTCAGCAATGACGGACGTGGATTGAAACCTGCTGCGCCACTCCGAGCACGTTTGCCATTGTCTGATTCGTCCGTCAGCAATGACGGACGTGGATTGAAACCAATACAAAGTCCTCATACTTGAAGGCGAAGATGGGATTCGTCCGTCAGCAATGACGGACGTGGATTGAAACTGTCACATCAATGGCCCGCTGCAGTGCCTCCTCGAGGGATTCGTCCGTCAGCAATGACGGACGTGGATTGAAACCGCTTACGATCAGGGGCCGATCTGGATCGGCAGGGGATTCGTCCGTCAGCAATGACGGACGTGGATTGAAACATTGTGCGGGGTTGCTTTGTCGATATTGATTTCTGATTCGTCCGTCAGCAATGACGGACGTGGATTGAAACGCAATGGCGTGACCGAACACGAGTCGATCAAGGCGATTCGTCCGTCAGCAATGACGGACGTGGATTGAAACAGGGTGTTAATAGCTCCTGCTACCTGACGCCATCCGATTCGTCCGTCAGCAATGACGGACGTGGATTGAAACCAGGATACTCGGGTCATCAGGATTAGGGACAAGCCGGATTCGTCCGTCAGCAATGACGGACGTGGATTGAAACCGTCGGAGAGGTACTGCAGCACGCGCTGGAGACGGGATTCGTCCGTCAGCAATGACGGACGTGGATTGAAACCGCTGGTCAGTAGAGGTATCGGCGGGCAGGGGACTTGATTCGTCCGTCAGCAATGACGGACGTGGATTGAAACCTGGGCGAGTGGTTTGGCAACTTTTTCACACACATGGATTCGTCCGTCAGCAATGACGGACGTGGATTGAAACCTCCCCAAGCACCTCACCAAGGACACCGACCATGAGATTCGTCCGTCAGCAATGACGGACGTGGATTGAAACGTCATCGTTGTACGTCAAGCACCTAGCGACGTTGGGATTCGTCCGTCAGCAATGACGGACGTGGATTGAAACCCGCAGCTTGCACATAAAAGCTGGCGGGGCGGAGGATTCGTCCGTCAGCAATGACGGACGTGGATTGAAACGCACTCGTCATGCAGCGACAGCACCTGCCCGGCGGGGATTCGTCCGTCAGCAATGACGGACGTGGATTGAAACGGAAGTGGATGAGGCGGCTTGCCGATGCTGGCGTTGATTCGTCCGTCAGCAATGACGGACGTGGATTGAAACTGCTGACGCCGTGACGGCCCGCTCGGCCAGTCCGGATTCGTCCGTCAGCAATGACGGACGTGGATTGAAACCCACTTAAACCGACGCGTGATGAATGCGCGATCCTTGATTCGTCCGTCAGCAATGACGGACGTGGATTGAAACCGTGCAGTCGTCATCCGAGGGGGCAAGGCCACCAGGATTCGTCCGTCAGCAATGACGGACGTGGATTGAAACGCCGTCGAAACAATCATGCGCGACATCAACACGGGGATTCGTCCGTCAGCAATGACGGACGTGGATTGAAACCCGTCATGATGATGGCGCGGGCCAGGGCGTCGGCGATTCGTCCGTCAGCAATGACGGACGTGGATTGAAACATCCAGTTGTTGAGGAACTGCACGCCGTCCGAAGGCCGATTCGTCCGTCAGCAATGACGGACGTGGATTGAAACACCTCGGCCTTTGGCCTTCTTGGCGCCAGCCTTGGGATTCGTCCGTCAGCAATGACGGACGTGGATTGAAACTGCACAACCAGGGGGTAACAGATGCTGATGGCGTGATTCGTCCGTCAGCAATGACGGACGTGGATTGAAACGAAGTTGTCGACATCCCTCAGCAGGTCCGCTACCGATTCGTCCGTCAGCAATGACGGACGTGGATTGAAACCTTCGTGGGGTGTTTGTTGGTTGATCCACCGTTGCCGGATTCGTCCGTCAGCAATGACGGACGTGGATTGAAACCGCAACCCCATCAGCAACTGGCTGCACGACGGCAGATTCGTCCGTCAGCAATGACGGACGTGGATTGAAACTCTGGCTATCTTGGCATCGTCCCAGTTGCGGCGAGCGATTCGTCCGTCAGCAATGACGGACGTGGATTGAAACAGACCGGGTGGGATGGGCGGGGCTGTTGATGCTGGATTCGTCCGTCAGCAATGACGGACGTGGATTGAAACTATGCCACGGCCGATCTGCGCCGACTTGACGCCCAGATTCGTCCGTCAGCAATGACGGACGTGGATTGAAACAAGAAGATCAGAGACTTGCACGCCAAGCGCCCTGGGATTCGTCCGTCAGCAATGACGGACGTGGATTGAAACGACTACTCGGGCGGCGGCTGCCCTGGCTATCCGAGATTCGTCCGTCAGCAATGACGGACGTGGATTGAAACAACATGGGGCATCCGGCAATTCCAACAGATCGGGGATTCGTCCGCCAGCAATGACGGACGTGGATTGAAACAAGTATGTGCAGACCGACGAGCACCAGCCGCCCGAGGATTCGTCCGTCAGCAATGACGGACGTGGATTGAAACCGGTATCGCGGCGAGCGGTGCCGCGAGAGGCTCAAGGATTCGTCCGTCAGCAATGACGGACGTGGATTGAAACATCATGCTGGCTGCCAGGCGGGTGCCGGCATCCTCGATTCGTCCGTCAGCAATGACGGACGTGGATTGAAACGTAGTACGCGGCAAGTGCCGTTTCGTGAATGCCGTGATTC
>JAEUQI010000168.1 GCA_016789145.1 Blastocatellia bacterium | reverse complement strand
GACATATGTCCATTTTCCGCCGCGTTTCACTTTGTGATAGGTCCACTTGCCGCCTTTCTTTCCTTTGCGATAGACCCATTTTCCGCCGACCTTGGTGCGGTGATAGACCTGCTTGGTGCCGCGTTTGGTTTTGTGGGCGACCTTTTTTGTGACGCTGACAACGTCTTGCG
Source organism: Blastocatellia bacterium (assembly GCA_016789145.1). GTDB lineage: Bacteria > Acidobacteriota > Blastocatellia > Pyrinomonadales > Pyrinomonadaceae > OLB17. Next base: position 3,364 of record JAEUQI010000168.1, on the reverse strand, counting down.
ACGGTGCGGTTGGATTTGCGAACGCAACAGCCGCAGCCGAGACGACGAACATTGCGATTATCAATACGATAACTAATTTTTTCATATTTCTTCCCCTTGAGTTAGTTCAAACTACGAACGTTTTCCCGAATAAAAGCGACCGTGTCTTCGGTCGAGGTTCCGGGCAAAAACACGGCGGAAACGCCTTGATCTTTCAAACCTTGGATGTCTTCCTGCGGAATAATGCCGCCCACGATAACGAGCGTGTCGTCCATTCCGTTCTCGCGAAGCAGATTAATGATCCGCGGACAAAGCGTGTTGTGTGCTCCTGACAAGATCGATATCCCAACCGCATCCACGTCCTCCTGCACCGCCGCCGCCGCGATCATCTCGGGCGTTTGGCGTAATCCGGTGTAGATAACTTCCATTCCCGCATCACGCAAAGCGCGGGCGATCACTTTTGCCCCGCGGTCATGGCCGTCGAGCCCGGGCTTGGCGACCAATACTCTGATCTTTCGTTCACTCATTATCAATCAGTATATTAACGAACGAATTGCGCAAGCAAACCGCTCTTTTTGATATAGGGCTTGAGTTCTTCCCAAGTGAGAAAGAATTCGCCTGTCGGTTGCAACGCTTTAGCTACATGAGGGAACCCATAATCGTGATGGAAAACGACGCCGTTCTCGTCGATCGACATTTCGTTGAGGCTCACTTTGCTATATTCATCCGAACTCGTAAAGAAGGACGAGACGTCTTCGTCTTTGGTTTCGGGGTCGTTCGTTATGTCTTCGAGAGCCTTTTTCACTTCGGCTTCTTTCAGCTTTTTAACCTTGGCGAGCAAACCTGCGGTGTTCACGAAAACGGTCGCAGGAACGACACGTGTTCCCGTCGTATTATCGATCACAAAGTACTTCGTCGAGCCCGAAGGATAAGCTCCGCTGCCTTCGATCATAAGCGAGACGCTGAGGAGTTTATTCGCATTGTAATCCACCGAATAACTCGCGCTTTCGAGCCATTGTATCTCGCCGAGTTCCTCTGCAAGCTTAAATTCAAATGCTTTCTCGTAGCTAAGGATCGCTTCGATCTTGCGAGAGATCGCGGGCGTTTTGGCTTTGATCTTGGGATAAGTGATCTCGAACGTCTTCTTATGATCCGCGATCGGTTTCTTTCGAGTGTAAGTTACTTTCTTCGCAGTAATGCCCACAGATTGAGCAAATGTTGCTCCGGCTGAGATCGTCACGACGAAGGCGACGGCGAGCATAAGTTTTAATTTCATAACAATAATAGGTGTTTACCCAGTCGCTACCGCTCCCGGTTCTGACTGATCCATATTCGGCGACGCAAAGATACATTTCAGTTTCTCGCGAATAGTCTTTCGCGTCTGTACGGCTTCCCACATTTCGACCCAACCGTGCGTGTTGATCCACAGAGGATTGTAGCTCTTGATCGGTTTGATCACGCCGTAGCGCGGTGTTTCGGTCTCCTCGACAAAGCTCCCGAACATTCTGTCCCAAATGATCAGCACGCCCGCGTAGTTCTTGTCGAGATATTGCTCATTCACGCCGTGATGGACGCGATGGTGCGACGGTGTATTAAAGATATATTCGAACCAACGCGGGAATTTGTAGACGAGTTTCGTATGTATCCAAAACTGGTAGATCAAATTAAGCCCGTGCATCAGGCCGAACATCCACGGAGCAAACCCTAGTAACATCAGCGGCGAATAGAATATCCAGTGGAGAATGCCTGAAAACCAGCTCTGGCGAACGGCGACGCTCAGGTTGTATTCTTCGCTCGAGTGGTGTACTACGTGAAAGTTCCAGAACAGCCTCGATTCGTGGCTGACGCGGTGGAAAACGTAGTACGCAAAATCGTCCGCGAAAAATAGCAAAGCCCACGTGTACCACGCATCAGCAGGGAATTTGTACGGAGCCAATTCGTAAGCGTACAAATAGATAAATCCCGTCGCCAAACCAAATATCGCCCCGAACACAACGCTGCCAAACCCGAGCAAGATGTTGATCCAAGTGTCTTTCTTATCAGAATATTCGCCCGAGTGTCTAAAATGATGCCAAAAAGCCTCGGCCGCGATCATCAGGGCAAAGAACGGAATGGCAATGACAGTAGGTCGAAGCACGACTAAAGGATAAAGGAAAAAGGAGAAAGGAAAAAGTAAGAAAATGAGGAGTATAATTACAAGACATATATGAAACGCATCCTGAAATACCTTGCACTCGGTTTTGCGGCTATTTTTCTCGTCCTCCAAGTCTTTCAGATCGACAAGACGAATGCTGCGGTGAACTCAAATGAGACGATCGAGGCCGTCATGAACGTACCTCCGGACGTCAAGATCATTCTCGGCAAGGCCTGCAACGATTGCCATACGAACTCGACCATTTATCCGTGGTATTCCTACATCCAACCAAACGGCTGGTTCCTAAAAAGCCACATCGACGACGGCCGCCGCCACCTAAATTTCAGCGTTTTCGCGACCTACGACGCAAACAAACGCGCCAAAAAGCTGGAAGAGATCTGCGAAGAAGTAACCGAAAACAAAATGCCCTTGCCCTCCTACACCTGGATCCACCGCGACGCGATCTTGACCGAAACCGAGAAGAAGGCATTGTGTGATTGGACGGTCGCGGCGGTCGCAGAGCGTTAGGCGAAAGGTATCCAATGTTGCATTTGTGTAAATTCATTGACTTTGTGGCTGCACAGACATAACCTAAGTAAGTTCGCGACAATTTTGTTTCAAGCTCACTCTCGGAGGCGTTTACAATGTTTCGGAAAACGATCATCTCGTTGCTCTTATTAGTAGTCTTTTCGACTTACTTCGTTAGTTCGGCCGTGGCTCAAACGACTCTGGTGGCCGGAGACATAGCCTTTACCGGCTATATTTCGTCCGCAACCGGAATTGACGAGTTTTCCTTTGTCATGCTTCGGAATATGTCGGCGGGAACGGTTATCAACTTCACCGATAATGGGTGGATAAATCCCGGGGTCTTTCGCACCGGCGAACAAACCGCGACCTTTACGTTGAGCTCCTCGCGCAATGCTGGAACTGAGATAGTCATTACCGGCGTGAGTGCGGGAGCGGCGACCTCGAAAGTTTGGGCGCCGGGAACGGGATTTATTTCGGCTGGAACGGTGATTGGTTCGATGCCCAGTCTGAGTACTACTGGCGACCAGCTTTTCGCCTATCAGGGAGCGGTCGCTACTCCAACCTTCGTAGCAGGCATCCACGCGAACGGATTGTTTACCGGGCTTGGCGACTGCGCAAATACTACTGATGCTGGCTGGGATCCGGATTGTTTCGATGGTGTCGGCGGTACCGTTGGCAATACTAACTTTAGCAAGAAGCCGGCGTCTCTTACGGCGGGATTTA
>JAEUQI010000167.1:3295-3575 GCA_016789145.1 Blastocatellia bacterium | reverse complement strand
GGCCGGCCGTTGCTCATCGCAAAGATAGAAAAGGCCGAAGCAATGGACAATCTGCTCGACATCATCGATGCGGCAGATGGCCTAATGGTCGCACGCGGCGACCTTGGTGTTGAGACCAGCGTCGAGCTTGTCCCGGTCTATCAGAAACGTATCATCGAGCTCGCCGTCGCTCACGACAAACTCGTTATCACGGCAACCCAGATGCTGCAATCGATGATAGTTAGTCCATTTCCCACGCGTGCGGAGGCTTCGGACGTAGCTAACGCCGTCTGGGACGGCA
>JAEUQI010000167.1:0-3285 GCA_016789145.1 Blastocatellia bacterium | reverse complement strand
GCTGAAACCGCCAGCGGTAAGTATCCTGTGGAATCTGTCCAAACAATGGCTCGGATAATTGACTCAGCGGAGACGATCAAAGCTGAACAGCTCAAAAAGCCCATAAAATTCAACCAAGCCCCCTCGGGTCGTACAAGCCAGGCTCTGTGCAAAGCGGCTGCTTACGCCGCTAAGGAAATGCGTACCGACAAGGTAGCGGTTTTTACTGAATCTGGTTTAATGGCACGAAGGCTTTCGACGGTTCGTTCCGGCTTGCAGACATTTGCTCTTACGACTTCGCAAGACGTTTGCAATCAGCTCGCTCTGATTTGGGGCGTCAAACCGTTTCACCATCCCGACCTCGGCGAAGCGGACGAACGATCGATCGGAGAAGGCACAATGCTCGATCTGCTCAACTCGCAGTCCGATAAAACCGCCGATCTGCTCAAAGTCGGCGAACGCACTTTGCTCGAAGCAGGCGTCGTCAGCGACGGAGAAACCATCATAATGATGGCAGGTCGTCTCTCGGGACACGGTCTATCTAGTTCGGTAGTCGTATGGACGATCGGTGAGGAAGTTGCACGCCGTTAGGCGTCGATGATCTGAGAAACTGTTTCGGGCTTGAGGCCCTTTCCTTTTCTCTTGTTGTATTCAGCCAGCGATACCTGCGGGTCACGCCAGGCGTCTAGGTGACCGACTTGGTGGACGCATTGAATGGTGCAGTTTGGGGCGCACCATTTTTCGGTGTGATATTCGCGGTCGATGTCGGTTTGGGTGTAATCGTGGAGCAGAATTCCCGGAGTTCCGCGTTGTTGCGAACACCAAGACACGATTCCGGCCTCATCTACATATAGATAACGAGCACCGGCACGGCAACGCCATTCGTAAGTTCCGCCATCGACGAGAGCGTCCTGGAACCAGTTCCAGCGGGCGTAGCTCTTCGTACCTTTCTTCTTGATCTCTTTGTAAACTTCTTTCTCCCGCGGTGTTAGGCCTTTCAGCAAGCCGTCGCCGTCGTGAATAACACCGACCGTTGACGAGAAACCAAGCTCGCGTGCGCGATTGGCTATCTGCAAAGCTTCTTCAGGATTAGCAACGCCGCCACCAACGACGCTGTTGATATTGACCCTAAACTTCGCGTGGTCACGGAGATTGACAAGTTTGCCGTCTAGCACCTTCAACGACTTCTTCGAAACATCGTCAGGTGTGACGTTGTCGATCGAAATTTGCAGGTAATCGAGTCCGGCTTCGTTCAGCTTTTTGACCTTTTCGGGTTGGAAATAATAACCGTTCGAGATCAAACCGGCGATCATGTTGTGATGGCGGATCCGCTCGATGATCTGGTAGATCTCAGGATGCATCATCGGTTCGCCGCCGGAAATGGTGACGACCGAAGTCCCAAGTTCAGCCAGCTTATCGATGCGTTTCAGCATCTCGTCGATCGGCACAGGGTCGCTCGTTTTGTCGAACTCGTTACAGTAAGTACACGCCAAATTACACCGCCGCATCGGCACTATGTGTACCAACACAGGATGCTTTGTCGAAGCAAACGCACGAAACGTGTGCCTAACTCCGCGTGTAAATCTGCTAAATCCGCTTGCCTTTGGCATAACTAACTCGCTACGTGCGAACCTCTGATTATACGACTCGCTTCGGACCTATTCAAATCAACAAAAATGCCCCGAACGCGAATCGATTCGTTCGGGGCAAAAATCAATTAATCGCAAACGGTTAAGCCTGAGTACACTTCATTCCTTTCGGAAGGGCAAGCGTGAAGGTAGAACGATCAACTTTTCCATTTGTTGATGGATTTCTTATGAGAATCGAGGTCGAATCGCCATTATTGGACACGACCATTGCCTGACGAGGCAGGCCATTTCCATCAACCCAAAGTTCCGCATACTTGTATTCACTTCGAGCTTTAGGTGTAAGTCTAATATGCATCGTAAGAGTCCCGTCGCTTAGTTTCTGTTCGTCTTTCGAAGCGATAATCACCGAATAATTCGCCTTGAGCTGTTCTTTTGACATGCCAATGAAAGACAGCGGCCCCGCAACTTTTGCGTTGGTTTTTGTGTCATCTTTCTTACCACACAACGCTGTATTCGTCGTGTAGTTTATAAGTCGATAATCGTCGCCTATGACGATCATGCTCTCTTTCGGCTTTGTCCAGTCTAAGCGAACATACATTTTACCAGGCTTTCTCTCTGGGATAAAGCTGACCGTGCCTACGGTTTCAACATTACCAGCAGCTCCTAGAGCCGCATCTGTCTTAACCATCACAATATTCGAGTTGAGCGAATTCAACCCTCTGTAATGGGCATCCATCCGATTTAATATCTGGCCGAGTGCTCCTTGACCATTTGCCGTTACGGCCGAAACCACAAATAGTGCTGAAAAAGCAAAACTAGTGAATAAAAATGATTTGATAACCTTATTCATAAATACCTTTTATTTGGCGGTATTCGCCTTAGATTGGACGGTCGCGGACGGCGATTTGGTTGCCTTGTCCGACTTATCGAACCAGGCGTTTGGTGTTAGGAAGATGAATGCGATGATCAGCAGACAGAACACATCGTACTGCCAGCTGCCGCGTTCGTGATCCCAAAGAATTAGCCTTTTCATTCTGCTACGACTCCGTCACGCATTCGGATAATTCGCGAACAAACAGCCGCGGCCTCAGGATTATGCGTGATCATAATGATCGTCTGGCCGAGCTTTTGGTTCAGATCGCGAAACATATTGAGCACGATCTCGCTATTCTCAGTATCGAGATTCCCTGTCGGCTCGTCAGCCAAAATGATCGCAGGGCTGTTAACAACAGCTCGAGCGAGAGCAACTCGCTGCTGTTCGCCGCCTGATAGTTCAAGCGGCTTATGATGCATTTTATCCTCAAGTTTGAGTAAGCTCAAAACCTCTCGACGTTTGTCATTCGCTGTATTCGAATGGCCCGTGTGGATCTTCTCGGCAAGTTTTAGGTTGCCCTCGGCCGTAAGTGTCGGAAACAGATTGAATCGTTGAAAAACAAAACCGATCTTGCGTCGTCGAATATCGGTACGTTTGGCATCTGACACTTTTGCGAGGTCTTCGCCGTCGATAATTATCGAACCGCTGGTCGGACTCAGCAATCCGCCCATTACGTGAAGCATTGTCGATTTGCCGCAGCCCGACGGGCCCATGATCGCGACGAACTCGCCCGGTTCGATCGCGATATTAACGCCCTTCAGCACCGGCACCTCGGTCTTGCCGACAATATACGATTTTTTAAGATTTTCGGTACGAAGAATGGCGGTCATGGTTGGAATTTAA
>JAEUQI010000166.1 GCA_016789145.1 Blastocatellia bacterium | reverse complement strand
GAATCACGGCTTCAAGAGAGCGATACGGATTGCAGAGCTGTTTCAATCCACGTCCGTCATTGCTGACGGACGAATCGACTTGATCACGTTGCCTGTGGGCAAACGCATCGCGTTTCAATCCACGTCCGTCATTGCTGACGGACGAATCCGACTCTCCGGGGGGTGTCCCGGTAAAGTGGGCATCGTTTCAATCCACGTCCGTCATTGCTGACGGACGAATCCCTGTGCCGCATGAACGAGAGCCACCTGGTGCATGTTTCAATCCACGTCCGTCATTGCTGACGGACGAATCCAACCGTCACAGCCACGCTCTCCGTTCCCAAGGCAGTTTCAATCCACGTCCGTCATTGCTGACGGACGAATCGCAGGCGACGCGGGATGAGCTCGTGCTCTTCACGGGGTTTCAATCCACGTCCGTCATTGCTGACGGACGAATCTCCAGCTTCATGGTTGATCTTCTGGTCAACCAGGGCGTTTCAATCCACGTCCGTCATTGCTGACGGACGAATCCGATGTCGGCGCGCCGACTGATGGGAGTAATCCATGTTTCAATCCACGTCCGTCATTGCTGACGGACGAATCTCACCAGACCCTTCATCACCGGCTTGTACAGGTGGTTTCAATCCACGTCCGTCATTGCTGACGGACGAATCCCAGCGTTGCCCCGTTGTTTGTGCGTACATCTGCCGTGTTTCAATCCACGTCCGTCATTGCTGACGGACGAATCACGGCCGTCGGTGGTGTCGCCCTCGGTCATCACTCGGTTTCAATCCACGTCCGTCATTGCTGACGGACGAATCCGCAACGGGGGGGCAGGCAAGCGGATCTGGGCGCCGTTTCAATCCACGTCCGTCATTGCTGACGGACGAATCCGCCGTTGTCGCCGACTACGCCGTCGCTTTGGAGGGTTTCAATCCACGTCCGTCATTGCTGACGGACGAATCGTGCGCATGGCCATGGTTTTGGCGTGGCTGGAGCAGTTTCAATCCACGTCCGTCATTGCTGACGGACGAATCCACCGAACTCGGCATCGCTGGGGCTGCCCTGCTGGTGGTTTCAATCCACGTCCGTCATTGCTGACGGACGAATCGGGTCGAGATACCAGTCGGCGTAGACGATGATGGTGTTTCAATCCACGTCCGTCATTGCTGACGGACGAATCGCAGGTGGACCGCTACACGAGCGCGGAACTCGACGTTTCAATCCACGTCCGTCATTGCTGACGGACGAATCCCGCTTGAGAGGCCACGCCACCCATGCCCGGGATGTTTCAATCCACGTCCGTCATTGCTGACGGACGAATCTCGGTCATCTGCTCCTCGTCGGCGCCCATGTCCTTGTTTCAATCCACGTCCGTCATTGCTGACGGACGAATCGATAAATGAGTGCTCTGTTTCACCTCAGCATAGTGTTTCAATCCACGTCCGTCATTGCTGACGGACGAATCCCAAGATCTACACGCCGTGCCGCGTCGCCCTCAACGAGTTTCAATCCACGTCCGTCATTGCTGACGGACGAATCGGGCTTTGCCGCCGAGGCCATCGTAGCCGGGGATGTTTCAATCCACGTCCGTCATTGCTGACGGACGAATCAGGTGCGCCGGGATGGACGGCACCGCAACTTCCGGCTGTTTCAATCCACGTCCGTCATTGCTGACGGACGAATCCCGTCGATCTTGTTACTGGCCCGCACTTTGCGCGGGTTTCAATCCACGTCCGTCATTGCTGACGGACGAATCCCGTCCAGCCTTGATCCCAAGTTCGCCGCCGACGTGGTTTCAATCCACGTCCGTCATTGCTGACGGACGAATCCGGCAGATCGATTGTCGAGTCTTCGAAGAGCTGGATGTTTCAATCCACGTCCGTCATTGCTGACGGACGAATCGCCCACAACTTCGAGGATGAAGAGGACTCCAGCGAGTTTCAATCCACGTCCGTCGCACCTCGCGCGGGCCCCCGATGCCGTTTGTCTTCTCGTGTTTCAATCCACGTCCGTCATTGCTGACGGACGAATCTCTTCAAATCGCACCATCAGATCATCAAACCGCTTGTTTCAATCCACGTCCGTCATTGCTGACGGACGAATCCGATGCCGTGGGGGCTGAGCTGGAGGCCCGCATTGTTTCAATCCACGTCCGTCATTGCTGACGGACGAATCAACGTGCCCGGGGCGTTCAAGAACCTGCTGAACCTGTTTCAATCCACGTCCGTCATTGCTGACGGACGAATCCTTATGTCGCCCTCACCCCGATCCGTCACAACGGGTTTCAATCCACGTCCGTCATTGCTGACGGACGAATCCTCTTTACCCCTGTAGTGCGTATGACCCCGCCGTTGTAGTTTCAATCCACGTCCGTCATTGCTGACGGACGAATCCGGTGGGCGGCAAGCATGTCTTCGCCGTCGACGTTGTTTCAATCCACGTCCGTCATTGCTGACGGACGAATCCAGCCAGCTCCCTGAATTTGATCCGTGCATAAACGCAGTTTCAATCCACGTCCGTCATTGCTGACGGACGAATCAAGCGGAGGCTGGCCGGCGTTTGCTCATCCAGGGGTTTCAATCCACGTCCGTCATTGCTGACGGACGAATCGTTCTCGCACATGGTGTAGGCGAGGACGTTGGTCTCGTTTCAATCCACGTCCGTCATTGCTGACGGACGAATCCCCGTCAAGCGCCTTTCTGAAAAGGAAAAGGGCTGGAAGGTTTCAATCCACGTCCGTCATTGCTGACGGACGAATCCTACCGTCAGGCCGATTCTCTGGACCCCGAACTGCAGTTTCAATCCACGTCCGTCATTGCTGACGGACGAATCGAAGCTGCAGTCGAGCTTGTGGGTGAGGCTGGATCGTTTCAATCCACGTCCGTCATTGCTGACGGACGAATCCTTGGAGCCCATGAACCTCTCGCGCTTTGGCAATGTTTCAATCCACGTCCGTCATTGCTGACGGACGAATCGCTGGCTGCCGGGCGCGACGTGATTGCAGTTCATCAGTTTCAATCCACGTCCGTCATTGCTGACGGACGAATCGCTCCAACCCCGTGCGCAAGAAGTACCACCGGGTGTTTCAATCCACGTCCGTCATTGCTGACGGACGAATCCGGGAGCTTCTTGCCAAAGAACCCGGGGGAGGGAGTTTCAATCCACGTCCGTCATTGCTGACGGACGAATCGCTTCAGGTCTTCGGGTTCGCCCAAGTCAAATATGTTTCAATCCACGTCCGTCATTGCTGACGGACGAATCCGGCCTCGCCATTTTTTAGTTTTGCCAGGGTGCGCGGTTTCAATCCACGTCCGTCATTGCTGACGGACGAATCCAACGAGCTGGGCTACATCTGCCTCTTCTGACCATGTTTCAATCCACGTCCGTCATTGCTGACGGACGAATCACATGTGGTACGGCACCGAGATCCTGAGTCATGCGTTTCAATCCACGTCCGTCATTGCTGACGGACGAATCCCGGGCTGAGCGTCGTTCTCAATCCGCATCCGCGTGTTTCAATCCACGTCCGTCATTGCTGACGGACGAATCTTGCAGGCGCGCGCCGTCTCCGTGGTATTCGTAGTGGTTTCAATCCACGTCCGTCATT
>JAEUQI010000165.1 GCA_016789145.1 Blastocatellia bacterium | reverse complement strand
ACGTAACAATTATCGGATCGGGACCTGGCGGCTATGTAGCTGCGGTTCGTGCCGGTCAGCTTGGATTAAAGGTCGCGATCATCGAGAAAGAGAAAGACGCTCGGCTCGGCGGCACGTGCGGATTGCGAGGCTGTATCCCGACAAAGGCTTTGCTAAACGCAGCTCATTTGTATGACAAAGCGTCGCATTTTGAGAACTACGGCCTCAAGGTTTCGGGCCTCGAATACGATTGGAACGGCGTTCAGAAGTATAAATCGGACATCGTCGCGAAGAATTCGGCCGGTGTGACCTATTTGATGAAGAAGAATAAGGTCACTGTTTTCAATGGTTTCGGGCGCATCGCGGGCAAAGGCAAGGTCGAGGTCGATCTGGCTGACGGCAAGAAAGAAACCATCGAAACCAAGAACATCATCATCGCGACCGGCTCGGTCGTGCGTCCGATTCCCGGTTTCAAAGTTGATGGTAAGCAGGTCGTGAATTCGGATCAGATACTTGAGCTGACAAGTGTGCCGAAGTCGATGATCGTCATGGGCTCGGGTGCCGTCGGCGTTGAGTTCGCGAGCGTTTATCATCGCTTTGGCTGCGATACGACGGTCGTTGAACTGATGGACCGAATCGTACCGATCGAGGATGCCGATGTTTCGAAAGAACTTGCTCGTGCATTCAAAAAGCAAGGCATCAAATGTGAGACCGGAATCAAGCTCGACAAACTTACGAAAGATAAGAAAGGCGTCAAAGTCTCTGGCAAGAATGCCAAGGGCGACGATGTTTCGTTCGAAGCCGAAATGCTGCTCGTCGCTGTCGGCCGTATGCCATCTATCGAGAACATCGGACTCGATAAGACAAAGGTCGTCGTCAACCCTCGCGGCACTATAAAGGTCAACGAATTCTGCGAGACCGATGAGCCCAACGTTTATGCCATCGGTGATGTCATCGACACCGCTTGGCTTGCTCATCTAGCTTCAAAAGAAGGCATCCTCGTCGTCGAAAAGATCGCAGGCAAAAAGGTCGAGCCGATCAAGCAAAACCTCGTCCCGAACTGCACGTACTGTGATCCCGAAGTCGCAAGCGTCGGCCTGACCGAAGCAAAAGCCAAGGAAGCAGGCTATGACGTAAAGGTCGGCAAATTCCCGTTTTCAGCCAGCGGCAAGGCACGCATCCTCGGCGAGACCGACGGTTTCGTCAAGATCGTCGCCGAAAAGAAATACGACGAGGTGCTCGGCGTACACATCATCGGCCCGCACGCCACAGAGCTCCTAGCCGAAGCCTGCGTCGCCATGGCCCTCGAAACAACAGCCGACGAACTGGGCCGCGTCATCCACGCCCATCCAACGGTATCCGAATCCATAATGGAAGCCGCCGAAGGTGTGCATGATCTGACGATACATATCTAGATGAAGACTTGAGGCAGCATGATAAAGTCAATACTTCAGAAACTCGGATTGAGAAAGGGTGAAGATACTCCCGAAGTAGTAAGCATCGAAGTTTCGGAAGAAGTTCTCAGGCAGAAAATGGCTGAGCCCAAAGACTTTTACGTGCGAATTGCGCCGAACGGTGAATTAAGTGCATTTTGTAAAGCTTGCGATACTGACATTCACATTGCTCGGGACGAAATGCTGGTTTGGTTTCACTGTAAGTCTTGCAACCGATACAGTTTTAATCCACCGGGCAATGTGATCCGCGACGCAACATTTGCCCGACTTGAGGCAAAACCATTTGAATACGAAGCATACTTCATAGATTTTCCGCCACAATTGCAGCCTCCCTCTGCCTTTGACTCTATTATTTTGACTATTGATCTGCCTTAAAGAATGACCAGAACTTCATACCCCAAATCCAAGATCAGGATCTTACTGCTCGAAAACATCTCTTCTGCGGCAGTCGCGGAACTTCGTGCAGACGGTTACGCCGATATTAGAGAAATAAAGGGTGCGTTGAGCGAGGCGGAGCTTTGTGAGGCGGTCAAGGGTGTACATCTTGCTGGGATCCGGTCGAAGACGCAGATCACGAAGAGGGTGCTTGATTCGGCGGATAAGTTGCTTGCTATCGGATGTTTTTGCATTGGCGTAAATCAGGTCGATCTTGGGGCGGCGACGAAGAAAGGCGTTGCGGTTTTTAATGCTCCATACTCAAATACGCGAAGCGTTGCCGAACTTATCATCGGCCTGTGCGTTATGCTGATCCGCAAGATCGTTGATAAGAACGCTGCTGCTCATGCGGGCATATGGCTCAAGGAAGCGAGCGGTAGTTTTGAGCTTCGCGGCAAGACGCTCGGCATTATCGGTTACGGGAATATTGGTTCGCAGGTGTCAAACATGGCCGAGGCTATGGGAATGCACGTGCTTTGTTACGATATCGCCACCAAGCTACCGCATGGTAATGCAAAACAGATACGCGAGTTGAAAGATCTTCTGAAGGCTTCAGATATCGTGACGCTCCACGTTCCGTCTGACGCGACGACGCGGAATATGATCAACGCCGAGACGCTAAAGTCGATGAAGAAAGGTTCGATCCTTATCAACCACAGCCGCGGCGATGTCGTTGACCTTGATGCAGTTGCAAAGGCATTGAAGACCGGCAGGCTCGCAGGTGCCGCGATCGATGTTTTCCCTGAGGAACCCGAGAAGAACGGCGATGCATTCGCGACCGTCCTGCAAGGCCTGCCAAACGTTATTTTGACACCGCACATTGGCGGTTCGACCGAAGAGGCACAGGCTAATATCGGCCTCGACGTCACTTCGAAACTCATAAAGTATCTTGATTTTGGCACTAGCGAAGGCTCGCATACGGTTCCGGCGGTCTCGCTCTCGCCTCAGGCAGGCACGCATCGAATTCTGCATATTCATAAGAACATTCCCGGCGTTCTCGGCCAGATAAACTCGCGGCTTTCTAAATCGAACATCAACATCGCCGGCCAGTATCTTAAGACAAACGACGAGATCGGCTACGTAATTCTCGACGTAGATTCCAAGCTCTCGCAGGAGGCGTTCGAGATCCTCAAGGGCATCAAGGGTACGATACGAGCTCGAATGGTTTACTAAATGTAACCGCGGATGAAGCAGATAACGCAGATAACGAGTAATGTAGTTATTTTTTTTCGATCTGTGTCATCTGCTTCATCTGCGGTTAATATAATTACATTATGAAAGCCATTGTTAGCTTAATGATCGTTTGTATTGCGGCACTTGTTTCTAGCGCACAGTGGATCAAACAGGATGTTGCGACGACGGCGTCGTTTCGTGGGCTTTCGGTCGTGAATGAGAAGGTCATATGGGCGAGCGGCACGGGCGGAACTGTGATCCGAACGGTCGATGGCGGCAAAAAGTGGGACGTTATCCAAGTCCCCGACGCCGCCAAGCTCGATTTCCGCGATATCGAAGCCTTCGACGCGAATACGGCATATATCCTTAGCATCGGCAACGGCGAGTCTTCGCGTATCTACAAAACGACCGACGGCGGCAAGTCTTGGAAAGAGCAGTTTCGGAATAAGAACGAGAAGGCTTTTTATGACGCAATTGCTTGCATAAACAGCACTCGGTGTTTTGCGATGTCGGATCCGATAGACAATTCATTTCTATTGATCAGAACAAATAACGGAGGCGCTGAATGGCAAGAGTTGCCTTATTGGTCTCGAACAATTGATGGCGAAGCTGCCTTTGCGGCAAGCGGCACTTGTCTGATCGTTTATCGTGACGGACGCACGCACACTCTAGGAATTGTCAGCGGCGGA
>JAEUQI010000164.1 GCA_016789145.1 Blastocatellia bacterium | reverse complement strand
GTCCTGAACGCTCAGGGCCGCGGAACGACCTCGTCGTTACTTGCCGCGATGGATTGGATGATCGCCAATAAGACGACCTACAACATTCGCGTCGCGAACATGAGCCTCGGCGTTCCAGCGATCGACACCTGGACGAACGATCCGCTTTGCCGTAAGGCTCAGGATCTGAACTACGAAGGCATCCTAGTCGTAGCCGCAGCCGGAAACAACGGCCGTAATTCACTTGGCCAGAAGGTTTACGGCCAGGTCCACAGCCCGGGCAACGATCCATCAGTTCTTACTGTCGGAGCCTCGAACAGCCTCGGAACCGACACGCGTGCGGACGACGTCATGACGACGTATAGCTCGCGCGGACCAACTCGCAGCTATTACGTTGATGGCACCGGAACGCATTACGACAACGTCATCAAACCGGATATCGTTGCTCCGGGCAACAAGATCGTTGCGGCAAAGGCAAAGTCGACGAGTACTCTGATCTCCAGCGATGCCTCGCTGATGACTGCTCCGATGAACCTCGCCGGCGACAACAACGACGTGATGTATCTGTCCGGAACATCGATGTCGACGCCGATGGCTTCGGGTGCCGCAGCATTACTGTTCCAGATGAATCCGAAGCTCACGCCGACGATGGTCAAGATGCTGCTCGAGTATTCTGCTCAGCCGCTGAACGGCGTGAACATGCTCGAACAGGGCGCCGGCCAACTAAACATCGACGGAGCGATCCGCATTGCACGAACTTACAAGTTCGATAAGGATTTTGACACCTACAAAAAAGGTGACAACATGCTTCAGGCCGGGCAATCGATCCCGACCGCTTCGAGCACGATCGCCGGACACTCGTTCCCTTGGTCGCAGGGCATCCTGGCAAACGCGACCTATATCAAGGGAGCAAGCCTCGTGTCGAAATTCCAAAACGTCTATTGGAAATACTACTGGTTCGAAGACGGCATTGATTACGCCGCTAACGGAACGCCTTCGCTTAACACGCTTTGGGGCACCGGCTTGACGCTTGGAACCAACGTTCTCTGGAGCAATGGCCAAGCGATGGGCGGCGGCACAACGATGCTCGCGTCCGGCGTGCTCGTCGGTGACGGCGTGCTGGTCGGCGACGGCGTACTCGTTGGCGACGGAGTTCTCGTCGGTGACGGTGTACTCGTAGGCGACGGAGTTCTGGTTGGCGATGTCACCCAAGCGCAGCGTGTGCTCCTTTACGGTGACAATACGGCGGCGATGCGATAGAACTCAGTCGTCAATTTACTGAGTCATAGGCTGTCAGCAATGACAGCCTTTTTTCGCGTTCTCTCCCCCAACTGTCCACCAAGTGTCCACCGTGTGTCCACCGGCTGTCCACGGCGTGTCCACAGATGTTCGTGGACACGGAAGTAGTTGGTGATCAACGAGTTAGCGGCATTTTTGCTTCGATTTTCGCGATTTTTCTACAAAACTGTATTACACGTGTAATACAGCTCACAGATCGACCGTATTTACTGCGTGAAACGGTCATGATGTCGGATCATGACCGTTCCTGCTGTCCGCACTGTCCCGAGCGTTCTTGCCGTTCGCGGCGTTCTTACTGTCCGCGTCGTGTTTCATCAAACATTACGTGCGGGCTGGAAGCCCGCGTTCCGACTGTCTGCACTGTCCCGAGCGTTCTTGCTGTCCGCGGCATGTTTCACGAGGTCGAAAACAGCGTGTTTCTGTGGAACGTTTTCTCTACCCGAACGCTGTATCTCTATTTATATCAACAATTAGTGTGAAACGTCCTGAAAAGCGTTATAGAAACGTTCCAGAACATCTCGGAATGCGTATCTCTAGTGTCTTCAACAGTTACAGATCGAATTCGCAAAATCGTTCCCCGAGCGTTCCAGCGGTTCGTGGAACGCTTAAGCTATTGATAACAATAGCGTTACGAGATCGATGTTGCCATTTTTAGCCCAAAACGAAAAAAACTGTAAGACATTGTCTTACAGCACCGTGAGAAACAGTGGTTTCCGTTAAGTACTAAATCCGTGCGAGTGCATTTAGATGTCAAAGATCTAGCAGCCGCAGGAATTGCGGCCACTGATTAGTATGTTACAGATGGCACATTGTTGCAACAACATGTCGCGATCCAACGATTCGCAGACCGACGCAAGTGAAGACTCCCTGACCGCTCTACGTTTTGTGGCTCGATACAACTAAATCTCCATCTCATGTCATCATTTAAGCTGACTTTCAAAAATCTATCAATAAGAAAAGGAAATGATCCCAATGAAAAAGCAGCTTATTGCTCTAATTTTGCTCGTCTCAACGGTCGGTGTTCAGGCTCAGGTGCGAGGGAGCCGTCGAGCGACGACTGTTGTTCGACCAACTGTTTCAACGATCGAAGATGGTTCGGCGAGTAAATTGCCGATACGGCGAGTTATTTTGTACTCGAACGGCGTCGCTTATGTTGAGCGTCGTGGCATTGTAAGCGGCAATGCTGAGGTAAACCTTGCGTTCAAACAATCGCAGGTCGATGACGTTCTGAAATCGATGATCGTGCTCGACCTCGGCCAAGGCAAGATCGGCGCTGTTAGCTACAATTCGTCGGCACCGATATCTTCGAGAATGTCCGAGATACCATTCTCGGTCGATGCAGTGTCATCGAACGGCGGCGGCATCTCGACAGTTCTATCGCAATTACAAGGCGCAAAGGTCGCCGTTGTCTCGACCAAAGGTGCTGCGACAGGCTCGATCCTGACCATTGAACGCAAGCAGATCACGGTCGATAAAGAAACGCAGACGACGAGCATTCTCGTGATCGCTTCAGAGGCTGGTGAGATCTCGACGTTTGACCTACGAGATGTAAAGAGCGTGAAATTGCTCGAAGACGGCACGCGCAAAGACGTAAACGAATTCGCCAACGCCACGGCATCTGCACGACGCCTTGATGCAAAGACGATCACCGTAACTTCGCAAGGCACAGGCTCACGCGAGATGGTCGTGAGCTACACGATCGCGGCTCCGATATGGAAAACGACGTATCGCGTCGTGCTCGATCAGGAAGGCAAGCCGTTTTTCCAGGGCTGGGCAATCGTAGATAACGTCAGCGAAGAAGACTGGCGCGGCGTCCAGATGTCGCTCGTCTCAGGCTCGCCGATATCGTTCATCCAAAACCTCCAAAAACCGTTCTACCGCTATCGCCCTGTCGTTCCAACGCCGTCGGACCTGCAACTGGAACCGCAGATATATGAACCGCAGAGTGGTAGCGGCAGCGGCTTAGGAAGTGGCAGAACTAGCGACGCGGTAACTGTTGAATCAACTGATGCTCAAGTCGGCTCAAATTTCACGAGCAGCCAAATACTTCAGCTTCCCCTTCAGGGCCGAAGCTCGACTTCTCTCCTTTCGATTGCACCCGGAGCGGCGAGCTCGAATACGTTCATGCTAGATGGTCAGAACGTAAAAGTTAGCGACGCCATAGTTGGCGGCAACTCAGGCGTGCAAACCGCCGCCACTGGCGCGGAAGTTGGTGATCTGTTCCAATACACCATCGAGCAGCCTGTAACCGTTGAACGAAATCGCAGTGCGTTGATCCCTATCGTTCAGGCAAAGATGGACGGCGAGCGTGTGGCTATTTACAACGAAGCTGTTCGCAAAGACAGGCCGTTTAGCGGCGTTTTGCTTAAGAACGGAACGGGCTTGACGCTCGAGTCGGGCAGCATGACCGTGATCGACGGCAACGCCTACGCGGGCGAAGCTCTGATGGAACGCCTCAAGCCAAAAGAACAGCGTCTGATCTCCTTCGCTTTGGATCTTGGCACAAGCATCCGTGTTCGAAACACAGGCAATAC
>JAEUQI010000163.1 GCA_016789145.1 Blastocatellia bacterium | reverse complement strand
GGAAAACACATCGCCGTCCGTGGTGGAACGCGGCCAAAGGCGCGAGATATAAATGTTCCAAGCGACATCTCGTCGGCGGCTTTTCTTGCCGTGGCGTCGGCCTGTCTTCCGGATTCAACTGTAAGGATCCGTCGCGTCGGACTAAACCCAACACGAACCGGGATCATCGATATTCTGCGGAGTTGCGGCGTCGCGATCGTGATCGAGAAAGCCATTGATTTATGTAACGAACCCTTGGCGGACATCGTTGTTTCTTCGGCCGAACTTACTTCGCCGCCAAAGATCGATGGCCCGATCATCGCCAACATT
Source organism: Blastocatellia bacterium (assembly GCA_016789145.1). Taxonomy (GTDB): domain Bacteria; phylum Acidobacteriota; class Blastocatellia; order Pyrinomonadales; family Pyrinomonadaceae; genus OLB17. Next base: position 3,768 of record JAEUQI010000163.1, on the reverse strand, counting down.
ATCGACGAATTGCCGATCATTGCCGTTCTCGGAACCCAACTGCCACATGGTATCGAAGTTCGCGGAGCCGCAGAATTGCGAGTCAAAGAATCTGATCGGATCAATTCTATCGTCAAGAACCTCCGAGCCATTGGAGCCAAGGTAGATGAGTTTGAGGACGGCTTTCATGTGCGTCGTTCCGACATCATTGGTGGCGAGATCGATAGCTTTGGCGATCATCGGATCGCGATGGCATTCGCTGTCGCGGGGCTTCTATCCAAAGATGGAGTTTCGATCAAAAACGCGGACTGTACGGATATTTCGTTTCCCAGCTTTTTCGAAACACTTGCAAGTCTCGTAGAATAGGACAACCAAATGCCAGCAACCAACAATGGACTTAAGGTCGCCCTGACCGGCTTTATGGGCGTCGGCAAATCGAGTGTCTCTCGACACCTCGCGAGTTTGCTGCGCTCAAAACGACTTGATCTTGATCGTGTGATAGAGGAAAGCGAGGGCAAATCAATCGCCGCGATCATTGATTCGGTTGGCATTGAAAAATACCGCAACATCGAAACTGACAATCTGCGACATGTTGTTAAACGTGATGATTTTCAGATATTGTCGCTCGGCGGTGGAACATGGACACTAGAACGCAATCGCGAGATACTTCGTGCTCACGGGTTTACCAGCGTTTGGCTCGATGCAACATTTGAGCATTGCTGGTTAAACATCGCCTTTTCAAGGAAGGACAGGCCGCTAGCACGTAATAAAGACGGGGCGAGACAACTATTCGAAGAACGTCAGAAAATATACTGTCTGGCCGACTGGCATTTTGTCATTCGTTCCGGACTAAACTCTTATGACATTGCGAAACAGATACGGGAGGAAATTTTTTCGTGAAATCCGTGTTTTTTTGTTGCTAAAAGTTTCAATTTCAATCAAGATTATCTCACTAAATAAATTAGGTCGTGGTCGTCGATTTTTCGATGCCGCTCTGATAATTAGGATCGCATTTCTGATGAAAAGAAAGACGCGATAACAGTTCGAGTTTAATAAGCACAGTTTTTCTGGAGGAAAAATGAGAGTTAAGTATTTAACAGTTCTTACTTTGGCAATTGCTCTATTTGCGAGCGCTTGCGGCAAGAGCGATGCTGACCTGACAAAGGCGGCAACTGATAAGCTCGCTGCCGATAAGGTGACGGGAGTAACCGTCAAGGTCGAAAAAGGCGTCGCAACATTGACCGGCGAAGTCGCCGATGCAGCCGTCAAATCGAAAGCAGAAGCTTCGGTTAAAACGGTCGAAGGCATCACATCTGTCACAAACAGCTTGACCATCAAACCGGCACCGACACCGCCACCTGCATCACCTGACAAGATGATCGAAGGCACCGTCAACGAAGCGATCAAAAAGCTTGGCCTTACGGGAGCGAATGTAACCGCAACCGTTGCTAATGGTGAAGTTACACTTACGGGCGAAGTTGCTAAGGCTGACCTTGCTAAGGTCATGCAGGCAGCAATGGAAGCTAAGGGCAACGCGACCAAGGTCAACAACAAGCTCACCGTTAAATAGGCGGCAATAGGAGGAAATTATGTCACTACAAGAGAAATACGTTTCACTTCTCGAACTCGCCAATGCCAACGGTACAGCCTATGAGCTGACCGAAGGCGATGGTGTGCTTCACATCAACGGAACTGCCCCTAGCACCGAAGCAAAAGATGCTTTGTGGGCAGAATACGAACGTCTCGATCCGGAATTTCGCGCAGGCGACCTGATCCTTAACATCACGACCGGCGACGCTGCCGGCGGCGGTATGAATACATACACCGTCGTCTCAGGCGACAGCCTCTCAAAGATCGCGAGCAAATACGGCATCCAATGGAAGGCCATCTGGGACCACAACCGCGACATCCTAAATCACCCTGATAAGATCTATCCGGGACAAGAACTCAAGATCCCTTCGTAGGGTGTAACTGAGTCTATCTAGAAAGCCTGCTCATTTCGGTGAGCAGGCTTTTTATTGCCCACGAAAAACACTAAGCTCACGAAAACACTCTCTTTTCATTCTATTCGGTATATTTTGTGCATTTCGTGGGCAAATATCTTTGGTTCTGGTCGATAGCTTGCTAGCGATTTGTTAAAGTTTTGGTAATGGCCCTCGAAACAGATTTTATCGTTATCGGTAGCGGCGTTGCGGGGCTTCGGGCTTCGATCGAGCTGGCCACGAACGGTGCTCGCGTTACGGTTCTCACCAAAGATAAGGCTTCGGAATCGAATACTGAATACGCGCAGGGCGGCGTTGCCGTCGTGCTGAGCGAGGACGACACGGCCGATCTGCACGAAGGCGACACGCTTGTTGCAGGTGCAGGGCTTTGCGACGAACAGGCGGTCGAGACGCTTGTAACCGAAGGCACAAAATACATCAAACAACTCATAGATTGGGGCACAGAATTTGATCGCGAAGGCGGCGAATTGCTGATGGGCCAAGAGGCGGCCCATTCGCGTCGACGAATTTTGCACGCTCACGGCGATTCGACCGGAGCCGAGTTTGTTCGCTCACTCATCGCTCGTGCCCGCATCGAAAAAACGATAAACCTAACGCCTTTCGCCAACACCGAAAGCCTGATCGTCCGCGATGGTCGCTGTGTCGGCGTGCGGTTTCTCGATCCTGTGCTGCGGGCTCCGCGTGAGATCTATGCAAAGGCCGTGATCATGTGTACGGGCGGAGCCGGACAGCTTTATTTGCACACCACAAATCCGTCGGTAGCGACAGGCGACGGAATGGCGATGGCGTATTTTGCGGGTGCTGAGATGGCTGACATGGAGTTTGTCCAGTTCCATCCGACTGCGTTAAATCTCGAGAATGCACCACGATTCCTGCTCACCGAAGCAATGCGTGGCGAAGGCGGCCAGCTCAAAAACAAGTACGGCGAGCGATTCATGGGACGCTATGACGAACGCCTCGAACTTGCGCCTCGCGATATCGTCTCACGTTCAATAGTCGCGGAGATGCGTCGCACGGGAACGCGCTCGGTCTATCTCGACATGACCGCTCACGACGAAGATTTTCTCAAGCATCGCTTTCCCAAAATTTACGAGGTCTGCAATTCTTACGGCCTGAACATCGCCAAAGACCAACTGCCCGTCTCGCCCGCATCGCACTACTGCATGGGCGGCATCCGCACCGATCTTCACGGCCGCAGCACTTTGCCGGGACTATACGCAGCAGGCGAAGTCACCTGCACGGGCGTCCACGGCGCCAATCGCCTCGCCTCGAATTCCCTGCTCGAAGGCCTTGTCTTCGGAGCGAGAGCCGGAGCGGCAGCGGCGGAAGATGGTTCCAAGTTTCAGGTCCCATGCTCCAAGGCAGAAGCTGAAAGTCCTGAAACATGGAAAATGGAACCTGGAACTACGCTGTCCACAGCAGTCAAAAAACGCGTCAAACGCGTTATGTGGGAACGCGTCGGCATACTTCGCGACAAGGATGGCTTGGTTCGTGCTTTGAAGGAATTCGACCAGATCGCATCGGGCAACCTCAGCACATCCTCGCGAAACTTCGTCACTCTCGCTAAGCTCGTCGCCGCCGGAGCTCTCTGGCGTGAGGAATCACGCGGCGGGCATTACCGCACGGATTTCACCCAAACCGAAGACGCGTTCAAACTTCACTCTGTCCAGCGATCTGGTAAAGAGATCAGTTCGGCCCTAAAGATCTCCGGTTAGAACGCTGGCAGTGTCTTATCAAGCGATTCAAGCAGATCGCGGCCTCTCAGGTCCAGCTCGTCACGGTCTGT
>JAEUQI010000162.1:586-4140 GCA_016789145.1 Blastocatellia bacterium | reverse complement strand
TCCATTCGCCGATGCCTTTGAGCTTGATGAGTTCGGCCTTAACCGCAATGTCATCAAGCAGATGCAGCGAATCGACATCGATGCGGCCTTCGAGTATTGCCTCGGAAAGATGGCGAGCATACGACGTTTTCTGGCGGCTGAAACCAATGGTTTTGAGTGTTGTGTCGTCAAGCGTCAGCAGACGCTCAGGCGTAACGCGACCGAGATGAGCGGTCAGTTTGTCAAAACAAGCATTGGCAGATGCGAGCGAAACCTGTTGCTCAAGAATGATCTGCAGCAGCGTCGCAAATCCCGGATCTCGATCCCAAAGCGGCGGCGTGCCGTAAAGTTCATGAACGATGGCAAATTCGGCGTGGTAACGGGCGAGTTCGCGGCATGCTTTACTAAGCGATCTCAGGTTGAGCGGCTTGGTCATACGATATGGATGTCGTCCATGGATTTTGGGTCGTTGATCGGTTCGATGTGAGTGAATACCACAGTTCCCGGCACCGTAGCGACAATGTCAGCTTCGATCTCGTGGGCAAGGTCGTGGCCGCGAATGATCGTCCATTCGTCAGGCATCAGGATATGGACGGTAATGAATGTTCGAACGCCAGATCGACGTGTTCTAAGAGCGTGATAGTCAATAGGATGCTTAGCTTTGTAGTCATCGAGAATTCGAACGACCTCATTCAGTTCGTTTGGTTCGATAGCGGTGTCCATCAAGCCCATCGTCGAATGCTTCACGACGCCGTAGCCGCTCCATAAAATGTGAGCGGCTACTATCAACGCAAGGATCGGGTCGAGAATGTACCAGCCGGTGAAATAGATGGCGATGATAGCGACGATAACACCCGCCGACGTGTAAACATCTGCCATCAAATGTTTGCCATCAGCGTCGAGCGTAACGGAGCGGTTCTTGCGGCCTTGGTAAATGAGAATTTGGCCGACGACGAGATTGATCAGCGACGCGGCAACCGAGTACGCGATGCCCTCGGCAAAATTCTCGATCGGCTGCGGCGACATTAGGCGCTGAATTGCTGCCCAACCGATGCTCAGGGCGGCCATTCCGATGAGAGAACCTTCGAGAGCTCCGGAGAAATATTCGGCCTTGGTATGCCCATACGGATGATCATCATCCGCCGGCCGCGAAGCAACCGTAAGCATCCAGAGAGCGAAAATGGCGGCAACTAGATTTATGACCGATTCAAGAGCGTCCGACAGCAATCCGACCGAGCCCGTGACGAAATACGCCACGGCCTTGAGTGTAATAGTCGCCACCGCCGCCGCGATCGACAGCCATGCGTATTTGGTCAGGTTGCGATTCTGCACTGGTTTGAGTCTATCATTTTGCGGCGTTCGATATCGCTTCGACCGACTTCGGGTCTTCGAGTGCCGAAAGATCGCCGGGATCTTCGCCGAGGTAAGCGGCACGGATTACGCGGCGCATTACTTTGGCGTTTCGGGTCTTAGGCAGAGCTGAGACGAAATGGATCTTTGACGGAGCGAGCGGTTTGCCCATGTCCTTGGCGACAAGGGCTTTTAGTTCGGCTTCCAACGGAGTGCCGACACTCTTGTCGGCTTCTTCGGTTCGCGACGAAGCGTCGCTCATGCGGACAGGAGTGTCCGCGCTCCGTACGACGAAGGCCACCATTGCGGTGCCTTTTACTTCGTCGGGGACGCCGATGACGGCGGCTTCGGTGACTTCGGGATGAGCGACAAGCAGTGACTCGACCTCGGCCGGACCAACGCGTTTGCCGGCGACCTTTAACGTATCGTCGCTGCGGCCGAGGATGAACCAGTGGCCGTCTTTGTCACGCATCGCCCAGTCTCCGTGGACCCAGATGTCTTTGAACCGACGCCAGTAGGTGTCGAGATAGCGTTCCTTCTCTTGCCAGAAGCCGCGAGCCATGCCGATCCAAGGTTGTTTGATAACGAGTTCGCCAACGGTGCCATCGGCCACCGATTTGCCGTTCTCATCAAGAATATCGACGTCCATTCCGGGGCAAGGTGCCGGAAATGAACAAGGCTTGATCGGTAGCAGCGGATTGCCCATCAAGATGCCGCCCGCGATCTCCGTGCCGCCGCTGTAGTTGATGATCGGCAATTTCGAGTCGCCGACCTTCTCAAACAGCCACCACCACGGAGCGGGATTCCATGGTTCACCGGTCGAGGCAAAGATGCGGAGCGACGAAAGATCGTGACGTTCAAACGGAGCTCTGTAGCTCCCCTCCTTACCAAGGAGGGGTGGCGGCGTTTCGCCGACGGGGTGGTTTTTCGTTTCGGCTGAGGTGTCTGTATTGGAACCAAGAACCACCCCGTCACCGGAAGCGGGTGCCACCCCTCCTTTGTAAGGAGGGGAGCCGGTTGATTGCTCGCTCGCAGCAAGTGATCGTATTAGCGTCGGCGAGATTCCGAGCACCTCGACCTTATGCTTTGCACAAAATTCCCACATGCGATCCGGCGTCGGATAGTCAGGAGCACCGTCGTAGATGCAGATCGTCGCACCGTTTATCAGCGCCCCGTAGATCAACCAGGGCCCCATCATCCAGCCGATGTCGGTGTACCAAGAGATACGCGTGCCTTTGCCCACATCCGTCCCAAACGCCATATCCTGCGCCGCCTTGATCGGAAAACTCGCGTGGGTATGTGCAATTCCCTTCGGTTTGCCCGTCGTTCCGGAGGTGTAAAGGATAATGAGCGGGTCTTCGGCGGCGGTTTTTTCTGCCGGTTTATGCCAAAACGAAGACCAACCTCCACTGTCAACTAAGCCTTCAAAGTCAATAAATTTCTCGTCAAAGTCCAACGAGACTTCATTTTCATTCAGGCTTCCGATCTTCTTGACTACGAATACCCTTTCAACCGATGGACAATCTGATACGGCCTCTTTGGCAATCGCGAACGCATCAAATGCCTTTCCCCGACGTAGAAAGCCATCGCACGTAAACAGTGCTTTTGCTCCGACAGCCTTCAGTCGAGCTTCAATAGCTGAAACGCCATAGCCAGAAAATACTGGAAGAGCTATTCCACCTATCTTCGCGATTGCCATCAGAATAATGATCGTTTCAGGCACCATTGGGAGGTGAATTCCAAATGAATCGCCTGGTTTGTATTCAAGGGACCGAAGGATCGCTGCGAGAGCCGTGACTTCATGATTAAGTTCCGCGTAGGTTAAGCAATTCGGGGCATAGCCTCTTGACCCAAATGATGTGTGAATGCCTGGACCTTCATCTTCCCAAATTACCGCCGGTTGATCCTTCATCTCATCCGTCTGCCAGCGTTCGAGGCACATTTCCGTGATATTGAGACCGGCGTGTGAAGGGAACCCAGTCGCTATCGCTCCTGGTTCTGACTTGGCGGCGAGCCACGTTGGCATTTCGACGCCATTTGAGGTGTCGAGAAGCTTTTCGTACGGCGGGTCGAAATTGATGTCGAGGAACTTTATGACTTCTTCGGTGAATTTCTCGACGTCGTTGATCGAATAAGCGTAGAGTTCATCCCAAGTCGAAACGCCGACTTGCTTCATGAACTTTGTGAGTTGAGCGCGTTCGATAACGTCGGGCGTTGGTGTCCAG
>JAEUQI010000162.1:0-576 GCA_016789145.1 Blastocatellia bacterium | reverse complement strand
CAAATTCTGGTTTTATGATTCAACTTCCGAATAACTTGTTCGCGGGCAAGACGGCGATCGTTACAGGTGCCTCGCGCGGCGTTGGTCGAGCGACTGCATTGCGTTTGGCTGAGGGCGGCGCGAACGTCGTCGTTAACTTTCTATCTAATGACATCGAAGCCGCCGAGACAGTAGAGGCGTGCCGAAACAAAGGCGTTGGAGCGATCGCCGTGCAGGCTGATGTGTCTGAATTTGCTGGTGCCGAGGAACTCGTGCGAAAGACTATCGAACAGTTTGGCCGCTTAGACTTGCTGGTTTGCAATGCGGGAGTTTGGGAAGGTGCGGCGATCGAAGACATGTCCGAGGAACTGTGGAACAAGGTCATCAACACCAACCTCAAATCTGCATGGGCTTGTGCTAAGGCTTGCGTGCCGCCGATGAAGAAACGCGACTCCGCCGCCATCGTGATGGTCTCATCGACTTCCGGCCAACGCGGCGAAGCAAATTATTCGAATTATTCAGCCTCAAAAGGCGGCATGATCTCGTTCACCAAAGCTCTTGCAACTGAGCTTGCACCAAAGATCCGCGTCAATTCCG
>JAEUQI010000161.1 GCA_016789145.1 Blastocatellia bacterium | reverse complement strand
GTATCGAATACGCATTCTCAGCTCGCAATTTCTTCCAGGGCAATCAATCGATGGTTGGCGACCTAGTTCGTCTCGCGACCGACGGTCTTTCCGGCGAGACGGCTCTCGATCTATATTGCGGCGTTGGGTTGTTTGCGTTGCCGCTGGCTCGTTCGTTCAAGAATGTCATCGGCGTCGAAGAAGATGGCGAGGCCGTGAAGTTCGCAAAACAGAACAAAGCACGAGCCTCGATGTCGAATGTAGAATTCAGACGAAGCGGAGTCCGCGACTTTCTGCTAGGCCACGAACTCGGCAAAACCGACCTCGTTCTGCTCGATCCGCCGCGTTCGGGTGCCGAGCCCGGCGTGATCGCACACATCGCAAAGATGCGGCCATCGACTATAGTTTACGTCTCGTGCGAACCGTCGATCTTAGCCCGCGACCTCCGCGAACTACTCGATGCCGGATACAAGATCGACTCGCTAACCGGCGTCGATCTGTTCCCGCAAACGCATCATGTTGAAACGGTCGTTCGGCTTTCCGTATGAGTTGCCACTAGCTTCAGCTAGTGGTTTGCGGTCAGATCAAACCTCCTCGGCTTTAGCCGAACAAACTCTCGCACTTAGGCGTACAAGATTTGGCTAAAGCCTCTGGCTTTTGGAAACTCGTAACCACTAGCTAAAGCTAGTGGCAATTCATACAATCTACTTATGGCAAAGAAGAACGACGAATCGATCGAGCCGACGGGACGCAAGAATGTTGTGTGTCGGTTTTGTGGGCAGAAAAATGGTGTTAAATCAGGCTATGTGAACGGCGCAGCTAACTGCGGACGCTGCAAATTGCCTTTGTCCGATGAGCCGCGAAAGGTGTTCGCGAATCTCCACAAGAACGACTACATTCATCCTGCCGACGCCAAGGCTCTCGCTGCCTTGAAGGCAATTCCCGGCGTCGATTCGGCGCTTAAAAAGCTGTTGGCTTGGACGGGAGAATCCGCGATCCGCGTAGCATTTATGGCTTCGGCTGTTAAAGTCACGCCGAAACAATGCCCTGACCTTTACGCAAAACTTGAAGTCGCCTGCGGCACGTTAGGTGTCGATATGCCAGACCTCTATGTTCAGCAGAATCCGATCGTCAATGCTTTCACCGGCGGCGTTGAAAAACCGATCATCGTACTGCATTCAGCATTAGTCGAACGCCTCAACGACGAAGAAACGCTCGCCGTCATCGCCCACGAGGTCGGACACATTCATTCGGAGCATGTTCTGTATCTTACTGCGGCAAGGTTACTTGAATTCTTGCTCAATCGCTCAGTCGCTGCCCTCATTCCGGGATCTGAGATCATCAAACTCATCGTCTCAATGGGCATCGCAAGCGCTTTGCTCGCATGGGCACGCCGTGCGGAATTGTCTTGCGACCGTGCCGCGATGCTTGTGATGCAAGACCCGCACGTCATCGGCCGAACGATGATGAAACTCGCCGGCGGCACATTTGCATCTAAGATCGACTACGACCTGTTCCTCGAACAAGGCCGCGAATTCAAAAAACAATACGACGAAAGCCGCCTCGACCGCTTCTGGGCAGATGTAATGAACTCAGGCCTCTCGCATCCATTCCCGATCTGGCGCGTCGCCGAGATCCTAGAATGGACCGAATCCGGAGAATACGAGAAGGTGATGGCAGAACACGCGAGTTGATGTTGATCGTCCTAACGACAGTTCCAAAAGCCGCCGAAGCCGAGTCTCTCGCTGAGAAACTCGTTGCTGAAAAGCTAGCAGCGTGTGTGCAGATCTTGCCGCCGATGACATCGGTCTATGTTTGGGACGGTGCGGTGCAAAAGGAGAACGAGCATTTGCTACTCATCAAGACACTGCCCGAAAAATACGACGAGGTCGAGGCGTTCATCACCGCAAATCACACATACGAAGTCCCCGAGATAGTCGCGATCGAGGCGGCAAAGGTGTCTGGAAATTATCTTGATTGGATCCTAGACACACTCAAGGACTGAAAATACACCGCTGACCGCTGCATTTAACCTTTGCCGTTATCGATACCGGCGTAGCAGGTCTTGATAATGAAATCGACGGCATCTTTTGGCGAATCGGTCAGGTGAATGAGGCCTAGGTCTGCGGCGTTAATGTATTTGTCGCTGAGCATCGTGGACGTAATCCACTGTAGCAGGCCTTGCCAATATTGCGAGCCGAACAGGACGACAGGGAAGTTTCGTATCTTGCGAGTTTGGATCAACGTCAATGCCTCGAACAGTTCGTCCATCGTCCCAAAACCGCCGGGGAAGATGATGTAGGCGTTCGAATATTTGATGAACATCGTCTTGCGGACGAAGAAATATTTATACGTCTGCGAGCGATTTTGATAGGGATTCGGCTCCTGCTCCATCGGAAGCTCGATGTTGCAGCCGATCGAAACTGCACCGGCTTCGAAAGCTCCGCGATTTGCGGCTTCCATAATTCCCGGGCCGCCGCCGGTGATGATCTCAAAACCGGCCTTGCCAAGCAAATGAGCGGTTTCGTATGCCGCTTTGTACATCGGATCGTCTTCCGGAGTGCGTGCCGAACCGAATATCGAAACGCCGCGCGTCGTCGCCGCAAAATCATCAAATCCGCCAACGAATTCGCCCATGATGCGAAACACGCGCCACGAGTCTGATGTCTTATAAACATCATCAGGCTCGGGCGAACGAAGCAATACTTCGTCGTCCGTCAAACGCCAATAGCCGTTGTCCATCTCGACGTTCTTCGCGTCAGCTACAGTTTTTGGCTCGCCGCGGAGTTTCTTCGGTGTTGCTTTCTTTTTAGTATCGACCGTTTTCGTAGCCTTAGTTTTTGCCATAATCGGAGTGCCGACACTCTTGTCGGCATGAGTGCCGCTTCGGCACGAAAAGTTTTGTAAGCCTAACGAACGTCTCGCCGGAGGAACCGGCGATTCGGACAGGAGTGTCCGAACTCCGTTAGATCCCCATGATGTTGTAGCCGCAATCGACGTAGATGGTCTCGCCGGTGATGCCGCTCGAAAGGTCGCTCACTAGGAACAGTGCGGTGTTGCCGACCTCGGCTTGTGTGACGTTGCGTTTGAGCGGCGCTTTTTCGCCGACCCAACCGAGCAGCGAGCCCATGTTCTTGACGCCGCGGGCCGACAGTGTGTTGATCGGACCCGCAGAAATTGCGTTGACACGAATGTTGTTCTTACCAAGATCCGCCGCTAAATATCGCGTCGACGCCTCAAGTGCCGCCTTTGCCACGCCCATGACGTTGTAGCTCGGCACGACCTTTTCGGCACCATAATAGCTCATCGTCACGATCGAGCCGCCCTCGGACATCAGCGACGAAGCGGCGAACGCGACCTGCGTCAATGAAAATGCACTGACCTCGAGCGCTGTACGAAAAGCTTCGCGAGTGGTCGTGATAAACTCGCCCTCGAGAGCTTCTTTCGGTGCGAATGCGATCGAATGCACGATGAAATCCAGCCGTCCGTATTTCGCTCTGATCGACTCGATCGCCGCATCGACGGTCGTTTGATCCGAAACATCGCACGGAACAACCAACGAATCTTCTAACGTGCCCGCGAGTTCCTCGACGTTTTCCTTGAGCCTGTCAGCCTGATAGGTAAACGCCATCTTCGCGCCCTGTGCGGCACAAGCCTGTGCACACGCCCAAGCGATCGAACGCTTGTTCGCAACGCCGAGAATTAGTCCTACTTTGTTTTCTAGCATCATATTGTCAGAACCACCTGCGGTAGCGGGTGGTTTAACACCGCAACTACACGGCGTCGGCTCACATAATATGTATCATCAGGCAACCCGCTACCGCAGGCGCTCCCACTTCGTAACCTAGTCCGAAAGATATACCTTTTGCAGCAATTCAAATTCCTGGAACCTAACCTCGACACTGTCAAAATCCTGGTCGCGGTTGAACGTATGCTCCTTCAAGTTAACTCTCAATTCCTCGAACTCATTGTCCTCCAGTTGAGTAACAACGACGATCATCGTCCGGATCCTCAGCCTGCTTCGAGCTTTCAGCAGATTGCGTTTAGCGGTTGCTACCTTACGCACAATTGAATCAGCCTTTTCCTTTCTCAATGTCGGTTCTACAACAAACGCGACCTCGATACAGGTGATCAGGTCGTGATCGAGCATAATACCGTCGAATGCAGAACCGCCGATCTCAACGTGACGAATCAGCGGAAGGTTCTCTTCCTGCTGTATCTGTCTTAACGCTAGGTCTTCGGCGACGATGTAAGCT
>JAEUQI010000160.1 GCA_016789145.1 Blastocatellia bacterium | reverse complement strand
CGAACGCGATCGGGGGCAGCAAAGAGCGGCTTGGGGCGAAGGCGAACGACGTAGACTGGATCGTCGCCGACATTACCGCCGCCAAGCTTCCCGTCGAGCATTACGACGTCTGGCACGATCGGGCCGTATTTCACTTCCTGACCGATGAGGACGACCGTCGCAAATATGTCGAGCTCGTGATGCGGAGCCTGAAGCCCAACGGACATATCATCGTGGCATCGTTCAGTCTCAATGGCCCACAGAAATGCAGCGGCCTCGACGTGATGCGTTACAGTCCCGAGACCATGCATAACGAATTCGGCCGTCCGTTCCAGCTTGTCGATAGCCTCGCCGAAACCCATAACACGCCATTCGGTACGACGCAGGAATTTGTTTATTGTTACTGCCGAAAATCATATTCGTGATATTCTGAAAGCTGTTTTATGGGATCGCGGCACTTCAATAAAATTGTTCACAAGGCACTCACCGGATTCATGGCGGTGTGGTTGAGCGGCGTTGTGTTCTTATTGTGTTGTCAGACGATGAATGCGAAAGCAATGGCTGCGGATTCTTGCCCTTTGGCTAAGAAGTCAGAACATTGCAATAAGGCGAAGAAGGCTGATCAAAAGGGTCCCGTTATTGAATTTAAGAGAGAAAGTCGCGTAGAGTGCTGTAGTTTTCTACAGGCTGTTTTCGACAAAGCTCGAAAGGTCGAACAAGGCCAAGAACAGGTAGCGATCGCTCCGAAGGTTTCGCCGGTCAGGTTTGTACCACCAATTCGCAAAAGTATTTTACCTACATTTACTGCAACGCACACGCGTGTTCAGGACAGGCATGGAACCTTTAAACGGAACTGTGTCTTTCGTATTTAGAAAGCAGATTAGCGTCTCAATTTAATGCCGAGAGCAGTTTTGCATTCGGCGGCACTAATAATTTTTAAACATAAGGAACACATATCATGAAAAAGAAAATGATACTCGCGATTGCGGCATTGATGGTTTTCGGACTTTCAATCGCGGCCTTTGCGTTCACTAGAACTACCATTTCGTCCGCGACGACGGTGTCATGCTGTTGTTGCAGTGGCGATTCATGCCCGATGAAGAAAAAAGACGCATCGAGCAAAGAAATAGCTTCGTGCTGTGACGATTGTGATTGCTGTACGGGTGATTCTTGCCCAATGAAGAAATCAGAACACGCTACGGTGTCCGGAACGAAGATGGCAGACGGAGCATCTTGCCCAATGAAGATGAAAGCCGACGCAGTTAGCGGCCCAAGTGCCGACGCTAAGGACACCAAAGCCGAAGCGAAGAGCTGCGACTGCTCCTGCTGTAACAAAGATAAGGAAAAGAAAGACACACCCGCTGTCTAAAGATCCTTAAAATAACTGGAAGCCCCGTTTGTCGCCAAACGGGGCTTTTTCGTTTGGTGGCTCTGGATGATATCGCATCTTGCTCCGATTGACTATGGCGACTCAGTCCTGTAACTTCTAAATGAAGTTGAAAATCAATTTCAATAAAATTGTCTTGTTTTCACATGACCTTGGTCTGCCGGGGATTTTTATGAAGAGTATCGTTCTCAAGTTTTTGACACTTACGTTCTCATTGTCACTTTTTGCGGTAAACGGCTCTTCGCAATCAGCCGGTCAGGCTGAGATACGCATCGTCGATGAGAACGGTGCCGCAATTTCGGGAGCGACACTGACCGTTCAGCACCAAGATGAGCGGTTGGCTGCAAAAATCAAAGCCGATAGTGAAGGCTGTTATCTAATCAAGGATTTGCGCACTGGCAAGTACAAGGTCACTATCGCTGCCTTTGGGTTTGCAACACTTCGCAGTCAGTTCACGATTCCGTTGACACAGCCCGTCGTCTTTACCCTCAAACCTAAGGGTATTGCGGTGAATGTTTCCGTTACGTCAAGCTATCTCGCCGGAACACCCGAAAGCCTCTCAGAAATTCCGGGTTCTATCGAACGGATCGACAGGCAAACACTGGAAAAGAGCCGCGCGTTCAATTTCTCCGAAGTGCTAAGGAAGATATCGGGTGTGAATGTAAGAGACGAGGAGGGATTTGGTTTGCGACCCAACATCGGCATTCGCGGCACCAATCCGACGCGCTCAACCAAGGTGTTGTTGCTTGAAGACGGCCTTCCATTGTCTTATGCGCCCTACGGAGATAATGCTTCTTACTACCATCCCCCGGTAGAGAGATACGATTCGATCGAGGTTTTAAAGGGATCGGGTCAGATTGCTTATGGCCCACAAACGATCGCTGGTCTAATCAACTATCTGACCCCTAATCCGCCTGATAAACCGACTTTTAATTTCAAACTAGAAGGCGGAAATAGAAGTTTTTTCAACGGCGGAGCAGGTTTTGGCGGGACGTTCGGTAACCTTGGCACGATTTTTAATTTCAACCATAAACGAGGAGACGGGTCGAGAGACAATCTGAATTCCAAGCTGTATGATCTTTCAAACAAATCGGTTCTGCAGTTAAATGCTCGCAACGCCCTGACTGGAAAATTTACCTTCTTTCGTGAGGATTCGAATCTTACCTATACAGGCTCGACCGAGGCGGAATTCGCCGCAGATCCCCGCAGCAACATATTTAAGAACGATTTCTTTTATGGCCGCAGGTCCGGTTTCTCGTTGCAGCTCGCCGCGGTTCTAACCTCTAAAATCAATCTGACGACTAGTTTTTACTCTAACTACTTTTCGCGCGACTGGTGGCGTCAGTCATCCAATTCGAGCCAACGTCCAAATCGTTTGAATGTCGATCCCGATTGCCTCAGTCTGGCCGCTTTAAACACCACCTGCGGCAACGAAGGCAGGCTTCGCGATTATCTTACTCAGGGAGTAGAGACGCGGCTTACCACAAACTTTAATTTCGGATCAGTCGCGAATGAACTTGTTGTCGGCTTTAGGGTTCACCGTGAAGATCAGGAACGGATCCAGCGAAACGGCGATCTTCCAACCTCGCGTGACGGCGTCATGGTTGAAAACAACGAGCGGAAAGCGTCCGCTCAATCCGGATTTATTCAACATCGCTTCACATGGAAGAATCTTGCCTTGACGCCGGGCGTCCGTTTTGAGCGGGTAGTATTTAGCCGAACGAATCGTCTTGCTAACAACGGGACAGGGGTGACGGGCGAAACAACCGTGACCGAGGTCATCTCGGGTATTGGCGTCTCTTACTCCGGTTTTAAGAAGACAACGCTGTTTGCCGGTGTCCATCGGGGCTTCTCCCCGCCTAGGGCAGAGGACGTGGTCACAAATTCTGGCGGCGTGATCGAGCTTGATTCGGAGTTGAGTTGGAACTATGAGGTCGGTGTGCGTACCCAGCCACTCAAAGGAATTTCAGTTTCGGGTGCACTTTTCCGCAACGATTATCAGAACCAGATCGTTGCGGCTTCGGTCGCCGGAGGGGCGGCCTTCACAAACGGCGGAGCCACACTACAGCAGGGTGTTGAATTTACGGGGCAGATTGACTCAGGCACAATTTTCCGCAGCCCCCATAATGTTTACCTACGAACCGCCTATACTTTTTTGCCGACCGCGGAGTTCCGAGGCATGCGTCTAAGCTCTATCACCAGTTCGGCAACGCTCAATTCGTACTGCCCGACCACCAGGCGTGTATCGCCAACGGCTTGTTCGATAACGGAGAATCGCCTTCCGTATGCTCCGCGTGTTCTTATGACGACAAGCATCGGCTATTCACATACCCGAGGGTTCGACGCTTTTGTCGAGAACGTTTATATCGGGCGCCAGTTCGGCGATGATTTGAACGCCGTTAACCCAAACGCGAATGGCCAACTTGGCGCGATACCAAGCCAAACTTACTGGAACGCGACAGCAAACTACCGCGTCGAGAAATGGAGGACGACATTTTTTATTACGGGCAAGAACCTGCTCGACCGGACATATATCGTTGACCGCACGCGTGGATTGCTGCCCTCAGGCCCGCGTCTCGTCCAAACCGGAATCAAGGTGAGTTTTTAATTTGGCGGATACGAAAAATCCGTACGAAATACGTGGTTTCGATTTGAGTGTATTTGATTGTAAAAGCTTTATCTAGGCTGTTCGCAAGCCGCGTTTCGCACACTGAAGGGATATGGAAAGCGGAGCGGAGGAAAAGCGCGACCAAGGCAAGGTGGCGAGAAGAGAAGTGCGATGTCCACAATCTCAGGAGTTATTTCGCGAATGAGTTAATACGACGGAACATGAATCCATTTATCGTGCAGAATCTCTTTTAGCATTCCGATATCAGCATCACTGCTGTCAAC
>JAEUQI010000015.1 GCA_016789145.1 Blastocatellia bacterium | reverse complement strand
ATGAGCGCCAAACCAATATCCCTATTCGTTTTGGCAGTATGTTGCTTGGTTGGTGGTTACTTTGCCTCAACGAAATCCGCCGAGTTAGAGGCGGAAAAGGAGCGGATTAGAATTCAGCGAGCATCAGATCCGAATTTTGGTTTCTACCACGGCGACTCGCCAGAGCTCAACGAATGGGACTTGACTCAAATCGGACTATTAGTTCTTGGTGCATCCTTGGGATTATCAGGGATCTGGCTCAGAAAGAAATAGCTCCCTAGGCACTGAGCATCGATTTCGCGAACATATCGGCTCAAAATATCGTAAAATCCGATTAGAACGATGGCTACAAAGTACGATACAAATCCGCTGGATCCGGATTTTCCGGAGAAGGTAAAGGCGCAGGCCGAGGCGGCGACTAGTTCGCTGCATACGACCAACGCTGAAACGCAGGCGTTTTCGGGTGCGATGCCGACGGCTGCGACCGAGGAGCGTACTCGGAGGTTCGATAATGCCGATTTTGCAAGCTATCAGCAGCCTGCGGCGGGAGCCTATGTTCCGGCTCCTTATCAGCCCGCACACATTGCGGCAGCAGAACGTTCGCCGTCGCGAAAGATCGAAAAGCTTGGAATTTCGGAGAATATTGCGATAGCCTTGCCATATATACCATGGTACATTGGCCTGATCGCAGGTGTTGTGCTGTTGATAATGTTACCGAAAAGCGAGACTAAAGTTCGCTTTCACGCGGCTCAAGGTTTGGCGGCTCATCTCGGAATATTGTTGGTAACATTCATTCTCGGAGCCATCGGAAATGCCGTTGATGCGGCTGATATTGCGAATGGCATTTTCCAGCTTGTCACCTCGATCATGCTTATTGTTTTTGCTTACAAGGCGTGGAAAGGCAAGCCTGTTCATATCGAATCGATCGAGGACCTGACCAATTGGCTTGATGAAAAGATCGATCCAAAATTGATCGGAAATAACTAAATGTACTGTCAAAACTGCGGACAAGCTCACAATCAAAAGCAAAAGTTCTGCACATCCTGTGGCTCGCAGATGATGGTGTCGAGCGACGACATCGACAAAGAAGGTTTGCCCGGCAAAATGCTCGACAATGTTCTGACGACCGTGTTTTTGACGGTGCTGTTCGGTTTGGGAATATTGGTCGGGCTCGTCGCCGTTCTGCTCGGCAATAACATCCAACCTCAATTCGTTTTGATGATCTCGATCGCCTATCTTGCCGCTATATTTGGCATTTGCGCGACGCTGCTCAAGCAAGTTCCGAAGCTGATCGACGCTCGTCTCAACACCTACAGATCAAACGATCTACCGGTACAGCCGCTGCTACAGGAACGCACAACTGCACAGCTTGAAGAACCACAGATGCCAATTGCCAGCGTGACCGACCGCACGACGAGAATTCTTGAACGCGTTCCCAGAGAACAATAGTTACTTACAACTCGCCTCAGGATCCATCGACGCGGCGCATTTGTTCGCACAGGTTTCGGTGACGAACTTCATCAGATCTGCATCCTTGAATATCGATTCCTGTTTCGATGGTGAACCTGCGGCCTTACCTTTCGGCGAATCGAGCCAGATGCGATACATGGCATCGAACTGCGGATCGGCATCACGACAGTAATTGTTGCAGGCATTAAGCTTTGCCTTTTCGGCGGTTTTGTCCTTGCCCTCAAACGTCTTGCCTTGGTAGGTGACCTTTCCGGTACATTCGGCGCTCGAACCGCCGCATGCGACGCCGATCGCGATCAATACGACCAGTGCGAAAACGGTAGAAATTACGTTCTTCTTCATATTAATTTGCCTCCGCGAATTCGCCGCTTATGACCTCATTATCATCGTCGCGGCGGAGCTTTAGCAGTCCCGTTATCACCAAAAAGATCGCCAAACCGATCAGCGCGAGCGACATCACGCCATTGATGAATTTCACGTCAAAACCCGTCATCGCTTGGAAATTGTTGTATACCATCACGCCCAAAGCCCACAGTGTGATAACCAGAACGAACAACATCGGCAGCAGCGTGTAAGCGATGCGTTTGCGAGCTTTGTAGAGCCAGACGGTGATCGAGAGCA
This sequence comes from Blastocatellia bacterium, assembly GCA_016789145.1. GTDB lineage: Bacteria > Acidobacteriota > Blastocatellia > Pyrinomonadales > Pyrinomonadaceae > OLB17. Next base: position 46,568 of record JAEUQI010000015.1, on the reverse strand, counting down.
GTGTCAGAGCCGCGAGTAGCTGGTTTGATGCGCCAAACAGCGTCCAAAATTCGACGTAGCTGCCGGGCTTTGCGAGGAAAATAAGAGCTAACGGAACGGCGACGGTCACCAGTGTTCCGATCACGGCACCGAGCTTGCCGGGAATGCCGATCAGTTCTTGCACAAGATAACGCCCGAGGCGCATCGTCACATCGAGCGTGTCAAAAACGAACGTCGAGAACGCCATTGCTCCGAACGTGATCGCGAATTTCAGATTCTCCTTGCCAATGATGAGCGTGAGGAATTCGCCGATGCCATTGCCGTAGATCTTCCCGGCCGATAGATTCTTACCGTCGGGACCGACGAGCGAATCGCTCGCCGCGATCATTACAACCACAAGCGCGATAAATGCGACAAAGCCCTCAGCGAGCATCGCTCCGTAACCGATCGCGTGCGTGTGAGTTTCCTTATCGATCTGTTTCGATGTCGTGCCTGAGCAGACCAAACCATGAAAGCCCGAGCATGCTCCGCATGCGATCGTAACGAACAGGAAAGGGAACAGCATTCCGGTCATGCCGCCGATATCGAACGATTTGAATGCCGGTTGCTGTATCTCGTAGCCGCCAAAAAATATTCCGATCACACCAACCGCGATCGCTGCATACAATACAAAGCCGCCGAGATAACCACGCGGCTGCAGCAATGCCCAGACCGGCAGCAGCGAAGCGACGATACAATACGCGATGATAATTATGGCCCAAGTTTGATGACCAAAAACGAGCACATGCGAGAACATCGTGCCGACATACGCTAGTGCAAAGGTTGCGGGCACAAAGATGATCGTAGCGAGCCAAAGCGGCGGTTTTACGAAGCGTTCGACGAGCCCTAGGATGATCGAGAGGCCGAGGTATAGAACGCTCGCCATCGCTACGGCACCGCCAGGATTGAAGCTAGTTGTGCCGACCAAGGCTTCGTCTCCCGCGACAAATGTTCCTGCCGTAATGTCTGTAAATGCGACCGCGACGTAAACAAGCGCGATCCAAATGAACGCCATCAAAACTCGCCCGGCCTTGCCGCCAAGCTTGTCGCGCGTGATCTCAGCGATCGACTGAGCCCCGTGACGCACGGACGAAGTCAAAGCTGCAAAATCATGCACCGCACCGATCAGCACAACACCCAACGCGATCCACAACAAACACGGCAACCAACCAAACGCCAAACAGGCAATGATCGGCCCCGCGATCGGCCCGGCGGCGGCGATCGCCGAAAAATGCTGCCCAAATAGATAGAATGGCCGAGTCGGCACAAAATCTTCGCCATCGTTCACAGCATTAGCCGGCGTCTCACGCCCGGCATCCAACTTGAACTGCCGAGCGACCCAACGCCCATAGCCAAAATACCCAAAAACGAGCCAAACAATTACGCCGATAGCGAGCAAAGTGAGCATATTCTCGTAAATCTTGTTATGTGAAAAGAAACTGGTTTAACTTTACATATAAATTTCTATATGTAAACTTCGGTGATTATGGACAAAAGTCTCCAAGAAGAATACTCGCCAACTAGCATTTGCTTCGGTTGTGGGCCGGCGAATGATAAGGGGCTGCATATCGCGAGCTTTCCGGCAGACGATGGTAGCGAAGACGTTGTTGCCGTTTGGCATGCAAGCCCTGAGCATCAGGCGTTTCCGGGAATGTTGAACGGCGGAATAATCGGTGTGTTGCTAGATTGCCATTCGAACTGGACGGCGACGTATTTTCTGATGAAGCGCGACGGCAAGGACAAGCCTGATTGCACGGTAACAGCTGATTTTCACGTCAAGCTGAAGCGCCCAACACCGTTCGATGCGCCGATACATCTCAGGGCTCGCGTCGTTGAGTCAGCCGAAGACCGAGCGACTGTCGAGGCTGAATTAATTGCGAACGACAAGGTCTGTGCAACGTGCCGAGGTACATTCGTCGCTGTTCAAGAAGGCCATCCGGCATATCATCGTTGGTAAATGCTATGAACAAAGCCGAGATCACAGACGAGCTGCGGGCCAAGTACAACGACTTTTCTGAATATGTCGCCGCCTTGCCAAAGGACGATTTCGAGTTCTCATTGAACGGCGAGAAATGGGCGGCAGGACAGCAGATCGAACATCTTTGTCTGTCCGTCGGGCCGTTGGTCAAAGGGCTTCGTGCTCCCGAATTTGCATTAAAGGCGATGTTCGGCAAGGCTGATCATCCGTCCGTAAGCTACGACGATCTCGTCGCCCGTTATCGCGGCGAGCTAGCCGCAGGCGGAACGGCTCCGGCGTCATTTCGGCCTGACGACATTCCGTATGAGCGCAAGGAAGAGTTTGTTGCGAAGTTGAGAGAGCTGGTCGATAAGCTTTGCTCAAAGGTCGAGAGATTTGACGACGACAAGCTGGATACGCTTGTCTTGCCGCATCCATTGCTTGGCAAATTGACGATGCGTGAGATGTTCTACTTCACCATCTATCACGCTGAGCATCATCACAAACTTACTGTCCAGAATCTGGCTGCACGAGCTTCGTGATCTGCTCATTGTAGGTTTCGACCAATCCTAAACGTTCGAGCCAATCGCATTGCTCCCGCCGTAGTGCAGGTAGATGAACGACGTCTGCCAGAGCATAATGCACGAGTTCGTCGGTCCAGATGCCGTCCCATTTGCGGTTGAATTTGGCGCGCTGAGATTTGTCGAGGTCGATGGCGAAGTATCGATAAAGCGTTTCGGCTAGCGACACAGATTGATTCGCGCCGCGTGTCAGCACTTTTTCGGCGATCATCGTGTCGTAAACATTGGCGACTGCGTAACCATTCGTCGAGAGGAAATCTAGATCGAATCTGGCGTTATGAAAGATCTTGACCTTTGTCTCGTCGGCGAGAAGATCGGCGAGACGGCCGGCGGCGATGCCTTCGCTCAGTGGAACGAGGACATTGAATTCGCCATCGGAGAACTGAATTGAAAATAGCTTTCCTGTCGCCGAACTCAGGCCCGAGGTTTCGGTGTCGCAACCGAGAACGTCAGTCTTAGAAAACGTTTCGTATGCCATGTCGATCTCGGCTTCTGTTCGTGCGACTAGGATTTCCACGCTTCAGATTGTAAATTACTATCGTTACAAAAACATATGCTAGAGACGATCAATGCCACCGAAGCACGAATTCTTGGTTCACTTGTCGAAAAACAACTGACGACGCCAGAGTACTATCCGCTTACACTAAACGCACTCGTAAATGCGTGTAATCAAAAGAATAATCGCGAACCTGTAACCTCTTTTGACGAGGCAACGGTCACAAACGCTCTCGAGAATTTGCGTGATCGCAACCTCGTTTACGTCTATTACGGCAGCACGAGCCGTGTGCCGAAATACAAGCATATGCTGCCGAGCGTGTACGAGCTTGAGCCTGCTGAGGTCGCGGTGGTCGCGGTCATGCTGCTTCGAGGGCCGCAGACTTTGGGCGAATTGCGAACTCGTACGGAGCGAATGCATGGTTTCGACAACCTCGGAGAAATTCAAGAAACGCTCGATGGCTTGATGCGACGTGATGATCCTATTGTTACTAAACTGCCGGTGCTTGCCGGTCAAAAGGAAGCTAGATTTGGCCATCTTTTATCGGGCGAGATCGATGTCGAGGCTTTCGCGGCGGCACATCCGACGCGTGCGGCACAGGCTGAGAGTTCTAATGAGCGGATCGGAAAACTCGAGGCCGAGGTCGGGGAATTGAGAAGCGAAGTCGCATCGTTAAAGACGATGTTCGACGAATTCAAGAGGCAGTTCGAATGAGGTGATAGCTATGAACATCGAGACAATACACCGATTGTTGGCGTGGAGCCTGTTGATAAATTATGGTCTGCTGATCGTTTGGTTCGTAGCCTTTATTGCATTTCACCAGCTGATCTACGATCTGCATACCGTTTGGTTTCGGTTATCGCCAGAGCAATTCGACGCGATCCACTATCTTGGAATGGCGGTTTACAAGATCATAGTTATGGTCTTCGTATTATCGCCATATTTGGCGCTTCACATCATCAGGCCGCGAAAAGAGAAATAAAAAAGGAGAGGCCGCTACTACCTCTCCTTCTTTGACGAACCGTGATCTGCCTTGTCTCAGATCTCGGAACGATCTCGTTTTGGAAATATCTTCATCTTTACCAATTCTTCGATAGTTACATTCGGATTCTCCGCTCTCGCTTTGCGAACAAATTCAGCGTCGATCTTGAAGATGCGGCATTTGACGATGTCTTCGCTGTCGAGATCCTTCAGTCCGGCTGCCTTTAGCTCGCTGAGAAACTCAGGCGTTACCTTGAAGATGCGGAATTTCACGAGGCTTTCAAATCCCTTGTCGCTAAAGCCCATTTCGTGAACTTGCTTTACATAGTCGGCATCGATCTTGAATATGCGGGCCTTAACGAGTTCTTCCATTTTTAGGTCAGGGAATCCCGTTGCTTTCATTTCGGCCATGAACTTGCCGTCTATCTTAAAGATCGCCGCTTTGAAGAGATCATCGAAATCGAGCTTGGCAAAATTTGCCGAAAGCAGATCATCGGCGAGAGATGACGTGACATTGATCAAGGCTGCCGACATTGCTCGCTCATCAACGTTGCGGTCGCCGTCGTCATCCTTTGCGACATCAAATCCTTTTGCCCGCATCGACGCAAAGAATCCTTGATCAGGCGTAAAGGTGAACGAGCCGGAGCCTTTACCGTCTGTAAACGTGCCATCACATTCGAATGTGCCGGCCTCACGCACAAGGCTGAAACGCACGCTGCCGTTCTGCGTATTCTCACGCGTCAGCCCACGAAGTTCACTGAACTTGTAGCCCTGGCCGTGCATCGACCGTCCGCGGTCGCGTTTTCGCTCGAAATTGATCTGTATCTCGCTGTCGCGCTTGTTTCCTTCGCGATCCAATTTCTCGCGAGTATCTGCGGTCCAGGTTCCGGTGACCGTGCTTTGAGCGACGATAACGATATTGCCGAAAACGATGATTATGAATGCGAAGCCTGCCAAAACGGCTGCGGGACACTTGAAGTGGTGTGACATTAGAATAGTTTCTCCTCAGTGATATATGGTCCGTACAACTGAGAAACACCATGCAACGCGACTTTGTGACAGTTACTGACCAAAAATATATTCTGGTCACTATTTACCCAAGAAAAATGCCGTGCCCATCGACTAGACGAGCACGGCATTACTTGAAAAGACGCTGGCCTATGGCTTTTTCCTAGCCGGGCCGCTTGATTTTACCGGAATGATACTCTGAGTCTTTAGAATGTCGAGATAGCCTTTCGCACCTTCTTTCAATTTGTGCGTATCCGGAGCGGCTGCAACAAATCGTTGCAGATAATTCGCTCCTTCTTGAGCCATCACTTTGTCATTGTCTTTCAGCCAAGAATTATCAACCAGTACGAGCCCCAAGTAGCCGATCGCTTCCAGATTATCCGGCGAAGTCTCTAGTACAGCCTTATATCCGGCGATCGCGGCATCACGGTCCTGAGCGATGCGATAAAGATCGGCATTGATGAGCTGCGCCTCGAGCTTGGCAGGAGCTTCGGTTTCGAGCTTGAGATACTCAGGTATCATGACCTTCGAGATCTCGAGCAACTGCGGATCGACCTTTTCCGTCTGAACAGCCATTCGGAATGTATCGCGAGCCGATCTATATGTTTCCAAGCGAAAACCATCGAGCGTTTTGCCGCTCGGCATTTGAGCCTGCGTAGCCGTAGATAAAACCGCGATCGACCGCTTAAAGCTCTCGGTTGATGCCAATAGGTCTTTCTGGACCGAAGCAAATGCCTCAGCCTTTACAACAGCATCCGTCTCTTTGACCGACTTGTTATATGTGGAAAGTGCACGCTGGCGCAATGCCGTTCCCTTGTTGTTAAGCAACACCGGTGCCGAGCCGGCAAAGTCCGGGTTTGCTTCGTAACCTTCTTGATATTTGGCAGCAGCCACGCCAAAACTTGTGATCGCCGACGCGAAATCACCTGCCTTTATCGATGCAGTGCCTGCGTTGAAGGCTTCGGTGCCAGCTGACAATGAAGCCGCAACGATCTGATTCGCTTTCTGCTTCTTTTCGTTTTCAGCAGTTATACGAGCGACCTCGGCTTCGTACTCGGCCTTCTTTTTCTTGTCTTCTTCAGATAATTCACCTTCGCCCGTAGCCTTTCCTGTCGTGTCGGTGGCAGATACGCCGGCTTTTAGCTTTGCACGTACTTCCTTCTCCGTGAGACGAGTTCCGTCGCCGGGACGTACCGTGATCACCAATTTCTCCTGACCGGCTTTTACGCCAGGAGCTATGAAGGAGCTAAGGCCGGTACCGCTCACTACCAGAGCATATTCGCCGCCCGGAACCAGTCCCAAAAATTGAAACTCTCCTTTCTTATTGGACTTGCTATTCAAAGGGCCGCCACCGGAATCGGTACGATATGCTTCGATGACCGCGTCCGGAACCGGTGTTTTTGTTCCGTCATCTTTGAGTAATTCGATCTTGCCCGATGTCGTTGTTATCTGTGCAACAGCGGCTACGCTCATCGCCGTTAGCATGACAGCCATAACGGCGATTCCAAAAAGTGATCTCTTAAACATTATTAGCCTCCAAATGTTCTCAAACAGCCGCTTTCGGCGCATTTTTTGATGTTTCCCACCAAAAAATAGTTTGATGTATTGCGCTAATGATAGCACCAAAGCGGTCGATTTATTAAGCCAAAACTTCCGTGCACTCGTAATTCAAAACACTAAATGTATGTGATAAGGTTTCAGTTTGCCGATTGGCAGGAGTTTTGATGGAACGACAGGTTTTTAACTTTAGCGCAGGTCCGGCGATGATGCCGGCAGCGGTTTTGGAACGTGCGAAAGACGAAATTCGCTCGGTTGGCGGCATTGGCATGAGCGTGATGGAGATCAGCCACCGCTCGCGGCATTTCGCCGCAATACTCGAAGGCGCCGAGCAAGGCCTTCGTGATCTGTTGCAAGTTCCTGACAATTTCCGTGTGCTATTTTTGCAGGGCGGTGCGTCGCTGCAGTTTTCGATGATCCCGATGAATTTCATCGCTCCCGGCGAAACCGCTGACTACATCATCACAGGTTTCTGGGGCCGCAAAGCACTCGCCGAGGCTCGTCGCTGCGGCGACATAAACGTAATTTACGACTCGACCGCTGACGGCTGCAAGACCACGCCAGAACAGTCCGATCTCAACATCAACCCGGACGCTCGCTACCTGCATTACGTCGCAAACGAGACCATCGAAGGCGTCGAATTCAAGTACGATGTTGACGGCATGGGCGTGCCGGTCGTCTGCGATATGTCGTCGAACATCATGTCGAAACCGATCAATTGGGACAAGTACGCCGTCGTTTACAACGGTGCCCAAAAGAACATCGGGCCGAGCGGCATCGCCGTTGTGTTTATGCGCGACGATATGTTCGATCGCATTCGAGGCGAACACCATACGCTTCTCGATTACCGTGCGATCCGCGACAACGACTCGATGGCGAACACACCTAATACTTGGGCGATCTACATGGTCGGCTTGGTGTGCGATTGGCTGAAAGACCAGGGCGGCGTCGAAGCGATGGAGCAACGCAACATCGAAAAAGCCGCTCTGCTATACAACGCGATCGACAACAGCGACGGATATTTCACAGGCCATGCTGCTCGAAATGTACGCTCGAATATGAACGTCTCATTCCATCTGCCAACGCCCGAGCTCGACGCCCAATTCTGCCGCGAAGCCGAATCCATCGGCCTCGACGGCCTAGCCGGCCACCGCTCCCTCGGTGGCGTCCGCGCCTCCATCTACAACGCCATGCCCCGCCAAGGCGTCGAATCATTAGTAGATTTTATGCACGATTTCGCTCAAAAGAACGGCTAGATTCGCGATTACACAGTTTTGTTGTTTTAACTACTATTCGTATGGTACTTTTGGAATATGTTGAAGACCCAAGCCACATCAACAAACGGTAACGGAAACGGACGCCTGCCAAAGGCATCTGATTTCAAACTGCCAAAACGTCTAACTAAGCTCGATAGAGAATTGATCGAAACCAGTGTAGCCGTTTCAAAGAGCCTGAGAGAAGCTTATAAGAATGAGCAGAAATCTAAAGGATAAGCGGCCGTTGCTTGATACAAGTGTATTTATCGAACGAGATATTCCGGTGGCCACATTCCGCAGAATGATCCTTTCGACCGTCGTCTTATACGAATTGATCGCGGCAAATATCGATGACGGCAATTTGGAGCTTTATCTTTCATGGAGACGATCTTTCGCAAAGTCGAAGTCTTTGCTTTCGCCAACTGAAACCGACTGGATCGAATGTTCGAAACTAGTTAGAAATCTTCTGCGTGGTGCAAAATCAAAAACCAAAGGCACCGTCCAAAAAGTAACCTCGGCCCAACAACAGCAGAATGACGCCCTTATCGCACGAACTGCCGCAATGCACGATTGCTTTGTCGTAACCGGCAATGTTCGCGATTTCGAAAAATTCCAACCCTACATGACCGGCCTCGTTGTTGTCAGTGCGGACTATTTTTTTGAATCTTAATGGACATAAGGTTTCGTACAACATGCCTCCCAAACAACCTTGAAAAAGATGCTAGAATCAAACTCACATGCTAGCAAGAGTTTTCACTTCACTCGCCTTACTTTTGCTCGGTGCTACTGCTCTTTTTGCCCGCGACGACATTCCCGAAACTGCGCTTTCCAGTCCGCTTGATGCGGCGATATTTTTGAATTCGAAAAATGACCGAGCAGTAGATCCCGAGTGGCTTGCAGAATCGCTTTTCATAGCGCGTCGCTACGACGACATTCGCGTAGTTGCCAATAATGCAAGGAACGATTATGAGCGGTTCTTGATCTTGGCTAAAACAGGAAGCAAGTTGCTCGATTTAGGAGAACGTGCGACAGCCCTTACATTCATCAATGAAGCATATGAGATCGCAAAGCGCGATGGCGATTGGTCGGATAGTCAATCTAAATGGCTTCTTCCTTCTATGATTCGGCTTGGTAAGGATGGCGAAGCTCGCGAAGTTATCGGTTTCGAAGAAGACAACGAAGACAAGGCTCGTCTTGTTTTAAGTGGTGCCGAAACCTACTTGAAGATCGAACGAGATGCGGAGGCACGAGAATGGCTAAAGTTGGCTGACGAAATGCGGCCGAGCCTCGATGATGTCTATTTGTCGTTTCTTGCAACGATGTATCAAAAGCTGAAGATGAAAGCCGAAGCGGTTTCGGTTGTCGAAACGATTGTCGAACGCGCTGAACAAGAAACTGACAAGAATCGTCGAGCGCAGACATACGCGAGACTAGCTGTACTGTTCGTCAAATTTAACGATTGGTCCCTCGCCGAGCGGTATTGGAGTAGATATGAGCGGGAGGCAGATTTTGAGGACATCCTTGGCTATGCGATCGCTCTGAGCGAGAACGGCAGGCCGGAAACAGCTACCGCTCACTTTTCGCGTCTTGAAAGCGACACCGAGGGCCTGAGACGCTCAGGTAAATGGCTCGTAGATTATTACGTACGGAAGGAGCGAATACCGAAAGCTCTGCGGATCGCAAAGATGATCTCGTCTGACGTGGACAGTTATGAACAGCAAAAGGCTTTGATGGCTATCGCGGACTATTACCTTCGAAAGGGCCATAATCCTAGAGCGATCGAGATCATCAACTATGCGTTCGATCGGGCTCGCCGGATCGTGTATTCTCACCGAACCCAGGACAGCATCGGCGCATCACCGGGCTCACGAAAAGGCCAGTATCTCAACGCGATCGCTGACCGCCTGATCGAACTCAAGATGTTCGATCGAGCGTTGGAAGTTAGAATGGCGATCGAGGCTGACCATGATCTGGCTCGCGAATCCTTGGCGAAGGGGTTTATGAACTATGCTAAGCAAATGGTTCAGTCGTTACCGCGAGGACGGATCAACTCATTGATCGCGAGATCGAATCAACTCGTCAAAGACGACGATCATTGTTCGATCGAGATCAAGATCGCGACCGCTGAGATCCATGCGCTACTAAATGAAAAAACAAAGGCCGCCGAGCTTCTGTCTGAAGCGATCCTGCTAGGCGTTGAATCGTGTTGCTATGAAGAGGAAGCCTTGCTTTTCGCCGGTCAGGTCTTCGAAACCTACAAATTGCAAAGTACGCCCGAGCTCAAGAACGCGCTCCTGACACTTATTAACGATCAGATCTAAAGATCCCGCCTTCTAAGTTGTGCGAAGAAAAATTGCGCCAATCTGTTGCGGCTGTGATATAATTGACCATGACTGCAAACAGTATTGCAGTTCGATCTTTGAAAACCAACGAAAGTGCGAATGGTAAAGGCAGCAGTTAACATAGCCGTCAAAAATTCGCTGTGGCACAATGTGGCACAATTTTTTTCAGAAAACCCGGTCAATTGGCGGTCGAAGCACTGTAAGTCTCCTAATATCAGTTACTTACGAACAAGATCGGTCGAGTGGACACGCTGTGGACAAGCGGTGGACACGCGGTGGACACGGGGTTGCCTGACCACCTCATTTTGTGGCGTAAACCTTTCAGTTACAACAATTATCGCCGTTGTAGATGTTTTTGCTGTCCACGGACACCATTGGATCGATCTCGGAAAATGGAAACCGTGATGGACGCAGTCAAGGTGGTGATCAAGCACTGATCCGCGAACTCTGGCTAGACCGATCTAAGTGCATCGACCAGTTCTGCTTCGTCTTGATGGGAAACAGTTCGGAGGTCGATCAGTACGCGATCATTTTCGATCCGAGTGATGATCGGCGGATCGTTTTGACGAAGCCGGGCGGCCAGGGAATCAGCCGAAGTGTTGGGTTTGGATACTGAGATCAGCCACGTTTCTGGGTGTGATGTCGGTGCCGAGCCGCCACCGATGGCGGAGTTTCCTTCGATGATTTCCAATTGTAGGGAAGCATTACCGGCTAGCGATTCGACGAGTTGTGCGGCTCGTGATCTTATATCATCGGCTGTTATTGCGAGCATCTTGATCACGGGAACCTCTTCGGTTTCGGTGCCGCGAACGTACGGTTCGAGCGTTGCTCCGAGGGCGGCGAGCGTTAGTTTATCGACGCGTAGGGCTCGATAGAGCGGATGTTTGCGGAGTTTGTCGATCAGTTCGCTTCGTCCCGCGATGATGCCGGATTGCGGGCCGCCGAGCAGTTTGTCGCCGCTGAAGGCGACGATATCAACGCCCGCCTTTATCGACTCACGCGGCGAAGGTTCATCGTTGACACCGTAAGCAGCAACATCTGCGACCGCACCAGAACCGATGTCTTCGAACAGGACGACATTGTTTTCGCCGGCGACGGTGACGAGTTCGTCGAGCGACGGTGCGGCAGTGAAACCGACGATACGATAGTTCGATGGATGGACGCGAAGGATCATCTTGGTCGCGTCGCCGATGGCTTTTGCGTAATCTGCGGCCTTTGTGCGGTTTGTCGTGCCAACTTCGTGGAGCGTCGCACCTGAGCGTTCGAGTACGTCGGGCACACGAAAATCGCCTCCGATCTCGACCAGTTCGCCACGCGAGACGATCACCTCGCGGCCTGCGGCAAACGCGCTCAATACAAAGAAAGCCGCAGCGGCACAATTGTTTACGATGATCGCGGCCTCGGCACCGATCAGCGTGCAAATTAACGATTCGACATCAGCACCGCGTTTGCCGCGAACACCAGCAGCAACGTCGTACTCAAGATTCGAATAGCCGCGAGCGACTTCGACAAGAGAATTCACCGCATTCTCAGACAATGGAGCACGGCCGAGATTGGTATGAATAACGACGCCGGTCGCATTGATCACGCGGCGAAGACGAGCGGACCGATCGCTATCGAGAGCGGACCTGACGCGTTCGTGAGCGATACTGAAAAGGTCGATGCGTGTAGCTGAGGAATGTTCGCCCGCGAGCAGCTCTGAGCGAAGTTTGTCGAGGGCTTTGCGCGCCGCATCTACCACAGACGATCGACCGAACTTCGCTATCAGATCGGCTGACTCGGAAAGGACCAGATCGACCGACGGAAGTGCCGATAGATCAAATGAATTATGTTGTTCGCCTGCCGCTTGCATCAACGAAATATTATCGCAGAATACGGAAGTCATTGGCGATTAGACGTTTTTATTTAGTAGCGGTTCCGCTATTCCCGACCTGTTTTCCCAACCAAAGATATGATCGGTTCAAGCAATAGATATTCACGAAACGAAGCCCAGCGACTCGAAGATAGCGCTGACATTGACCAGGAGCTTGCTCGGCTTGAGGAAGATATTCGCCGACTTAAGATCGACTTTGACATCTATTTCAACGGTGCGACGAAGCGTCCGCCCTTGGAGACGCGTGCCCGACTTGAATCGAAAATGAAGCGGATCGCCGACAATCGTGGCCTAACGTTCGCGCAGCGATATTTCCTGAATACTCTTACTTCGCGTTTTACCTCGTATCGTGAATTGTGGCGCAGGAACTTGAAGGCAAAGGGCGAGGAGTTGTAATTACCGGGACGGCAATTCGACCTTGAACGTTGTGCCGACACTCAATTCCGAGGAAACCGTGACCTCGCCGCCGTGCAGTAATGCAAGATGTTTGACGATCGCGAGGCCCAAGCCGGTACCGCCTAATTCGCGAGACCGGGCTCGATCTACTCGGTAAAACCGTTCGAAGATCCGCGACAGATGTTCCGTGGAGATCCCTTCGCCCGTATCGGTGACCGAGATCGCGTCGTAATTGCCCTTAGACTCGGAAGTCAACGTTACGGTACCACCGATCCTGTTGAATTTGATGGCGTTCTCGATCAAGTTTACCAACATCTGCTCGAAACGGAGCGGATCGGCGAATATGGAATGTTCGGGCTCGATGTCATTGATCAATGAGACTTCGCGGATCGCCGCCTTCGCTGCAAGACTGGCGTAGATATTGTCGATCGATTCGCGAAGACTGATGCGGCGTTTATCAACGGAGGCACTGCCCGATTCGATAGTCGATAGTTCGAGGATATCTGCGATCAGGCTGCTCATCCGCTCGGCATTTCGCCGTATCACGCCGAGAAATCTCAAGTTGTTCTCTGCGTCTTCGAGAGCACCGTTCTCGAGCGTTTCGACGAATGCCAAGATCGATGTCAGTGGGGTTCGAAGCTCGTGCGAAATATTAGAGAGGAACTCTTGGCGGACGGATTCAAGGCGTTCGATCTTAGTAATGTCGTAAAAGAAACCGACGCCAAAGTTTCGACCATCGATGCGTACCTGAGCGATGTGGACATCAAATCGCCGCCGTTCGCGAGTGTTGAGTTCGAGCCTGAGTTCGGCTGCCTTATCATCACGAATTGCGTTTACGAAAGCCTGGTGAAGTGCAAGATCTCGAAGGAGCTCGGTCAAACGGCGGCCAACAGGGCGAATTCCACCGGCGAATGCCTCGACCGCCTTATCATTGCATGCCGCAATGCGCAGGTCCTGATCTACAACGATCACAGCTTCGCGGGTCGTTTCGATCAATCGATCAAGCACAACTCGTGATGAGGTCATTTGTTGGTCGTCTGCGGGAATTTTAGCAAGCGGTCTCATTTGCAGCCTACGAATCTGTATCCGATGCCGACGACCGTTTCGACACAGCCGCCGCAATTGCCCAGCTTTTGTCTCAGACGGCGAATGTGAACATCAAGCGTCCGAGTGTCGCCAAAATAGCTGTAGCCCCATACATTATCGAGCAATTGCTGTCGTGCAGCAACGCGTCCGGAATTTTCGATCAGGTGTCGAAGAAGGGCAAACTCTTTTCGAGTTAGTTTAACATCTTCGCTATCGCACGTTACGCGCATGTCGTCGAAGTCGACCGTTAGATGTTCGTCGGTATAGATGTCTGTACTCTCTTTTTCGGACCTGCGAAGGACCGCCCGTACACGGGCAACGAGTTCCTTCAACGAGAACGGCTTGACCACGTAATCATCGGCACCGGTTTCGAGTCCCGTGATCTTGTCGCCTTCAGCCGCTTTCGCCGTGAGCATGATGATCGGGGTTGTTTTTGTTTGGGTCTCACGGCGAAGCCGGCGGCAAAGCTCGAGCCCTGACATTCCGGGCAACATTAGATCTAGCACGATCAAGGCGGGTGTCGCTTTTTCGTCGAGAGCAAGACGCAGGCCCTTCTCGCCGGATTCGGCGATCGTGACGCGATAGCCCTCGCGGCGGAGGTTGTAATGCAGACTCTCGGCGATGTCAGCGTCGTCTTCGATAATGAGAATATTCTGCGACATTGTTGTAACCAATAAATAAGATTGTAGCCCTGAATTTCTAAAGTTTATTTACAAAGAGTTACTCCCATATGAACAGAATGTTACCAACTTGTTAAATGTTTAAGTATTGGGCGATCAGGCATCGGACATTAATTCACGCGGTCGATACACACCGGTAAGCGTATATGGGTATTCGGCGGCATCGGCCGCATCAAGAACCGCTAATGCCGCGGTCGGCATCGGCTCTATTGATCCGGTAAGGCTCATTATTAGAGATTCGATGCCCGGATTGTGACAGATGACGAGCGTCTTGTCGGCTTTGTGATCGTTGAGAACCGCTAACAGGTCGCCCAATGAAGCCTCGTATATCGTGTCGTCAAAGATCACTTCGGCATCGAAGGCGCTCGATTCGAGGAGTAGTTCGCTGGTCATGCGTGTACGGACCGCAGGCGAACATAGTATGAGGTCCGGCACGAAGCCGCGTTCGTGCATGAAGCTTCCGATGAATCTTGCGGCTCTAATGCCGCGAGAATTCAGTGGCCGGTCAAAGTCATTCAGGCTCGGGTCGTCCCAGCTCGACTTCGCATGTCTCAAAAGATAGAGCGTGCTCATTACAGTTCACGAGTTTACCACGAAGCAAGGGAACTCTTGTGCGCATGAAACTTGAACGATATAATGGCGTATTACTGTCTTGATATGAGAGTACGGATTCGAGATCTAAGAAAACTAAGCCGCTTTTTGGCGGGTGCGTTCTTGGCGCTTCTCGTTTTCGAGTTTGCCTCCCACGGGATGATCTGTTCAAACCAGCATCATTCGGAAGAGCCCGCAATGTATGCAACGGATTACGGTCACAATGACCCATGTGAGACGCTCGTGATGTGCTCACAATCGCGTCAACGCGATCAGCAACAGCCAAGGTTTGGCCATGAGACCGTTCAGCATAATGGTTTGGCCGGACTGTTCGATATATCGGAGCCATTCTACCAGTCGCGTTCTGACCTCTCGCATATGCACTCAAATATCGGTGAGATATTCAGGCCGCCCGACCCTCCATTTCAACCTCCAAAACGATCCTAACTGAGCAATGTTGGGGCTTTCGATCGACGTCTTTGCTGATGTCGTTTCGACGGTCGCGTCAGCACAGTTGTGCGCATTTTTGTCTGAGCATTGAGTGCTCAGATCTAGGAGGATTCTACAATGAAGAGGTTTTCTTTAGTATTTTTAGCAATTTTAACGATAGCTGTTTCAAGTTATGCCCAGTCAAGTGGCAAGATCAGTGGCACAGTGACGAGCCAGATCAACGCAATGCCGGCTCCAAATGCCTCAGTTCGGATCACGCAATTACAGCGTTCGGTCGAAACGGATGAACAAGGTAAGTACGAATTTGCAGACGTTCCTGTTGGTCGTTACACAATTGTGACGCACCTTGATGGGTTTACCGATCAGGTTCAGAGCGTGGTCGTTACGGCGAATGCTAGTGTTTCCGCTGATTTTGCACTTCGGATCAACTCGCTTCAGGCTGAGGTGACGGTTACGGCTAGCGGATCGGAAGAATCTGTTTTCGAGTCGTTCCAATCAGTCAATTCAGTCGGTTCGACTCGAATACTTGAGCAAGCAAGCACATCGGTTGGCGAGGTTCTCGAGCGCGAGGCTGGCGTGGGCAAACGAGCGTTCGGCCCCGGATCATCGCGGCCCGTGATCCGCGGATTTGATGGCGACCGCGTGCTAGTTTTACAAGACGGCTCACGAAACGGCTCGCTCGGCTCGCAATCTGCCGATCACGGCGAACCTATCGACACGATGAACCTCGAACGCCTTGAGGTTATCAAAGGGCCTGCAACGTTATTATACGGTTCGAACGCGATCGGCGGCGTCGTGAACGCCGTCACGACGGACGAGGCTGATCCGCATCCCGGATTTCGCGGCTATCTAAGCGGTGTCGGTGCCACCAACAACAAGCAGGTGGGCTCTGGCGGTGGCATTGAGTATGGCTACAAAAGGCTGCTATTGAATCTGAATGGTAATTCGATGAGAGACGGTGATTATCGTACTCCTCTTGGACGCATTCCGAATTCTGCCTCTAGGTCGTACGGAGGCAACTCGAGTATTGGATATTTCGCTGACAAGGGGTTTGTTGTTGGATCGTTCGGCCTGGACCGTCGCAGATATGGCGTGCCGTTTGCTGCCTTGTTCGAGGAGGGAGCATTGCTGACTGACGGAGATGGAAAGCCGTGCAAGCCTAAGAAAGAAGGCGACGCCGAATGTCAGTACGACATTTTTGGGATCCAAGCACGCTTCGCAAATGCCTTGCCCGAGACGCCGGATGAAGAGATCGATCTTCGAATGAAGCGTAACAACTATCGTCTTCGGGCTGGCTTCAGAAATGTACGCGGTCCGATCAGTCAAGGAAACTTCTCGATCGACCGAACGAATTATCGACACGAAGAGGTTGAAACCGCTGACGGCGTTGACGAAACAGCGACTAATTTCTTAAACGACACAACATCCTATAGGGCATCATTTCGCCAGGCGAATTATAAGATGCTTACAGGGCAATTTGGATTTGAGGGATATAACCGGAGCTACCTGACCGAAGGGGCGGAACAGCTTGTAAATGGCCGAGTTCGTCAGTCGAATTTTGCTGTCTTTGGGCTCCAAGAATTGGGCTTCGATCGCGTTTCGGTGCAGTTTGGCGGTCGGGTTGAGCACAATAGGTATCGACCCGTCAATATAGCCGAATACGAAGAAAGGGACTTTACCGGATTTTCCGGCGCCGCAGCGGCTCGCTTCAGACTTTGGGAGGGCGGTGCATTCATTGGGAATTTTACGAGTGCGTATCGGGCACCTTCGCTTGAGGAGTTGTACAACAATGGCCCGCACATTGGAACTGTTACCTTTGAGATCGGTGACCAGGATCTGACACGTGAGCGATCGACCGGGATCGAGTTTAGCCTAAGGCAGCAGCTAAAGCGCGTTCGCCTCAATGGCAGCTTCTTCACCTATAGCATAGACAATTTCATTTATCTCGAACCGCAGGATGAAGATGGCAACGGTAACGTTGATGTTGACGACAACTTGCCGGTCGCAGCCTTTACGCAAAGGGACGCAAGCTTTACGGGAGTAGATGTCGCCGCCGATTTCGATATCAACGACTGGCTGTCGGCATTCATGTCTGCGGATTACGTTAACGCCAAGCTCAAGAATGGCGGAGGGCCATTGCCGAGGATCACTCCGTTCAGGTTTCGCGGCGGCGTTGATATTCGTTACAAGGGCTTGTCGGTACGTCCAGAGGTGATCTTTGTGGGTTCGCGTGACCTCAACAACATTTTTGAACTTGAGACGCCGACCGATGGATATGGGTTGTTCAATTTGAACGCTTCATACACGATCGCGCGGAAACAGTCTGCACATACATTCGCGTTCTCTTCGAGCAATCTCGGAGATAAGCTATACCGAAATCATCTTTCGTTCATTAAGGATCTGACTCCAGAGCAAGGCCGAAATTTTCGGTTCAGCTATTCAGTTCGGTTCTTTTGATCGGTAACTTTTTTTGCCCTCCTAAGGCATTCTCCGCAATTAGTGGTTATAATTACAAAAAACGACTAATTGCGGAGCTTTTTATGCGAGAAAAATTTTTGAATTTTGACACGGCGGGCGGGCAGACCAACGCATATGTTGCGATGCCTGACGATGGTTCGGACAAGGCCGTGATCCTGATACAGGAATGGTGGGGTCTGAACGATCACATCAAGGACATCGCTGGCCGATACGCTGATGAGGGTTTTATTGCGATCGCGCCGGATCTGTACCGCGGTCGGTTGGCGCGTGACCCAAATGAGGCAGGACAGTTCATGAATGCCCTCTCGATCGAAGACGGCATCGACACGATCAAGAACGCGATCGATGCAGCTCGCGATGAGACGGGAGTCAGTCATTTCGGCATTTCCGGTTATTGTATGGGCGGCACGTTTTCTTTACGTGCGGCTTGCGAACTAGATGGGATCAGTGCGTGTGCGCCATTCTATGGAGACATTCCGCCCGAGGATATACTTAGTAAGTTGACGGTCCCGACGGTATTCATTTCGGGAACCAAAGACGCTTGGATCAATCCTGAAAAGGTTGCTCAGCTCGAAGACATCACGGAGCGATACGAACTTCCGATCACTTCGCTAAAGTACGAAGCGGATCATGCGTTCTTTAATAACACTAGGCCTGAGGTCTATGATGCGGATGCAGCTGCCGATGCATGGGCGTTCGTGACAACGTTCTTTAGGGATAAGATTTGATCTTTCGTTGGTTAGAAAGTCCGCTCGTAGAACGGATCAGTTTCAAAAGGCCTCATTGGTCGATTTTGGGCTGCTTTTCTCTTCTGCTTTTGCAGGTACATTTTCGCATCTGCTTTTTCGATCGTTGATTCAAGAGTTTCGAGTCCGCTAAAATCCTCAAAGGCGTGAGATACACGGATCGTCATAGGCTGATAGACACCGTCAATGCGGATGTTTGTCAGTATTTGGTCCATACGCTCCATTCTCTGGAGTGCAGTCGTTGCGTCTAGGCCGATCATTATTACGAAAAATTCGTCGCCTCCCCAACGAAATATCAGGTCTTCTGCACGAATTATCTCGCGGATCGCTCGCACCACGGCCCTGATCGCAGAGTCGCCGACTGCATGGCCATAAACATCGTTTATATCCTTTAGATCATCGACATCGAAGAATCCGACTGAGCCGTTCACGCTCTCACTTTCGTTTCCTTGGCGATTAAGGTAGCCGTGAAATGCATGGCGATTTAGAGCCGTTGTTAATGGGTCGATGTGAGCTAGCTCCTCGAGCCGTTCGTGAGCCTTGCGTAGTTTCTCATTGGCAACTTTGGCATCGATCAAAACCTGTTCAAGAAGGACTATGACCATTCCGAATCCGAGCAAGATCTGTAGCACGAGATCGACAACGGAGTTATACGCTAAAAAGTCGACGCCTAAAGAAAAATACTGCCGTGCGGTAAATAGGGCTGCATAGCCAAAGAAATTTGCCGCGAGTAACCCAAGGGCGACGAGCATGACGTTGCAACCAAAGCTCCTGATCTTCGTTTTCCACATATCGACAAATGCAATAATGAAGAATCCGGATAGGATCAGAGAGTGAATATTGAGCACGACGTTAAGGTCGTCGGAGATAAATGGCAACCCGAACGCTACGATAACGAATGGCAATACGGTGAGCTCATGGCGCACCTTTAGATCGGATTTAGTTATCAAACTTCGACATCCGGCAATGAGAAGGAAGCCGAAGAAGTACTCCGTCAGAAAATAGAAACTAAAGAGCTGGACCGAAAATTGCTCGTAACTGAAGGCTAATCTAAGGCAAAAAAGGGAAAACGAAAGAAACAGCCAGGCGTTGGTCCAATGCTTAAGCGCAACTACATTAAGCGACCGACGCAAAAAGAGCGTAAGTAGAGTAATCAGCGAAACGCCGGCTAATTGAATTAGAAGTCCGATCTTCGAGTCCATTGTGATACGGAGGGTGCAAACCCCTTATTTGCAGGTATTTGCGAGGAAAGGCGAGGAACTCGTGTGGTTTAGGCCCGAGCAGGCCCAACAACATTGTACAACAATCGGCCTGTCTGCGTCTATACTTTTTGCGAGACAAATTGAGACAGTTCGTCGACAGTCGGAAGAGCGGTCCTAGCTCCAACTGCTCTGCATTTCAATGCAGCAACCGCATTCGCCATCGTAGCGCTCGCTTCGATGTCATAACCGGCAAGCAGTCCGTATATCAAGCCGACCCGAAAGGAATCCCCGGCACCCGTCGTGTCCTTGCAACCTCCGGGAACAGCAAAGCCCTTGGAATAGATAAGCTTGCCATTGGTGCGGATGAGCGAACCATTCTCACCAAGCGTAACCCCGACAATCGCGCATCCAAACTCGCTTTGCATGTGCTCTAGAGCGAGCTCGAGGTTCTCGACACCGGTCAACTTTGCCGGAAGCTCGGATGACGTAATAAGTACATCCACTAATGGCAAGAGGTCATGGATACCGTCGAACAAGTTGTCAATGTCGATAGAGACAACGGTACCCATCGCTTTTGCTTCGTGGGAAAACGCTATGCATGCATCGACATCGTGTGGCGTTAAGTGCAAAAGCCGAGCCCGGCCTGCAAGTTCGATCGGAACGTCGATCGGTCGATAACCTAGTCTAGCGTCCCGTTTCCAAATTACAGTTCGTTCACCTGTTACTTCGTCGATCACGATAAACGCGATCTGAGTAAGAGCACCGGCAACGAACCCTGCGTTCGTAATATCAACGCCTTCGCGAGCAAGCGAATCGGCTCCTAACTTTCCGGCGTCATCGTCACCAAACCGACCGACATACGAGGTGCATAATCCCAACCTTTGCAATCCTACCATTGTGGTGGCTACTTCACCTCCGGGAGCCAAAACGTAGTCTACAAGTTCGACCTTAGATGAGAAATCCGGATACCTTGGTACAGTGATCAGATAATCAACGGCGTTAGTGCCGAATCCAACTACGTCGAACTCTCGGTCGGGTTTGAACTCAAATGGATATTTCATTTCCGATATTTGAACAAACTGAAAAGTGCATCTTGCCAATCTCACCTGCGAAGGGTTAGATTTGTTTGTGGCTCTATTCTCACTCGTGGCTAGAGCAAGAGGCAAACCAGATCAAAGCGTTTTTATTATCTAAAAGCCATGCCAAATACTGTATGTCCTGAATGCACCGAAACGATTTTTGTCGAAGCTGATAGTGAGCAAGGCGATGAGGTCGTTTGCGAGGAATGTGGTGTCGAACTTGTTGTTGTCGGTCTTGACCCGATCGAACTCGACCTTAAGTCGGTAGATGACGACTACGGTTCAGAGAAAGACGACGATTTCGATTCTTATGGATACGACGATTCCTACTAACTAATCCTTCTGATCTTTTATCAATTCTAATCCTTGTTCGGTCATTCTGACCGTTCACGTTGACCGAAAATTGTTTGCGACAGAGGTTTTCCTCTAAGCAAAGCATCAATTTGTGCCTTTTTTCGGGCAATACGTCTGTGGCATAGCGCTTGATTGTAGTTTCGACGGGCAGCCCCTCGACCACCTCACGCCTGAACCGATGAAGTATTTAAAGCTCTCAAGCTATTCAAAAAATACCAAGATCACATTCGCCATATGCGGCTTTGCGAGCTGCATGGCCGCAGGCGTCGCCTATTTTGGCGGGTATATTGCTCCCGTATTCGCGGCGATGCTTGTTCTCTCGGTGATCGCGTATCGGGTTCATGTGCGACGGCTGACCATAAAGACAACCGAACTTCAGCATGCCAACACCGTTCACATCGCAACGGTCGAAGCGCTGGCAACCGCGATCGATGCTCGTGATCAGATCGGTTCAGGCCACGTCAGGAGAACGCAGATCTATTCCGTGGGCCTTGGCAAAACATTGAATCTCTCAGATGCGGAATTGGATGCGCTGAACACTGCGGCTTTGCTTCATGACATTGGCAAGCTTGCAGTACCAGATCATATTCTCAGCAAAACTGGCCGCTTGACCGATGCGGAGTTTGATAAAACAAAGATCCATTCGACTGTCGGAGCATCGATTTTAGAAACGATCGACTTTGGCTTCCCGGTTGCCGATACTGTTCGCTCGCATCACGAACATTGGGACGGCTCTGGTTATCCACAGGGTTTGAAGGGGTATGAGATACCGCTCACGGCTCGTATATTGAGCATCGCAGATGCATACGACACGATGCGCTCTGCCCGGCCATATCGCGACGCCATACCGCGCGACGATGCACGTAGGGAACTGCTGAACGGTGCTGGGCGGCAGTTTGACGAAAAGCTCGTTCATACGTTCTTGAAGCATCTAACTGCCTTCGAACACGAGATCGACGCTGCCGGTGTTGGCTACTCAAGCGTTGACATGCCGCTCGCGGCGACCTCGGCAAAACACCGCTATATTGACCAGATCAAGCAGGCGAACAAGGAAGTATTCAAGCTGTTCGAACTGTCCAGAGAGTTTGCCGGTGCAACGAAGATCGATGAAACTTTGAATTTGTTCTCTAGCAAGATCAAGGAATTCATCCCTTTCACTACATGCTCGGTCTTTTTAGTTGACGATACAGGGAAGTTTGCAGACGCCGTTCACGTTGTTGGCGAGAATGCCGACAAGCTTTCACTCAGGCGTATTCGGGTTGGCGAAGGAGCCACCGGTTTCGCACTACTGAAACGTGAGTTGGTCAAGAATGTGAATCCTGACCTCGATTTTTCCGTTTTGCCGATCGAGTTTAGCGACGAATATCTTTCAATGGCCACGGTCCCCCTTGTTGCAAGTGGTGAATTGATCGGAGCTATTTCTGTCTATTCAAAGGAGCTATCGTATTTCGAAGATGAACACATACGCCTGCTCGAAACGGTTTCGAAGATCGCCGCAGACGCAATTGCCCGTTCGAAGAATCACGACGAAGCGACTACCAATGCGTTGACCGACAATATGACGGGCCTTCCAAATGCCCGTAGCTTGGAAATGCAGTTCGAACGTGAAGTCGCACGAGCCGAACGTGCGGGAGGGACATTCCAGGTCTTGATGCTTGATCTCGACGGCTTTAAGGGTGTCAATGATAACTTTGGACACAAAGCCGGCGATCGAATGCTTTTGGAAATCGGCCAGGTGATCCTCGGCCAGTTGCGAGAATACGACTTTCTTGCCCGCTATGGTGGCGATGAGTTTGTTGCGCTTATTAGCGATGCGAACAGTGCGGAAGTCGCTGATCTTTGCGATCGGATCGAGAGGGCGGTTAGGTCATTTGAACTAGTGATGGAAGATGGGCGTACAGCGAGCGTGGGTGTTAGTCCCGGAGCGGCAGCCTATAATTGCGACGGTGCTTCGTTCGACGCGATGATCACAGCTGCCGACAAGGCAATGTACGAGCGTAAATCGAGTCGAAAACTACTTACCGATGGTGTAAGAATGATCGAATCCCCCGATCTGCCAATGTCAGATCTTATTGAAGCCGAAGAGCTATTTAGCATGGGAGCTTATAGCTCTGCCGAGAATCTGATAGTTGAGCTCGATG
The DNA here is from genome assembly GCA_016789145.1 of Blastocatellia bacterium. Lineage (GTDB taxonomy): Bacteria > Acidobacteriota > Blastocatellia > Pyrinomonadales > Pyrinomonadaceae > OLB17. Next base: position 23,296 of record JAEUQI010000015.1, on the reverse strand, counting down.
ATTCGCACGTTGTGCAGAGCACCTTGCTTCATTGATCTTTCGGCTTAGAATGCTTGTGAGAATCGAAAATGAAGCTGGCCTTGCTTTAATTGGTAGATCGCATTAGTGCCGTTGGTTTGTGGTATCAGAAATCTCGGTGGATTTAACAAGTATCCGTAATCGACGGCGAATTCGCCGCCAACCGGCGTTTTCAATCGCAAGCCGACACCGACAGTATGGGTCCAGAGTGCCCGTAGATTCTGCCGCAGAACGTCGTTGGCCGGAACATCGGGTGGATTGAAAATGTCGCCGATGCGTCTGAATACATTGCCGCCATCGTAAAACGGCACGACGCGGATCGACTTTGTTAGCGGCAGTCGAGCCTCTAGATTCACAATTGCCATTGCGTTTCCACCAAATGGTATGGTGAATGGATCGAGAAAGACCTGCTCACCCGAGGTATTTCGAAATGTGCCTTGAGGAACAACAACAACTCGAGGCCCAGCCTCGTCAAAGTCAAATCCGCGTAGATTATTCGAACCGCCGGCGTAGAACCTTTCGCTGATCGGCAAGATGCCGTTGAGATCCGCGAGGTTCGCATTAGGGAATCGATCGCCGGCCGAGAATACTTGGGCAAGCCCGAGGATCGCTTGGCCCGCAAACGTGAGGTTACGGAATCGAGGCAGACTATAGAAGAATCGATAGTTAGCCTGAAATTTGTGAAAGCCGATATTCGCCCCTAACTGTGGAAGCGAAAAATTGTAATCAGCTGTAAGGTAGCTGCCCTTGGTCGGGTCGCTTGCGTTATAGCGGCATTCGTTACCGATCTCGCCCGTTGCGATCAGTTCTAACAGTGTGTACGTCCGTGAGCAGTTCTCACGAGTGTCGCGAACATAGGTCAACCCAAAGCCCGATATTCGCACCCTTGCGTCCGGTTGAAGTAGTTCCTTAACCAACAAGCTTTCGACGTTTTGAAGTCGAACATCTTCATACCTGAATCGAGCAAAGATCAGGCTTCGTTCTTTGCGGTTGATCGTACGACTAGTTTCTGCGGATAGCGTAATTCGATCGATCGTTGGGCTGCCTACCGGACGGCCAAAGTCATCTATTGGATTTCCGTCCGCGTCGATCCGCTGGACGATACCGAACGTTCCTTTATCGAAGGCCGATCTAAAGAACCGTGTGACGGTCGTGTCTCGCTGGTACTGTGCAGAGATCGTGAGTGGGGCGAATCGATCCTTTCCATCCCGAACAAATCGTGGGTTGATGAAATCGAACTGTACTAGCTGCTGTCTTTGGCTGACACGAACTCGGGCGCCGCCTTGCCACAAATTGCCAAATAAATTCACATGGCGGATATCAAAGAATCCACTTGCGCCGACATCTGTTGAATAGCCTCCGCCGTAGGTGGCAAGCCGTGGCGGTTGCTCAACAACATCGATCTCGACGGCGACCTTTCTCTCGGCCTTGTCTGTAGTGCCAACGTCTCGGGTTTGGATGGTGACCTTTTCAAATGCGTCGGTTGCGAACAAATTCTGCTCAGTCGTATAGATACTCGCTGACCTGAGCAATTGCCCTTCTAGCAACGGCGACGCACGGCGAATGGCGCGTTCCTTAACGCCGTTGTTTCCCGTAACAACGACTCGATCGATAATGACTGGTGAACCTTCGTTCTCAACTTTGAATACGATATCGATCTCGCTCGATTGGGAATCTGCCGCTCTAGGGACATCGGACGTTACAAACGAAACTCGAGCATCGTAAAATCCTCGCTCTGAGTACAACTCCCCGATCTTACGGACCGCATTTCGGAATCTAGCTCTCGAATACGAGGTGCCCTCGAGCCTCGGTAGCAGTGCTGACAGCTCAGCAGTATCGATCTTGGAGTTGCCGGCAATACTTACGTTTCGAACAAATGTTCGCGGGCCTTCGTCAACGTTGAACGTGATGATGAGGTCTTCGCCATTCGGTGCCACACCTTGATTTACCCGAACTTGAGCCTCACGATATCCAAGTTCGGCCATGATCGAGCTTATCGTAGCAGCGTCCGATTCCAACGTTTCGAGGCTCGTATAGCCGCGGCCATAGCCGAACAGCGGAATTATTCCGAGCAAATTAGCTTCCTGCGTCTCGATGATAGACCTGACATCTTCGATCGAAAGGGCCGTAGTGCCGCGAATGCTCATTCGTTCGAGGTTGAGCTTGCGGTTGAGAGCCCCGACATACTTGATCGTGACCGTACGGCCTTGCAGATCCGAACTGTTCAGCACGGTACACAGAAATGCACTTTCACTTTGGTCGATCGTTTGATCAATGTCGGTAACGGGCGGATCGACCGTACAGATCGAACTGACCTCTGCAAAGAAGTAGCCTTGCTCTTGGAAATACGACCGAAGCCGGCGTTCGCCTTCGACGATCGCCGCATAGTCCAACGTTCCCTCACGAACAACGGGCAATAGCCTCGTGCGTGTTCCATTTCCAACATCGACCTTTCCGGCATCGACCTCGACGTTCACGGTAGGCCCAACACGACCGACGATCGTGATGCCGACCTTGTTAGTTTCGCGATCAAATACGAGCCGAGGTTCTTCAATTCTTGGAGCTAAGAAGTTACGTTCCTTTAATTGTGAGCGGATCTTTGCCAAGTCTTCTGATAGTCCTTGACGAGAGAACCTCTCACCACTCTGCAACGCCAGCGAGTCAATGTCGAGCGGTTCCACCAGGCCATCGATCTGTAGGTTTATGCTATCGACAAGAGCCTGAGTTCCGGGTATCACTTCAAAGGTTACGCTGACTGCATTGCTATTGGGACGTGCTACTCGAGCGAATTTAACCTCGGAGCTGAAAAAGCCGCGTTCTCGAAGGTAATCAAGAATCAAATCGGAATTTGACCTTAGAGTTTGTTCCGAAATAGCAACGCCGGAGGTGAGAAGATTTAGTTTGAACAGGATGTCTTCTTGAGAAACTTTGTCACCGACCGTGTTTCCGATATTGACCGAGATCTTTTCGACTCGCTCTTTTCGTTTGAGGCTAAATCTGATTCGAACGCTATCCTCGCCAATCGGCGTGGCAGAGACATCGACGGCAGCGATCTGACCAGTTCTCTGTAAAGCCAGGATCGAATCGTGAACTCTAACCGCCGAATAAGACGTACCCAATGCGGATTCGGTAACGCGACGCAGGTTCTCCACATTATCTGAATCAACATTGTCATCGCCAAAGGACAGTTCAACGCTAGTTATCTTACGGTTTTCCAGGCTTCGTTGGCCGACGATGTTTGTGACAAACGAAACGAGAACAAATGCCACGAATACGCCAATTCGCAACACCTTAAGGCAATCTCGAATGTAAAGTTCTAACCGATCTTCCACTAGAATCGCTTTCTTAAACGAACCTCAAAACTAAAACTATCGCGGTTTCGCGTTACATTACTCAAACTTCGTTGCTCGTATTGAGCGACAAGCGAAAGCTTGTTTGATACTCGATATTCCAGAGCTAGTACTTGATTTTGGTCTTGTGACAAATTCGTGGAATATGTGACTCGAAGATTGTTGTTGATCTGTCGACCCACGGTCAGGCGTGCCGACGGATTCGCCTGACGTCCTGAAATCAGCGGATCGATCTCAAAAACGTTGAGACCGAACAATTTATCCGTCGCCTTGCGTGCAGGATTGTTTATGATCGAATCAGTCAAGATCTCGGCGGCTGTATTAATTCCAGACTGTGCAAGAGTCGGAATGCCGCCGGCAGAATTCGTTAAGCTTCCGGTAGTGATGAGTGAAACAACGTCAGCCTGCGGCAACGCCGGACTCGATCTAACTGAAAGCACGGCGGTTTCTGAATCCTTAAGAGGGCCATTGTAAGTTACAAATATCTGATAACCCGCGATCTCAGTTTCACCTTGTAGTTGCAATATCGGATCTATAAACGTGTCCGGCGGGAACTCCAGCACACCTCGTTGAACTATGTAGCGGTCCTTTCGGAAAAAGATCGTTCCGCTATTGGCCGTGATTCGGCCGGACAATCGTGGTTCGTTCGCGTCACCGCTAAGTACCAGCGACACGGTCGCGGTCAAATCGGCAATATTGTTCTTAACGACCAATGCATCGCGGCCTTCGATCGTCAGGTCGAATCTCACCGGTTTCAACGAGCCACCGCCACCCGAAGTAATTGCACGTTCGCGCCTAGCGCCAACCACATTAGCGAGATCAATGTCCTTAGAGTAGAGACTGCGACGAGCATAAACGCGACCACCTATCGTGATCTGCAAGTCCTCTTTTGGCGTATCACGCTGTCCTGTGATCTCTAGTCTTGCGTCGCCGGTCGTTATGAAGTCGGTCGGCAATGGAACGGTCACATCCGTTCCGTTGATCGACAATCTAAATGACGAGACTCCAATTCCACTGATCGCCGCACCGCCTGAACCAGAAAATCTCCCGCCGCCTATGTACCCTGACATTTCTTCGATATCAGCCTGATCGGCCGAGAAGATGATCCGCGATTTGACTCGTTCTAAGGTTAGTCGGTCGTTGCCGATAAATGCCGCAAAGGAGGCATTCTCCGTCGACGCTGAACCCGACAATCGGGCAGTCGCATTTGGCCCTGACAGCCTAACCGCTACATCGGCTAGACCTGCGAAGAATGTATCTTTTGTAAGTAGATTGAGAAGGTTGAGGCTGATTCGGCCATCGATCGCCAAATCGTTGACGGCGTCGTCTGCGAATGCCTTTGTTCCGCTGATACGGACGTTCGATCCGCCGCCGGCAAATAATGCCTTTTCGATATCAAGCTGTCTAGCGTCGAAATTGAACAATACAGGTTCCGACGCGACCAGCCGTGTGTCTTGGACGAGTATATCCAAGGCGGAAAACTCGGCTCGTCCGCGGATGATCACGTCGCCATCAGTTGGCTTTCCGTCCGGACCAATTTGAACAAGTTCACCGTTCACCGTAATTCGGCCCGAACCGCTGCCCGATATCGGAAAGCCCTTGAGCTGCGGAATAAACGCGATGAGCGGATCGAGCGGACTGTTATTCAAAACCGTCGAAGCCTGCAGCGGTAGCGTTTTGTTAGAAAGATCTACTACGGCATCGACCGTTTGCGGATTGCCGTTAAATCCGATAACAAGCTCAGCCTTCAATTTTTGATCGACTGCGTTCGCATCGAACGTTACCTCGCCGAGATTCGATTCGCCGACCGTAACACCTGTCGCTTTGCCGTTTCCGTTGATCGAAACTATCTCAGCTCGATCCGAATTTCCCGCGAGCGTCAATGTAAGATCGGTTGTTCCGGCGATCGCCGGTATCGATTCATTCTTTGGTAAAATTGCCAAAAGGACCGGAACCGGCATCAATCGGGCAGTGAGTGCCAATGTATAATCCGAAGTCTTGCGATCGAGCGTAAAAGTGCCGCCCATCGTGCCGCCCGAAAGTGCTATCTCGATCGGCGAAGCAGTCACCAACGTGCCGTCAAATTTGACTTCGGCTTTGAGCGTGTCATAGGGCTGTCCGGCGAATGTTCCATTCGCAGCAGACAGCGAAATGTTTCCCTGAGCATTATTTGGCAGGCCTGTAATATCGACCTTTCCGCTTGTCCTGCCGGTTAGATCGCGGATGCGATCAGGAAGAATGCTAGGCAGAGCGGCGATCAGATCTCCGGCGTTCATACCATTGAGGTCAGCCTTGACGCTTGTCTTGTTCGCCTCTGCGGGAACAGAAACTGCGAATGCAGCACTCCCGCCATCAGGCGCCTTGATGGAACCGTCGCGGAGTTCGAGCACGAGTTCATCTCTAAACACATCGGTCGCTACGCTTCCAAGATTGCGGCCCTTGATCACCACCGAACTCGTCATTGCCTTGCCTTGGACGGTCGGAGAGAGCAAATTGCCAGTGAGTTTTGCGTCGAAAGTGAGGTCGCCCGCAAGCTCGATGTCCATCGAGCGAAGCTGCTCGTCGATTTCCGGGGCGACGCCGGAAACTTCGACTAGCCGCTGTATCTCGCTGCCATCGCTCGATCTCAAAGCGAGAGTCAGATCGCTCTTATCAGTCTTTAGATCAAAGATACCGTTGCCTGTAACCGAGCTTTTGTCGGTCTTAAGATCGAGGTTGGCGATGCTGAATAGTCCGTCTGCCGCATCAACGGCGACATTACCGTTGATCGGAATTGCCGTATCGGCCTCATCACCGGCGTTGGCAACAATACTTGCGTCGATGTTACCGGTCGCTCTGTTCCAATTGCCGCCCGGATAGCTGAGTTTTGCGGTGCCGCTGGTTTCGCCTTGCAAAGGAATAACGCGACCGCTTTGGAGCGCGATGAGTTTAGAAAGATCGAGCTTGTCGAATCGGACATCAATGTCAGACCTCGTTCTGTTGTCGAGAGCAATTGCAACATTGCCGTCAAGCTTGCCTTTCATAACGTCGGCATTGAGGTCGGTCAGGCGGGCTAAATCATTGTTTATCAATACTTTCGCCGTCGCGGCACCGAGTGCTATGCTGCCGATCGTTCCGCCCCCGATGCTCATGTCGGCACTGGCACGATAGCGGCCTGATCTTTCGACGACGAATATGGGGCGAGCTATCTTAACGCCCTCAAGCTTGCCGCCAGTCGCAAGTTGGTCGCTTTTAGTTATTTGAATATCGCCCGCATCAATGTCATCCGAACGCCCCTCGACAATGCCGTTCCGAATTGACAGGCGAATGCCTGCAATATTCAAGTCGCCAAGAACTGCGGCCCCAGTGTCGATACGAGCTACTCGCGATCGATCCGCGTAAACCGTAGTCAAACCACCGCGATTCGTGATAGCGATCTCAGGAGCCTCGACACCGTCGATGATCGTGCCGTCAGAATCTACGCGTCGAGCTTTTATCCCCGAGATCGTGACATCTGTCTTCGACGGATCATCACGAAAATTAAATCCATTTGCCGTGACGCCCGTGACCTTGGCTCCGGCAAGTTCGGCGTCGGATGAACTGAGTCCATCAACATCGACCGTCGTCACGCGATTTGAATTCTTTACGCGAATATTCTTGCCCTGAACATTTTTCAATTCATAGTCAGGCGTCTTAAATCTCGCCGTTGTCGCGTTAGGCGCCGAAATATCGATGCCGCCGTTGGGCATTGAGAATTTGAGGTTACGAGCCTGTAAATCTTCGAACTCGACGTCGCCGATTTCAAATCTTTTCGCTCGGCCATTGCCTGCATTTGCTGTCAGTTCGCGGTCTCTTAATTCAGCTATAGCGTCCTTGAGAAACAGGCTGCCGATCGTCATCGCACCGCTTTTGACGGCGATCGCCTGCAATTCGCCTACCCAACGAAAATCGGTGCCGGTTCCTCGCACGTTTCCGGCTGCTCGGAGTAGGTCGATCCGAAGGTCATCGTACGTCAGCATTTCGGCGACGGCGGTTCCGTTCGCTTCGTAGTCTTCGTTAGTCCCCGATACAGTGCCTTCGATATTTACGCCCTTAACAAAGACGCCGTCGGCCCTCAGCGATTCGGAATCGACGACGCCTTCGATCTTGAACTGCTCGCCCTCGCCGGTGAGTGTGCCTTTGAAATTGCCTACGCCGCGAATTGCGGTCGCCGTTTCAAGCGTCGTCGATATCTGAGTCAGATCTGCGGTCGAGGTAATGTTTGCGGTATATCTCGGCGAATTCCAATTGTCGACGCGGCCATTAAGTGCGATCGTGCCAACAGGCGATGTGATGTCGAACTTCTCAATATCGGCACCAAGCTCATCGACAGCCGCTTTCGCACGAATTCCGATCGACTCAAATGCTTTCGTATCGTAAGTGAACGACGAATTGTCGGCAGCTAGAAACAGATCAAAGCGTGGTTCACCGTCCGCTGTCTTGTCGGTTCGCGGCGTCAACGTGATATTCAGTTCGCGGCCTTCGCCTGAGATCTTGCGCGAGATATCGCCAAAGTGGACAAGGCTATCCCGGATCGAGACGTTGACCGAATCGTACTTAAAATTAACGGCACTGCCGCGTTCGTCCTCGACGAATTTGAGGCCTGAGAAGTTTGAACGCCCATTCTCGTCGATGTTTATCCAAAGCTCAGCCCCCGAGATATCGGTCTTGTCGATGCTGATATCACGAGTCAATTTCCAGGCCATCAAGTCGAGGATCGTTAGTCCGAGACGGCCGTTCTTGATGAAAAGTAGCCTTTCGCCTGTGGCGGCGTTGGTGAAATTTGCATCATCGAGCACGAGCTCGAGTGGTGATGCCGTGACGTTGAAGTTTCGGGCCTCAAACTTAATTCCCGTCTCGTTTAGCTTTATAACGAACTGATCCTTAATGTAATTATCGAAAACACCGCCGCGATATAGACCGTAGATCACTAGCAAAAGTATCAACGTCGAGACACCGAAAAGCCCCGCGATCTTCGCGAGTGTACGACCGAGGGACGAGCGGCGTTTTGGTGACGCTTCGTTATCTGGTTCGCGGATCTCTTCGTTTTCACTCATTGTGTGAGACTAAACAGAAACGGTCTCGACGATCTCGAGGCCATATGCTTCGACGGTTGCGGTTTTTGGGGCTCGATTGGTCAGAAGCCTAATCTTCCCGATGCCGAGGTCTTTCAGGATCTGTGCACCGATACCATAATCGTGCAGTTTGCCGTAGCCCGTCTCCAATCGAGCTGTATCTAGGTCGACGCCTTTCTCGTTCATCACCGCGTAGGTTCGTAGCTGATCGACAAGGTCGAGGTTGTTATCCTTTTGTCGCAAATAAAGGATCACGCCTCGGCCCGCTTGTGAGATCTGACGCAACGACGAAGACATCGCGGCCGCGGCCTCGCCAAGTGTCGAGCCAAACATAGCGAAGGTCACATTCTCCGTTTGGACGCGAACAAGCACCGGCTCCGTTGTATCCGAAACATCGCCCATCACAAATGCTGCGTGAGTTTCGCCATTGATGATGTTCTCGTAAAGTATCGTGTGCCAGGTGCCGTATCCTGACGGCAGATCAGCCGCGGCGACGCGATGTACGAGAGTTTCCTTGGCTGTCCGATACTTAACGAGATCGGCAACGGAAATTATCTTCAGCCCATGCTTTTCCGCAAACACCCGAAGCTCCGGCATACGTGCCATCGTGCCGTCGTCGTTCATGATCTCGCAGATCACCGCTGCGGGCTGCAATCCCGCGATGCGTGCCATGTCAACACTCGCTTCGGTCTGACCGACACGAACCAGAACGCCACCGCGTTTTGCCCTTAGTGGAAATACGTGTCCCGGACGAGCGAGGTCTGCGGCACTCGACTCCGGATCGACGGCCGTAAGTATAGTTTTCGCCCGATCAGCCGCGGAGATGCCAGTCGTCACACCTTCGCGGGCCTCGATCGAGACTGTGAATGCCGTTCCCATGCTCGACGTATTCTCCGCAGTTTGCGGGAACAACTTTAACTCGTCGCAACGCTCTTCTGTCAGCGGCAAACAGATCAGCCCACGGCCATGAACAGCCATGAAATTGATGATCTCCGGCGTTACTTTTTCCGCAGCACAAACGAGGTCGCCCTCGTTCTCGCGGTCCTCGTCATCGACAATGATGACCATCTTGCCGTCGCGGATATCACGCGCGGCATCTTCAATCGTAGCAAGTGACATTTTAACCTTGTCAGATCGAGCCGTATGTACGGCAGTTTACATAGATTTTATCCAATCGACTTGATTTAAGCGAATAAAACCAAGGTCTGCAGATGTAAGCGACGAAGTATTCTGCAACAATTGTGCTTTATGGCGAATCGCCTCGGGTTTTTCAGGCTCAACTTACACGTCCTGTTCTTTCTCTCAGGCATCGTAACTGTTCTGATCGGACAGGTTTTGCCGACATTCGCGCGTCAATTCTCGCTCAGCGATCTTCAGGTCAGCGGGTTTTTCCCGTCGCAATTCGCAGGTTCGCTCGTCGGAACGTTTCTCACAAGCAGATTTGCCCGGCGAAATGACTATCGCATGGCGACGATCATGGGCGGATTTGCCATGGTCACGGGCGTTCTGCTAATGAATTTTGTGTCGTTTCCGGTGGTACTCGCAGGCTTTTTCATAAACGGCATCGGGATCGGCATGACACTGCCGTCCATCAATATGATCGTGCTGGAATTGAGTGCGGAACGAACGGCATCGTCATTGAGCATTCTCAATTTCTGCTGGGGCGTCGGCGCGATCGTTTGCAAACCGTTCGTCGATCTCTGGAGTAGTTTAGAGAGTATCGGGCCAACAACTTACATTCTCGCGGGGCCGATACTGGTCGCGACACTTCTGTTGCTGTTCGATCGATCATATGTCCCGCCCGAACAAACTGGCAGTAGCGGAGCCTTGTCCGAAACTGGCGTTGCCATCTGGCGGCAGCCGATCGCGTGGATGATCGCACTGTTCAATTTGATACACGTCGGTTTCGAAAGCGGAATGGGCGGCTGGTTGACGACGTATACCGGACGAGTGAGCGGCGAGCCGCTTCTGTATTGGGTTTCGCCTACGCTGCTTTATTTCGTGTTTTTTGTTACTGGTCGAGGTGTTGCTCCGCTTTTATTTCGATTTCTCGACGAGAGCAAGATGCTATTGCTCGGATTGTTTACTATATTGGCGGGAATGGTCGTTGTCATTTCAGCGGACACCGTCGTCGGTCTTAGCATCGGTTCCGTAATCGCTGGATTTGGAACGTCTTGGATATTTCCGACGAACGTCGCACGGTTCTCAAACACTTTTGGCCCCGTGGCAAATCGACGCTCAGCACCATTTTTTATTGCCGGAACATTAGGTGCGGCGATGTCCACTTGGTTGATCGGATTTATTTCAGAGGTGTCGGGAAATCTGCGTTCGGGAATGTACGTACTCTTGATCAGCATAATATTGCTTATCATTTTGCAGATCGGGCTTAGTTTGCAACCTCGATCAGCTATTGAGATCGATCGAACGTAAATACTCCCGGAAATCACCGCCGAGGTCATCGCGCTTTAGGGCGTATTCGACGGTTGCGATAAGGAATCCGAGCTTATCGCCAGCGTCATGTCGGCGGCCGTCAAGTTTGACAGCGTAGAATGGACGTTCCTTGAGCAACAGCCGCATCGCATCTGTGATCTGTATTTCGCCGCCGGCTCCTGGCGTGGTTTTCTCAATTGCTTGGAAGATATCTGGTGTGAAAATATATCGGCCAATTATCGCCAAATCCGAAGGTGCGTCAGCAAATGCAGGTTTTTCGACCATGTCATTGACCCGAAAAACATTTGGCTCGATCTCTTCGGCATCGATCACACCGAAACGCGAGATGGCCTCGCCCTCGACCTGCATAGTAGCGATCACAGGAGCGTTATATTTCTCAAAAACGTCGATCATCTGCTTAAGAGCCGGTGTTTCTGCGTCAACCAGATCATCAGCCAGCAAAGCTGCAAATGGTTCGTTTCCAACAAAATCCTTTGCCTGATAGATCGCGTGACCAAGGCCGAGCGCCTGTTTCTGACGTGTATAACTGACCTTTGCAATGTCCGAGACGGCACGAACCTGATCGAACATCGCCGTTTTGCCTTTCTCTTTTAGAAGTTGCTCCAACTCAAAAGAAATATCGAAATGATTCTCGATCGCACTCTTATCGCGGCCTGTGATGATAAGTATCGATTCAATACCGGAATTGACTGCCTCTTCGACGGAATACTGAATAAGTGGCTTATCGACAAGCGGCAGCATTTCTTTCGGGCTCGCTTTTGTAGCCGGAAGAAACCGAGTTCCAAGACCTGCGGCGGGGAAAATAGCCTTTCGAATTTTGCTTGTCATACCAACTTTGTTAAATTCAATGCGTCTGTCAGGAACACGCAAACTCTAAATTCTAGAGCAATTGCGGCCTACACACAACAACAGTTTTGACGCGATATACGCACGATGTTAGACCAGAATTTTGTAAGAGATAATATTGACCTCGTTCGTGAGGCGTTTGTGAACAGGAATTTCCCTGTCGATGGACTAGACCGTTTTTCTGAACTAGACGTCGAACGCCGCAGAGTGATCGGCGAGGCAGACAAGATCAATCAGGCTCGTAATGTTGCGAGCAAAGAGATCGGTGCCCTGATGCAATCGGGCGATAAAGACTCCGCCGAAGCTAAAAAGGCAGAAGTCGCCGACCTCAAATCTCAACAATCCGATCTAGAAGCAAAGCGTGACGAAGCTGAGGCAGCGATGCACGACTTGCTCGCAGGGCTTCCCAACATTCCTGCCGAAGACGTTCCAGTCGGCGCAGACGAAACCGCGAATGTCGAGGTTCGTCGTTGGGGAAATATCCGGGACTTCGATTTCGAACCAAAAGATCATGTAGATATAGGCGAAACGCTTGGCATTCTGGATTTTGAACGTGCGACCAAGATCGCTGGTGCTAGATTCGCTATTCTAAACGGCGCTGGGGCTCGATTGAGCCGAGCTTTGGTCAATCTGATGCTCGATGTTCATACGACCGAGCACGGCTATACCGAGACGATCCCGCCATTTTTGGTCAATAGAACCGCATTGTTCGGCACGAACCAATTACCGAAATTCGAGGAAGATCTGTTTCACATTAAGGACGATCGAGGTTTTGCATTGATCCCGACAGCCGAAGTGCCGGTTACAAATTATCATGCTGACGAGATCCTCGACGCGAGCGATCTGCCAAAATACTACACCGCCTACACGCCCTGTTTCCGAAGCGAAGCCGGCAGTCATGGCCGTGATACTCGCGGCTTGATACGCCAGCATCAATTTGAAAAGGTTGAATTAGTGAAACTTTCTTTGCCGGAGAATTCTGCCGACGAGCACGAGAAGCTAACCGCGAACGCCGAACGCATCTTGCAGATGCTGGAATTGCCGTATCGCACTGTCGTACTCTCGACCGGCGATATGGGTTTTGGCGCGCGGAAAACTTACGACATTGAAGTTTGGCTACCGAGCCAGAAGACGTATCGCGAAATATCAAGCTGTTCGAACTGCGGCGACTTTCAAGCTCGTCGTATGGGTTTGCGCTTTCGCCGTGCGGGCGGAGTGAAGCCTGAATTCGTTCACACGCTTAACGGAAGCGGCCTAGCGGTTGGACGCACTTGGATCGCGATTGTTGAGAACTATCAACAGGTTGACGGATCGATCAAAGTGCCTGAGGTTCTGCGGCCCTATATGAACGGCATCGCAACGATCGGGTAATTTCTATGAAAGCTCAGATAATTCAGATCGGTAATTCGCAGGGAATTCGGATCCCAAAGCTAATGCTCGAAGAAGCCTGCATTTCGAGCGAAGTAGAGCTAAGGCTACAGCCCGATGGGATATTGATAAAGAGCGCTTCACAACCAAGAAGCGGTTGGGAAGAAGCGTTTCGCGAACTAGCTGAGAATGATGACAATGAGTTGATCGATACTCCTCCGGCTGGTGATTTCGAAAAGAGGGAATGGAAATGGTAGCTCGTTTCGATATTTACTTGGTCAGTCTTGACGCTGGATCGCCTGCTTCGGCAAAGGACACAAGGCCCGCAGTCGTGGTTTCGCCTGATGAGATGAATCGCCATCTCTCGACCGTCTTGATAGCTCCTGTTGCTACGTCGGTCGCAAACTATCCGTCACGAACCACGGTTTCGATCTTGAATGCCGAACGACTCATCGTGCTCGATCAGATACGCTGCGTAGACAGGTCTCGTTTGGTAAAGAAGATCGGTGAAATAGACGAAGGATCAAGGGACACGATCTGTGCGAGGCTAACTGAAATGTTTGCAAAATAAAAAAGGCGTCCGAAAACGGACGCCTTTTTTAACACCAATCTAGAGACTAGCGGTTTGGGCTAACGACATCATTGTCGTTATTGATCCACCAAATGATGATCGCCGTCGTTGCGATCGCACCGATGACACCAAAAACAATCCAGTTACGCTTTCTCTTCGACATTTGAGCGGCGGGCTCACCGTTCGCCATCGTAACCTCACCCGTCGCCGACGTGACACCCGACGTGACATCAACGGAAACATCGCTCGAAACAGCCTTGCCAGAAACGATATTGTCAGGTGTATTGATCTTGACTGCAACACCATCAGCGTTCATGACGCGAACATTACCCGACGAAAGATTGCCGGTAATCGAGCCCTCAGCAATCGAAAGGTCGATCGTCGTGTTAGGCATGACGGAAACCATTCCCAGCTTGCCAAGATTTACCGTTGCCGTGCTGGTAGCGTCAGTCGCGATAAGACCATTCGAAATGAACGAACGTCCGTTCATCGCTTTTTCACCGTTGAGCGTTACGGCCGGAGCCGAACCGTTCACCGAGCTAACTGAAATCTCGCCCGAAAGAGAACCATTCGAAACGGCAAGCACGAACGTGGTCGAGCCGACGAAGAGAGACAACATTAGGGCAAATGTAGTTGTGTGGCGCAGCCACGAACCTTGAGTGTTCTTCATAACTTTAAGGAAACCTCGCTAAACTGGAATATTTATCACAGACACTGTATATCTACTTTGTCTGTAATGTCAATGCAAAAATATCGTTAAGTTGCGCTTTCAAAGGAATTAGCGCTTTGAGACTGAAAGTCTATCATACTTCAGACGCTTTGCGTCATCCCATAGTTCATCAAATCTTTGTAAACTTTGTTCGCTGAGCGATTCGCCATTCGCCGCAAGAACCTTTTCGATCTCGCCGAACCGCTGGCGAAACTTTCGATTAGTACGCTTGAGAGCAGTTTCAGGTTCTACATCCAGTTTCCGTGCTAGATTAACGACTGCGAAAAGCAGGTCACCGATCTCTTCTTCGATATCCTCTTTCGAATTTGCCTTGATGGCCTGACGAACCTCGCCGACCTCTTCCTCGATCTTCTCAAATACTTGATCGGCTCGTTGCCAATCAAACCCGACCTTGGCAGCTTTGTTCGTAACCTTTAGTGCCTCTAGCAGGCCTGGGAAGTGTACAGGAACGTCATCTAGTATTGAGTCGTTTACCTTTTCCGCTTTCCCGGAAGCCGCACGTTCGTCAGCTTTCAACTTGTCCCAATTTCTCAGGACATCGTCCGCGCGGTCGAGCTTCTCGTCGCCAAATACGTGCGGGTGCCGTAGGACGAGCTTCTGCGTTATGCCCTTGCATACTTCGTCTATGTTAAATTCACCGCGCTCTTTGCCGATAGTCGAATGGAAAATAACCTGAAGCAGTAGATCGCCGAGTTCTTCGCGCAGATGACCGATGTCACCGGTTCCCTCGGCTTCCTGTATCGCGTCGAATGTTTCATAGGCCTCTTCTAACAGATATTGCGACAGCGACGCATACGTCTGTTCGCGGTCCCAAGGACAGCCCCCGGGAGCTCGCAGGCGTTCCATCACGGCGACCAATTCATCAAACGACTGTGACATAATAGCTAGTTTAGCAACCCATAGCTTCGAAATGCTAAAATCATTTCACTACTTATGATCGGAAGAGACGACAAAGAAGAAGAGGTTAGCTATCAGGTTGCTGACAAACGGAAATTTAATGCTGACGGCTCGTTACGCGAAGGTGTCGTAATAGAACCCGCTCCCGAACCAAAGGCCGAGGTCGATGTCGCAGACGCGCCCGTAGATGATCTACCGACGAAGTTCGACGACATCGACATGGACGCGATCACTCTCGATGATGAAGAAGACGTCACGGGAGATGACGACGATTCTGATATCCCCGGAGCAACGGACCCTGCGAGTTTTGTGAATTTTCTATCTTCGCTCGCAACGAATGCCGCCGCTTCGCTAGGAGCAGTTGCGCATCCTGCCACTGGCCAACGAGCTCTCGATCTCGATTCGGCGAAATATTGGCTCGATATCTTGTCGATGCTGAAGGAAAAAACCGCAGGGAATTTGCACCCGAAAGAACAACGATTGCTGGACGGTCTGTTGACAGACCTCAGGATGCAATATGTGCATCTAGTTAGAGCAACAGAAGAAAAGCTCAAGGCCCAGGCTGCGGCGAAATTCTCAGCCAGCGATATTCTTGGGAAGAAATAGGAGAAGAGGTTAAACGCATAGACCGCCTAGGCCGCAGAGGTTCATCAAATATCTTTTCTCAGCGTCCTCTGCGATCTCTGCGTTGAAATTCTTAAACGCTCTTTTATGAAGCTAACGTTTCTCGGTACAGGCACTTCGACAGGCGTTCCCTCGATCGGGTGCGATTGTGAAACGTGTTTGTCTGATGATCCGCGTGATAAGAGGCTTCGTGTTTCGATACTTATCGAACATCGGGATAAAAAGGTACTGGTTGATACGTCGATAGATTTTCGCCAGCAAGCGCTCAGGGCGGGCATTCGTCATCTCGACGCAGTGTTGATCACACATTGTCACGTTGATCATGTGTTTGGACTCGATGATATAAGACCGCTCAATTTTCGCCACGGAGCGATGCCGATTTTTGCTAACGAGATCGCGTGGATAGATCTCAAGCGAATTTTCCAATACGTTTTTCAACCTACACATTTCGGCGGCGGTCTGCCAAAACTGGTTCCGCACACGGTTGTGCCCGAAGCAAAATTCTCAATTGGCGAAGAGCTCGAGATCACGCCCCTTGAGGTCATTCACGGAAAATTGCCCGTGATCGCCTATCGTTTCAACGATTTCGCCTACGCGACCGATCTCAAGACAATTCCGCCCGAATCGATGGACGGCCTCCGCGGCCTCGATGTTCTGGTGCTAGACTGTGTCCGTATCAAACCGCATTCAACGCACCTCTGCCTCGAAGAAGCCCTGGACATCATCGCCTACCTAAAACCACGCCGTGCATATCTAACGCATCTAAACCACGACATCTTGCATGAGCGTGATTCGAAATTGCTGCCCGCGAATGTTGAGTTTGCCTATGACGGTCAAGTTGTTGATCAAAATTAGCTTTTTGTTTTTACTTCTATGCTCGTTGGTGGCTTGTACTTCAGCGGTGGAATCAACTTCGACAAACAGGCATCAGACAGATTCGATTCCTACATTCAACATCGAGTCTCTGTCTGAATATCAAAGAAACGGATTTGAAAAGGCATTTCCTCCTGACGCAAGAAGAGCCTTTGAGAATGCAGAACAGATCTATATCCTTGGTAAGAATTCAGATAAGGAACAGCCAGTTGTACTAAAGCTAGCTTCGGAAAAGCGAGCACTTATAGATTCATTGTATTGGGATCTCGCCGACAGCATTAGGCCGCTAGGTCCTAATGAAGCAAGACTGGCTTGTAAGGAGATGGGGCCAAGGATCACGACATCTCAGCCGTGGCCCGACAAGGTCTCAATCGCGATAAGCTATAGTTGTGGGTATTTTGACCTTTATTCTCTGAAGGGCGATGTTTCTACTCTTTTTCACGCGCGAAATGGCCTGTCTAGACCGTTCATCCGAGACCTATTTCGCCGCGAAAATCGCCCGGATCCGCAGCTCGAAATGCCCTAACCGATTGAACCACAAGATGTTACCGAAGTGTTGCGCGTGATTTAACGCGGTTCCTGAGGCGACGCGCTGTAAATGTTGAAATAATTGACGTTAGCAGTATGTCCAAAAAATTAACACAAACCACTACATTTTGTGTTGACAACTAACAATCTACACAATATAGTCTATATCCACTGAGGCGCTTGTAATCAATTTCGTTTCAGTCAAAACCATCATATTCGAAACAAAAGCGGCATCGCTTTGCGAAATAGGCAAATGCGGGCACGTGGGAGTCTCTCTCACTTTTTTCGAGGAAACGGGCGGCGGAAAAGATAAAAATGGATACATTCTTCGGACAAACTTCGGCAGCGGCGGCACGGCAAACAGACGATTCGACACAGACCTCGATGCAGGTCAGAAAACGCAACGGCGGACTCGAACCGGTTGATATAAATAAGATCGTTCGGGCGATCTCGCGTTGCACGATAGGTCTGCCAAATGTTGATGTGATGCGTATCGCCACGAAGACCATCAGCGGTCTGTACGACGGTGCCTCGACTCAAGAGCTCGACAAACTGTCGATCCAAACCGCCGCGAGCCTAATTTTCGAAGAGCCCGAATATTCGCGTGTCGCTGCACGTCTGCTGAACCAATACGTCGAGAAAGAAGTTCGCAATCAAGAGATCCACTCGTTCTCGCAATCGATACATTTCGGTTATAAGGAAGGCCTTGTAAATGACCGCCTGATCAAATTCGTCACCGACAACAGCCGCAAACTCAATGACGCGATCGACCAATCGCGTAACGATCTATTCGAATTTTTCGGTCTGCGAACACTTTACGATAGATATTTGCTCAAGAACCCCGAAACGCGCGACGTGATCGAATCGCCGCAGTTTTTCTGGATGCGAGTCGCTTGTGGCTTGTCGGAAACGCCGCACGAGGCGATCGACCTTTACAATTTGTTTTCATCGCTAGAGTACGTACCTTCGACGCCGACGCTGTTCAATTCGGGAACCCGGCACGAACAACTCTCGAGCTGCTTCTTGCTCGACAGCCCGCAGGACAGCCTCGAGAGCATATATAAGAAATATTCGGACGTCGCAATGTTGTCGAAATTCTCGGGCGGTATCGGCCTCGCGTATCATCGCGTGCGTTCGCAGGGATCGCTTATTCGCGGCACCAACGGCCATTCGAATGGCATCGTGCCTTGGCTAAAGACGCTTGATTCGTCAGTTGCGGCAGTCAATCAGGGCGGCAAACGCAAAGGTGCGTGTTGCGTCTATCTCGAAACTTGGCACGCCGATATCGAAGATTTCCTAGACCTGCGAGAAAACACCGGCGACGAAGCCCGTCGTACGCACAACCTAAATCTCGCGAATTGGATACCTGACCTTTTCATGAAGCGCGTCCAATCGGATGGCGTTTGGTCGCTGTTCGATCCAAAGGTCGTGCCGCATTTCCCTGATCTGTTTGGCGAGGAATTTGAAGCCGCGTACGTCAAGGCTGAGGAAGAAGGCTTATTCGTTCGCCAACTGCAGGCACGCGATCTGTACGCCAAGATGATGCGTTCGATGGCACAGACCGGCAATGGCTGGATGACGTTCAAGGACGCATCGAACCGCAAATCGAACCAGACAGCACGGCCCGAAAACGTTGTTCATCTGTCGAATCTCTGCACCGAGATCATCGAGGTGACGAGCGAAGGCGAGACCGCCGTTTGCAATCTCGGCTCGATAAACGCTGCTCGATACGTGAAAGACGGCCGATTTGACTATGACAAACTCCGTCGTAACGTCCGTCTCGCTGTTCGCCAACTCGACCGCGTCATCGACCTCAATTACTACGCGATCGAATCGACCGCAAAGTCGAACAACCGCTGGCGAAACATCGGCCTCGGGCTGATGGGCTTGCAAGACGTATTTTTCCAAATGCGTCTCGTATTCGATAGCGACGAAGCCAAAGCGATTTCGGCGAAGATCCAAGAGGAGATCTACTACGCCGCACTTGATGCATCGTCCGATCTTGCTGTCGAGCGTGGCCCGCATCCTGCATTTATTGAAACGCGAGCGGCTCAGGGCGATCTGCAGTTTGACCTGTGGGGCGTGACGCCCGACGACATGTCGCGTTGGGACGCTCTACGGGAAAAGATCAAGGCGACCGGACTTCGCAACTCATTGATGATCGCGATTGCACCGACGGCGACGATCGCTTCGATCGCCGGTTGTTACGAATGTATCGAACCGCAGGTGTCGAACCTATTCAAACGCGAGACGCTATCCGGGGATTTTGTTCAGATCAACAAATACCTTGTCGAAGAACTAAAGGCAGCCGGTTTGTGGACCGATGAGATCCGCAACAAGATCAAACTCGCCGAAGGCTCAGTACAAGAAATCGAAGAATTCTCGCCCGAGCTCAAAGCGATCTACCGCACGGCATGGGAAATTCCGATGCGTTCGCTGATAGACATGATGGCTGACCGCGGAGCGTTCATCGACCAGTCGGCTTCGCTTAACTTGTTCATGGAAAGCCCTTCGATCGGCAAGCTCTCGTCGATGTACATGTACGCCTGGCAAAAAGGCCTCAAAACGACGTATTACCTACGTTCGCGACCGGCAACACGCATTGCCCAAGTAGCCGCCGCCGACAACATAAACGCCGTCATCAATGAACCGAAGAAGGTTTATACCGATGAAGAAGCGTTGCTGTGTTCGCTGGAGAATCCAGAGGCGTGTGAAGCTTGTCAGTAAAGTAAGAGTTACGCCTTCAGGCGTAATCTTGCGTGGAATTTAAGGTTGAAGAATCACGCCTAAAGGCGTAACTCATACAAAAATGCTATTAGATCCTGGTTTCAACTTAACTCTTCGCCCGATGAAGTATCCGGATTTTTACGAGATGTACCGGAATGCCATCAAGAACACATGGACCGTTGAAGAGGTCGATTTTTCGACCGACGTGATGGACCTGCGGAATAAGATGACGTCGGCCGAGCGGCATATGATCAATCGGCTTGTGGCGTTCTTCGCAACGGGCGATTCGATCGTGTCGAACAACCTCGTACTCAATCTTTACAAGCACATCAATGCGCCTGAGGCTCGCATGTACTTGTCGCGGCAGTTATACGAAGAGGCCGTGCATGTGCAGTTTTACCTGACGTTGCTCGACACCTACATTCCCGACCACAACGAACGTGCAGCGGCATTTGCAGCGGTTGAGAATATTCCGTCGATCAAGAAAAAGGCCGATTTCTGCCTGAAATGGATCGACACGATCAACGATCTCGAAAGCCTTAAATCGCCCGGCGACCGCAAGATGTTCTTGTTGAACCTCATTTGCTTTGCGGCTTGTATCGAAGGGTTGTTCTTCTTCGCGGCGTTTGCGTATGTGTATTTCTTGCGATCAAAGGGCCTGCTTCACGGACTCGCGGCGGGGACGAATTGGGTCTTCCGAGATGAATCGTGCCACATGAATTTCGCGTTCGATGTCGTCAAGACCGTCCGCAATGAAGAACCGCTATTGTTCGACGCAGAACTCGAACGCTCAGTCGCCACAATGATCCAAGAGGCAGTCGATTGCGAAATGCAGTTCGCTCAGGATATCTTGAGTGGCGGTGTCGCTGGCCTGTCGGTCGCCGATATGCGGCAATACCTTGAATACATTGCCGACCAGCGCCTAGCCATGCTCGGCATGAACAAGATCTACGGAGCCAAAAATCCGTTCTCGTTCATGGACCTCCAAGACGTTCAGGAACTAGCCAACTTCTTCGAACGCCGCGTCTCGGCCTATCAGGTCGCGGTTGCCGGCGAAGTTAGTTTTGGCGAAGCTTTTTAGACGAAATAGGCTCAGACATTTGTAAAAGCTCGGTTCGTTACGGCGAGCTATAGATAAATTTCGTATCTATAGCCCGCCGTTTCAGTTTGCCGAAGTTATGGCCTTGAACTTCGATAAACGAAATACAGCGTAACTGAATGAAAGACTGCGATAAACAAGTTGCTGACGACCACGGGATTCGTGATCGTGCCAACGGTGAACGGTGTTGTTAATTTGTAGATGATCTGAACCAAGATCAAGGCGGCGACCATATTGGGCTCTCGGCGGAATAATAGCCCAAGCGAGACGAGTCCAATTGCTAGGTAAATGGACAATAGGATGCCGCGAGCGGCGGTTGAATCGCCATACGCCTCGCGAGCCCAGGCTGCATCGGTAATAATTCCAAAACAAACCGGCACAAGTACGGCAATGTTTAGGATCAACGAAAGAACGATCAATAATCGCATGTGCGGTTTTTCGCCTTTTCGGGCTATTTAGATTCGCGGATGACGCTCGCTCGAACCGATCAGTTAGAACTGGGCGATTTCCATAGGGACTTTCGCATCTCGGCTATAAGGTCCGCCAACTCTTGACGCAGCAACACCCCACCACCATATAGTTCCGTCGGTTTTGACGGCAAAAGTACGGTTTCCGACTGTGTATACCGCGGAAACGTTTACGATCGCGGGCTTTTTCGGTGATGGTTGGTAAAACCCGCTTGTCCCAACGCCGATCTGTCCCCATCCATCGTGGCCCCACAAACGCAGCGTCGAATCCTTTAGCAGTACAACTACGTGGCCCGGTCCGGCAATGATCGTGCGGGCAGTGGTGATACCTGCGACCTTAGTCGGCGTTGGAACTACCGAGTCGTCAGGGCCGCCGTTTCCCCAGAAACTAGCCTTGCCGAAAGTCGCCGATTGATTGCTGCCCCACATCCAGACCGTACCGTCGGCTTTCACAGCACCGGAGAAACCAAAATTCGTCGTACCCTCGCAAGCGATAGACACAACATTCTCGAGGCCCGCGACCCGCGTTGGCTTTCTTATGATAAATGGATCAACGGGCGTCGTTCCCGCCTCGCCGTTGTTGTTCCGGCCCCAGGCATAGACCTCGCCCGTACGGGTCAAGGCCAAGGCATGCTCACCGCCAGCGTCGACCATCGCAACCGGCGGCAAACCCGTAAGGGTCATCATCGAAACGTCATACGTGCCCTGCGGGCGTCCGGGATGCGGTCCCCATGCGACAACCTCACCGTTTGAACGGATCGCCATTGCATAATGCCCACCGGCGGCGATCCGGACAACGTCTTTTGGCAAAGGTACCGATATGGGCGTTGACGAACGAAGCGGATTTTCCGGCGTACGGCTCGAACCGGGCCCACGGCCGAACTGTCCGCGGTCGTTCATTCCCCAAGCAACGACGCTGCCATCCTCGAGTAGCGCGAAATGCGCATCGTAGCCGCTTTCGACTTGCTTTACCTTTCCCGGAAATGCGAGCGGTTGCGGCGTTGCGATCCCTCGCCCACCCGAACGAAGACCGCCATCTTTCTCCTCGTTACCAAATCCGCTGACCGAACCGTCTGCTTTTACGATAAAAACAAAATCGGTTCCGCCAATGTGTCGGATTGGGGTCGATTGAGCAGACACAGAGAACGACGTTGCTATTCCGAGCAATATTAGGTTGAAAAACGAGAAGATCTTGGCCGGCATATTCGAGTATTTTATAACAATGTTACTTGAGAGCAATTATTAGAATAGGCACGAATGAGATATATTTTTCATTCGTCTATTTTTCGCTTTGGGCTGAATTTTACTCATATGAACGGACAGATCACGGAATTTATCAAACATCATTATCGGCATTTCAATTCGGCGGCGTTGATCGATGCGGCCGAGGGATATGTGCAGCATTTAAATGGCGGCGGGAAGATGATGGTGACGTTGGCTGGCGCGATGAGCACGGCGGAATTAGGGCTGTCGCTTGCTGAGATGATACGTCAGGACAAGGTGCAGATCATTTCGTGTACCGGTGCCAATCTCGAAGAAGACCTGTTCAATCTCGTCGCACACGATTTCTACGAACGTGTGCCGCATTACCGTGATCTGACAGCCCAGGACGAACAAGACTTGCTTGACCGCCACATGAACCGCGTCACCGACA
>JAEUQI010000159.1 GCA_016789145.1 Blastocatellia bacterium | reverse complement strand
CGTTCCGTTCAAGTTCGTTGATGGTGTCGTGACTGTCATCGACTGATCCTAGACTACTCACAAACTTACGGCTGACCACCGCAGTGAAGATTGCTGCGGTGGCCTGCCGATTTTGATCGAAGTACGTCTCAAAAACCGACAGCCTTCCATGTGATGCTTTTTGGTATTGCAAGTTACGTAAATTGGATGTAAAATTTGGGCGATCCAAGGTTCAGTCCTAGTGTGAGTGCTCATGTCTTTAGCCCGGATTCTCATTTATAGCCTCAATAATGGTTGTAATCAGAATGTAGGGCTCAAGACGGACGTAAAGATCTTTATTGGAGGTTCAAAAGAGCGATGTTAGTTTCGAATAACATAAAAGGTTTACTTTCTTTTCTATATGTTTTGATTATCTTCTCCGTTCTTTCGACGACCGTTTTGCCGCAAGATGTGAGGGAATTCATTACTTCTGACCGATTGGAACTAGAGAAAATGCGTTCGCCGGGAGACGAGAAAGTTAAGCCGAAAGACGCTGAATTTATCACGAACGACATCGCTGACTCCAACAGTTATACCTTCGCGACGACGACGACCGGTTCACTAACCGATATGTCATCCGGAACGACGCAACTTCTCGGCTCTAATATCGACGACACCGCGTCTCCGCTAACAAATATTGGGTTCGATTTCTTTTACATGGGGGCTCGTTTCACGCAGTTTTCGATCAACGACAACGGTGTATTACGACTTGGGGCGACAGCACAAACATCAACCCCGTATCAACCACTGGCACAGCTAGGTGTCCCTATCATTTCCGCTTATGGAGCGGATATGCGAACGCACACGACCGGTTCGGTTCGCTACAAACTGACCGGTACCGCGCCGAACCGTGTTTTGACGGTTGAATGGTTCAATAATCAATCGAATTTCAATTCAGGCGGAACGGCAGATTTGACGTTTCAAATCCGTTTGTATGAAACGACCGGCGTTATCGAGTTCGTCTATGGCAGCATGACGATGAGCACGCTCGGAGCGGCCGATACAAATTCGAACGACCCGCACATTGGATATTCCTCGAGTAACATCGCGAATACAGTCGGTTCGGTTACGGCACCTCAGGCAGGCGTGCCGACCTTTAACGGAACATCGAACGACCCAACCGAAAATCTGTACACGGCCGGTGCGATAACCGTCTTGACGTCTGCGGTCGATGGCTCACGCAGGACTATGAGCTTTACTCCACCGACCCCGGTCGCTCCTGCGGGATTGAATTTCACTGCGATCTCGGCGATCTCGATAACCGCCAATTGGACGGATTCTCCTAACGAAGATGTTTATGCGATCTATCGGTCTACAGACGGCACGAATTTTTCGTTCCTCGCGACCGCCGTGGAAAACGCAACCAGCTATGTCGATAATGCGGTTCTTCCTGGCACGACTTACTTCTACCGCGTTTATGCTGTTTCAGAAGGCGCTTTGAGTACCGCACTTGCCGGAAGCCAGGCGACAAGTCCTGCCGGTAACGACACGTGTAACGGGGCGGGCGGCCTTTGGAGTGTTCCGGCGACATGGACCGACGGAAGTGTTCCGACAGCTGCAGACAACGTAACCATCGGGCCGGCTTGCACGGTTACGATCGATACAACAGCAGCAGCTTTTGGCATTACGGTAAATGCGGGCGGCATACTCCAATTCGAGCAAACTACGGCACGAACGCTGACCGTAACTGATGACGTAACGATCGACGCGGGCGGAATATTCCAATCAAATCCCGCAGGAACGGTAACGATACACCAACTGTTTGTAGGTGGAGATCTGGTAAATAATGGCACACTAGACCTTTCGACCAACGGCAACACTGCGGGAGCGGAACTTCGATTTACAGGTACGGCGAACACTACGCTTTCCGGCACGGGGGCGACCACTGATCTTCGCTTACTAACGATCCAGAAAGGGGCGGGAGCGATAAACATCGCCAGTCCGATGCTTGAGATCAATTTGTCGAATTTGTCCGTTCAGGGCGTCTCCAGTGCAGCGCCGGGATTTTTGAATACCGCGACGTATAATGGCATTCTGAAGATCTCCGGCACGAATGTTTTCGACGGCGTTGTTTTCCAAACCACCGGGTATTCGATCCCAAACACTGCAGGCATCTGGTTCAATAATCCTAACTTTACCGTAAACGGGCAAAACGGTTCGCCCACGCTGCTGGGATTACTGCGAATGACGCAGGGAACACTAAACATCGGAACCGCGACGGGCAACTCGATGGGCTTTGCTTCGGGCAGTAATATCAACATCGAAGGCGGAGCCGTAAATGCGACGGGCAGATTCGGGGTTTCGGCAGCTGCCAATGCAATTACCTATAGTCAATCGGGCGGAACCGTTACGGTTTGCACGATAGGCAACGCTTCCGGGACTCTCGGCAGTTTTGATCTGGGAACATCACTTTCGTCCTCGATCGCGATCTCGGGAGGAACTATCGTTAATCAGCTCGCCAGCACCGGTGCAACTCAGATCGATTATCGCAACCAAGCAGGAAGCGGTATAACCGGTGTTACCGGCGGTACGTTGCAATTAGGCAACGCGGCCTCGGGTGCGGCAAAGGCGTTCGTCATTCGCGGAGTCGCTCCGAACATCCTGTTGACGAATACTTCGGCTAGTCACACCGCAAGTTACAGCACTACGCTGGTCAACTACAATAATATCTCCCGCAATATAACGATCAGTACCGGAACGACGTTCAATAGCGGCAACGTAGTATTTCTTTTTAATGGAACGAATATCACCAACAACGGAACGTTGACCCACAATGGGGCAAGTTCTAACTTTGTTATTTTTACTACCGGAACGACCGTTACCTACACGGGCACAGGATCCGTTACCTCACCGATGACCAATCTTGCTGTTCAGGCTGATGGCGGAAACTTTACGATCGATCCGGCAACGAGCGGCATCAATGTTAACTCCGTTCGCCTCTTTAGCGGCAATATCATCAACGCAAACGAGCTAACGATCGGAAGCGGCGGAGCGACCACTGCAACGGTCCAGATCGGAAACACGACAACCCCGACCAATTCAGGCACCTTCGACTCGACGCCCACGTTCAATCCGGGAACTGGTGGAATAGTATTCTCGTACCTTCGTTCGGGCAGTACGGCCGCGAGGAATATCGGCCCTGAAATTCCTGCATCACGAAGTATCACTACGTTTACCCATGACAACAACTTCGCCGGTCATGTGCTGACGCTTACAGGCGGCAACCTGACCATTACCGGAACGATGACGCTGACTAACGGCATTGTTGGCACGAGTGCGGCAAACACACTGATCCACAGCGGTGCGACGGCGGCCCGCACTACCGGTTACGTCGACGGGCCGCTACGAAGGAACTTCCCCGCGATCGGAACCTACACATACTTCGTTGGACAAGGAGAATATACTCCTGTATCTGCAAACGTAACGGCACTCGGTGCCGTAGGCGACGGACTGACCGTTAGCTCGGTCAACTCTGTCATGTTCCCGCTGGGTGCCGCACTCAGCCTATCGCGGTATTGGGATATTACCGAGAACGGCGACGTTACATCCGACCTTTCGTTCACCTATGGTGCCGATGCCAATGACGTCAACGGCAATGAGGCTGATTATCGTGTTTGGAAGAAAGACTCGACGATCACCAATATGTGTACTGGTGGACCTTGTGTCAATACGGGGACAAACACATTGGGCCCGATCGTCGGCATTACCAGCTATTCACAATGGACCGGCGGCGAACTTCTTGCTCCTTCATCCGCTAATGCCAGCATAGGCGGTCGTGTGGTGACTGCATCGGGGCAGGGAATTCGGAATGCGGCGATCGTCGTGACAGGCAATAGTCTGCCGCAGCCGATCATTGCTAAGACGGGTTCGTTCGGCTATTACACGATCGCGGGGCTCAATGTGGGTGAAACGTACGTCGTGACTGTCGTGTCGAAGCGGTTCGATTTCTCGCAACCGAGCCGTTTGATCAGCCTTTCCGACAACGTTACTGACATCGATTTTATTGCGGAACCGATACAGTAGCTTTTCGTCACGCGGTAAGATCCCGCAAGCACTAGCCCACCGAGAAAGCCCTATCCGTCACCAGACGCGGGCTTTCTCGGCAATGGGCTCTTTTTGTCTGCTGCTGAAATCGTATAAATCGGTTGACTTTCGACCTCAAACACCTACAATAGGAACGTTAAGTTCAAAATAGTCTTTGTGCAGCTTTTGCTGCCCTCAGCGACGGTTGGCCGCTTTCGGCGGTTTTTGCGTACTCACACGCAAGCATCTGCCTA
>JAEUQI010000158.1 GCA_016789145.1 Blastocatellia bacterium | reverse complement strand
TCCAGAGCGTATTGTCGTTCGATGTATTCTCAGGAGGAACTCTTGAGGTCACGGGATATCCCAGCTACAGCGGTCTTTGGGATCAGCTAACGCTGATAGACAAATCGCTTCACATCAACATACCGAATGAGATCGATTTCAAAGGCTATGCAGTGAGCAACATGTGTTTCGAAGGCATCACAACCTTCGCAAGCACAACCGTCTACAACTCAGCCTACCGAGTTTGCAGACAATAACCCTAACCAAAACAAGCGACAAAAAAGGCCGCCCGTAGATCGAGGCGGCCATTTTGTTTTACCTAACGAAAGCATTCGGTATCGGCTTGTCCGTGCTGATGCCGAACGGCTGTATCAAAACGCCGCCTCCCGAACGATTGACAAACCAGGTGCCGCTCGACGGTCTATAGACGCCAAAGTCGAATTTACCGTCGGCATCGTAGTCAGCAGGCGTCGGCAGATCGGTCGAGATGCCGAATGGTGCGGCGAAGTAGCTAAGGTCTTCGCTGCGAAGAACAAACCAGTTGCCATTGCTCGGACGCCAAACTGCGACATCAGCCTTACCATCGCCTGTAAAGTCAGCAGGTACGTATTTGTCGAAGTTCGAGCCAAACGCAAAGACGTTCGTGGTGTTCGTCGTGCTGCGATCGATCCACCATTGCTTGCCTCCCGTGCCGTCATTGCGAGCGATCGCTAAGTCCGCACGCTGGTCGCCATCGTAATCGGCGGGCAACGGAACATCGCCAAAGATGCCCCACGGAACTAAGCGTGACTTGTTCGACGAGCTTTGCAAAATGATGAAATTGGCTGGAGCTATCAAGATATCTGTTATTCGCCAAACAGCAAGGTCAGCCTTGCCATCGCCGTCGTAATCCGCAGGAACCGGCGTGTCGAACAATATCGCTTGCTCGATATTCGAAGCTCCCCAACGCTCGGCACGAACAGTGCTCGTTGAGCTGTTCAGTATGTACCAAGTGCTGTTCTCGCCTTTGCGAAACACCGCGAGATCGGTTTTGCCGTCGCCGTCGTAATCCGCAGGCATTATGTTGTCGGATGCGATTCCAAACTTTTGCACGGCAAGGCCCTGAGTGCTGCGAAGCTGGTACCAATTGCCCTCGCTTGGTCTGTAGACCGAAATGTCCGAACGCCCGTCACCGTCGAAATCGAATGGTGCTCCGAACTGCGTTTCGGTCACCTGACGCTCGAATGCTCCGATGTCCGAACCATCGCCGGTCGGTGCATTTGGAACTCCGCCATTATCGAACGGCCGCGTGAAGCCTCGTTGATCCAAAAGGAACGACGTCGCCTGACCTTTGTCTATCGCAGGGCTCGTCGCCCGCAAAGCGTGTGTCTGCGTCGGCCCGCCGTTCATTGCCAATGGAGCTAGCTGCGGCTCGATGCCCGTGATGTTCGTCGCAGTATCGCCCGTGATCGTGCCGCCGTTTGTGGTCTCGATGAAGTTGAAACCGTTCGAAACATAGCTGCCGAAAATGTCTGCGGGATCTCCGTTCGTGCCAACGTTGTCGGCGATCAAGGTGTTTCGCAGATTCACTGTGCCGGGAACATGAAACAATCCACCAGCCGCTGAGCCGCGGTTGTTTGCGATCGTGACTGAGGTCAGCACTAGGTTCGCCGCGGTATTTATGCCTCCGCCGTCACCGTTAGCTCTGTTTCCGGAGATCGTGGTCGTCTGTATCGACGAAGGGCTGCTCACATAAATGCCACCGGCGATGTCCGCCGCCGAATTAAAGCTCACGGTCGATTGCGACATTGTGATCTGCGCGGTATACAGCCCGCCCGCCGAGCTCGCAGAGTTGTGACTGATCGTCGAGGTGTTAATTCCGATGCTTCCGATCGAAAATATGCCGCCGCCGGTTCCGTTCGACGTGTTATTGATCACGCGTGTCGCAACCAGCGAAGCGGTGCCGCTAGTTTTCAGTCCGCCGCCGTCGCCGCTCGCTTGATTGCCCGAGATGAGGGTGTTGTTGAATTCAACATGGCCTTCGCTACCGACGCCTCCGGCAAACGAGGCATTGTTACCGACCACGCTCGATTGGCTCAGCAGCATATTTCCGACGCTATAGACAGCGCCGCCGCCGCTATTTGCCACGTTATTTGTGAAAGACGTCCGCTGTATACTCGCTACGCCGCCCGAATTGTAAACCGCACCGCCGGAACCAGCCGTGTTGCCGAAAAAACTGCTGTCGTTAATATTCAATACCGAAGCTCCGCCTTGCAGCATGACCGCTCCGCCGTTGCCCGCATTGTTCTGCGTGAACGTCGAGCCGTTGATCGTCACGTTCGCGTTAAAAAATCCGTGGATCGCACCGCCGTTTCCGGCGACCGAGTTGCTACGGAACGTACAGTTGTTCACCGTCAGCCGCGAAGAATAAGCAATGATCGCACCGCCGCCGACCGGTTCGGGGCCGACGCCGTTGCCGCCGGTGATGGTCACGCCCGAAATGGTCAGGTCGCCCGAAGGCTGTACGAAAAACACTCGGCTCGCGTTGTTTCCGCTGATCGTCAGCACCGAAGCTCCCGTGCCATTTATCGCGAGCGTCCCGGCGTTCGCCACATTCAACGCACCGCCCGTCAACGTGATCGTCTGCACACTGGCAAACACCGACGCGTCAAACGCCACAACATCGCCGCCCGCCGCCCCATTCGCCGCCCCAACGGCCTCACGCAAACTACAATCCGCATCGCAAACGCCGTCGTTCGTGTCGGCGGTCTTGGTTACGATAAAAGTGGCGGCGTTCGTCGCCAATGTGAATACGAACATCATCAAAATGGCGTAGAAAATGCTTCGCGAGGTTCTCATAATGCGGTTCAATACTTGCTTCGTATCTTAAAAGATCCGAGGAGTTTGCCTTGAATATACGCTGATTTCATATCGATTTACAGAATTTAGGTCTATAACCAAAAGTAGCCCACATCCTGATGGGTCAGGTTGCGGGCTTTTCTTGTTTATCCTTCTTCCTTTTGCCTTTACTTATTCGTCATGTACTTGAACGCCATTGATGCGATGTCGTCCATGGCGCTGCCGTCGCGGTCGCTGTCTAGCATTGATGTTGCCATGTCGATCATAGCGTTGCCGCTTGATTGTGGAGCGGCTTGTGGCTGTGCACCACCCAATAGACCTCCGAGAAGGCCGCCTAGGCCGTCGGCTCCGACATTCTGCTGCTGTTTCTGTTGCCCCAGATAGCTCATTACGATCGGAGCGAGCATCATGATGATCTGAGCGACCTGTCCCATGCCAAGTCCCGACTTCTGGCTGACATCCTGAACAACGGCACCCTGCGAACCGCCGAGAATGTGGCCCAAAATACCGCCCGCATCAGCCTGACGAGGTGGCGGAGATTGCTCTTGACCACCAAAGATCATTCCGGCGAGCCCGCCGAGATTACCAAGCACGCCGCCGTCGCTATGGTCGTTGTCAAGAGCTGCGTTCAGGCTTTCGGCACCTTGAGGCGTAGCGGCGTTGTTCGCCAAACCGCCGAGAATCGCCGGCAAAGCGTACTGAATAGCCGTGTTAACCATCGAAGAATCGGCGCCAACTTGGCTCGCGATCTGATCGGTAGCCGCCGCACCTTGGTCTTGTCCTAAAAGGTCTTGTAATGAAAACATAATATTAAACTCCTGTTTTGATATGACTGTCTGAGTGCCGATATAGTAACAGAAACGCCAAGGCGTAGCAAAGATTTTCCTTCTAAGTGAAATACCTGAGAAACATCATCATATCGTTCGGTCTCTTTATGCTAGTGGCGGCATTCGCGACGTCATGTTCGCAGATCGGCGGGACTCACGGACCGTTGAGGTACGTTACAACGGTAGCCGGAACCCAAGGTGAATTTGGTGAAACGTTTGGCGTGGCCTACGCGAATGGATTTCTCTTTGTGACTGACGGGCAAAAGGGCGAAAGTCGATGGTTCATTCCCGGCAATGGTGAAATTATTACGCGAACAGGTCTCGATACACCGTCCGGAATATGTGTTGCACGCGACGGCAAGCCTATTGTCGCTGACAGCGGACGTAACGCCGTATACCGAGTTGATAAAGAGCCTAGCTTGATAGCTGGCATCGAAGGAAAACGTGGTACGGACGACGGTGCGGCGACAAGCTCAACCTTCAACAGCCCAAACGGCATTGCCTGCGGCGAGGAAAAGACATTCGTCGCTGACACGTACAACGACAGAATTCGTGTCATCGAAAACGGAAACGTTAGAACGATCGCGGGTTCTACGCAGGGTTTTCAGGACGGCGTATCATCGATGTTTGACACGCCGACGGGCATCGCTATTTGGAACGATAAGTTACTCGTCGCCGA
>JAEUQI010000157.1 GCA_016789145.1 Blastocatellia bacterium | reverse complement strand
AAGGTTGGAGAATGCAGGTTATGGCTGCCAACGACTACACCGAAGCCGTCGGCGAAGCACTTGGCTTTGTCGGGCCGGAGAAACAGAGCCTTAATCCAGCGGACGCGGAACCTGATTTCAGGGTTTCGACCGCGACGGATTATTGGGTCAATTTCAAAGGCAGCCTGCAGGGATTCAAAGCCGTTCAGGTTCAGTATCAACGCAAAGGCACTGCCAATTGGGAAAACGTCGGCGTTCTGGTACGCACGCCTGGCGGATTGCAGATCTCGCCTGCGACTCCCGGAACTGCTGAGGCTGGCGTCGTTCGATGCGTATTCATCGACGATAACGAACCTGTCGGCAACTACTCGCCAAACTATCCTGTCACCATCAGCTAACGCGCGTTAGTTGATCCTGCCTGACTTAAACTAAACCACTACCGCCGCGAAGCACCCAGGCATTCGCGGCTTTTTTGTGTGTGTTTCTTTCGGAGGCCAAGCGGGAAGAACCCAGTCGCTATCGCTCCCGGTTCTGACAATTCTAGGTCAGTTTATTGGTTAGCGTGATGACCGGTGGTTCGGCGGCGAGTTCGTTTACGATGGCGAAGAAGTTTTTGACGTAGTCGTATTCGAAATGTTCGTCGATAGCGGCTTTGTCGGTCCAGGTCTCGTACCACGCGAATACGGTCGGGTCTTCGACAGACTGGTGAACGTCATAGCTGATACAGCCGGCCTCAGCCCGCGACGGCTCGACGATGGCGAGAGCCGCAGCCTTGATCTGTTCGACGGCGTCGTCCTTTACCCTCAGTTTTGCGACAAGCGTTAGTTCGTTAGTCATAAAATTACGTCCTGCGATAAGTCAGTGTTGCCTTTCGAAGGGAACATTATCGCTGTATAATCGCAATATCTCAACTGACGACAACGTATACGGAACAATATTATGAACAAGGTCAATTTTGTCTTGCTCGCTGTTCTTGCCCTTGCGGTTTCGACGCTCGGGCAGAATAGGGTCGATGCGTTCGACGCGTATGTCGAGGCATCGCGGGCGGCTTGGAATGTGCCGGGAATATCGATCGCGGTGGTGCAGGACGGCAAGGTCGTGCTGTCAAAAGGCTACGGAGTCCGCGAGCTTGGCAAGAGCGAAAAGGTCGATTCGCAGACGCTCTTCGGCTGTATGTCCACGACAAAGGCGATGACAGCGGTTGCTATGGGCATGCTCGTCGACGAGGGCAAAGTCGCTTGGAATGACAAGGTCATCAAGCATCTGCCCGACTTTCGGCTTGCTGATCCATATGTGACGAACGAACTGACGGTTCGTGATCTATTGACGCACAACACCGGCGTTGGCAACACAGATTTTCTCTGGGCGTGGTGGCCCGAAATGCCTTCGGGCGAGATCGTTCGGCGAATGAGCATGGCAAAGCAGCAATATTCGATGCGTGGCGGCTTTGTCTATCAGAACATCATGTATTTGGTCGCCGGCAAAGTGATCGAGAAAGCCAGCGGAATGAAATGGGAGGCGTTCATGACCGAGCGATTGTTCAGGCCGCTTGGTATGAACAGTACGTTCGCGACCTATCGCGATTCTAAGGCCTACACCAATAGGTCGTCCGCGCATTACGAGATCAAAGGCAAGATCGACGTTATTCCCGAAATGGTCGTTGACGAAGCAGGGCCGGCCGGTTCGGTTTGGTCAACGGCGGATGATATTGCGAAATGGACGAAGTTTATGCTCGGCAATACGACGGTCGGCGGCCGGGAGTTGCTCAAGCCGGCGACCTACGATGAGCTGCTGCGGCCGCAGGTCGTCATTCCGCCGAGCGGAGGATTTTATCCGACCGCATCGATCACGAAGCCTAAATGGACGACGTATGGATTGGGATGGTTTCAGCATGATTACCGAGGAGCAAAGCTAGATCTGCACACCGGAAGCCTCGCCGGACGAACGGCGATCATCGGGATGATCACCGACAAAAACGTGGGCGTGTATGTCTTCGGAAATCTCGATCACGCCGAGGTGCGGCACGCGCTGATGTATAAGGCGATCGATGTGTACGGATTTAATGACGACTCTCGCGATTGGAGTTCGGAATTTAAAACGCTCTATGACCGCATTAAGACTGAGGGTGAAAAGCAAGAAACCACAGTGCGGGCAATGCGTAGTCAAAATACCAAGCCGAGCCTGAGCCTTGCGGCTTATGCCGGGAAATATGCCGATCCCTTCTACGGCGAGGTCACGGTCGAGGCTGTAGGTGACAAGTTGATGTTGCGGATCAGCAGGGAATTTACAGCCGAACTGCGGCATTGGCAGTACGATACATTCGAGGCTGTTTTTGAGCAGACTTGGCAGGGAAGCAGCCTGGTTGGTTTCGGCTTGGCCCCAGTCGGCGGCCGTGTCGTTTCCCTCAATATTGACGGCCTTGAATTAAAGCGTGTCGCGGGCAAATGAGCATGACCATGAAATTCATAATATCGATCCTACTTTCGTTGTCGTTTTTTTCGATCGTGCATTCGCAATCGACGTTCGACGTCATCATTCGCGGAGGCCTGATCTATGATGGTTCGGGCGGTAAGCCTATCAAGGCAGATGTTGGAATCGTTGCCGATAAGGTTGCGAAGATCGGCGATCTTTCGAAAGCAAAGGCAATGTCCGTCGTTGATGCGAATGGCTTAGCTGTCGCTCCCGGATTCATCAACATGCTGTCGTGGTCGACGGAATCTCTCCTTGTTGACGGGCGCTCGCTTGGCGAATTGAAGCAGGGCGTGACGACGCAGATCATGGGCGAGGGCTGGTCGATGGGGCCGCTCAATGACGCAATGAAAAAGCAGGTCAAAGACGACCAAGGCGACCTGAAATGGGAAGTTTCCTGGACGACGCTTGCAGAATATTTGCAGCATTTAGAGAAAAAAGGCGTCTCGCAGAATGTAGCGTCGTATATCGGAGCTACGACGATACGGATGAATGTGCTCGGTGAGAGAGACGTTCAGCCGACGCCAGCACAATTGCAACAGATGCGCGATCTTGTTGAAAAAGAGATGCGTGCCGGTGCACTTGGTATCGGCACATCGCTAATTTACGCTCCGGCGTTTTACGCGAAGACTGAGGAGATAATCGAACTTTGCAAGGTCGCTTCGAAATACAAGGGCAAATATATCTCGCATATGCGTAGCGAGGGAAATCGGTTCGAAGAGGCTGTCGATGAACTGATCCGCATAGCCCGCGAGGCCAATATTCCCGCCGAGATCTATCATCTGAAAGCGGCCGGCAAAGATAATTGGCACAAGATGGATAAGGTCATTGCCAAGGTCGAGGCAGCACGCAAACAAGGCCTCAAGATCACGGCCGATATGTATAACTATCCTGCTGGAGCGACAGGCCTCGAGGCTTCGCTACCGCCGTGGGTGCTAGATGGTGGTTATGCGGAACTCTTCAAACGTATCAAAGACCCGGAAACACGCAAGAAGATCCTCGAGGAAATGCGGACGCCGACCGACAAGTGGGAGAATCTTCGTCTCGCCGCCGGTTCGCCGGAGAGATTGATCTTGGTTGGTTTCAAAAACGATAAGCTGAAGCCGCTGACCGGAAAGACGCTCGGCGAAGTCGCCCGTATGCGCGGTACTGATCCGGAGAATACAATTCTCGATCTGATCGTCGAAGATCAATCGCGAGTCGGCACTGTCTATTTCCTGATGGACGAGGCTAACATCAGAAAGCAGATCAAGATACCGTGGGTTTCTTTTGGCTCCGATGCTGAATCTATCGCTCCTGAAGGCCATTTCCTCAAATCAAATCCGCATCCGCGGGCGTACGGTAATTTTGCTCGGCTGCTCGGCAAATATGTCCGCGAAGAAAAAGTGATCTCGCTAGAAGAAGCAATCCGCCGACTTTCGAGTCTTCCGGCTGGAAATCTCGGGCTCGATCGCCGAGGTTTATTGAAGAAAGGCTACTTCGCGGACGTCGTCATATTCGACCCTGCGAGCATTGCGGACAAGGCCACTTTCGAAAAGCCTCACCAGTTCGCAGTCGGTGTCCGCGACGTTTTTGTTAACGGCGATCAGATGTTAAAGGACGGGAATCACACTGGCAAATTTTCAGGCCGCGCACTTTGGGGGCCGGGAAAGGTTCAGTAAAGTTCTTGATCAATGCCGCGAGGTTTAGGTGACCAGATCTATGAGCGAAGGATCATCGGATTTTGTTGAGTTGACCGAGGACGTTTCGACGTCGCCGTTGTGGAACGAGGACCTTGCTCCGACAACGATCGGGCAGCGGACCTGGACTACGTGGAACATCGCGGCGTTGTGGATAGGGATGAGCGTGGTCATTACGACGTATACGCTGGCGGGCGGATTT
>JAEUQI010000156.1 GCA_016789145.1 Blastocatellia bacterium | reverse complement strand
GAAGTGACACAGCCACACGCAGGCGAGACGCCTGCGGTCCGCTTGTCAGAACCACCTACGGTAGTGGGTGGTTGAAGCGGATGATGAATCAACTTTTGGGACGCAAGAATCTACGGCGGCCAAGACCTGAGGCATAGCCTCGAAGAAGTTGAAGGAGCACCTCACGGCGAAGCACAGCTTCGCCGCTCAGCGAAGTGGCACAGCCACGGGCAGGCGAGACGCCTGCGGTCCGCTTGTCAGAACCACCTACGGTAGTGGGTGGTTGAAGTTACGGATCGTTCAACTCTTGGGACGCGCGACTTCGCACGGCACAGCCACGTGCAGACGAGACGCCTGCGGTCCGGCCGGTGAAAAGTTTGGGACGCAAACGGCATAAGCCCGCACGGAGTCTTCGGAGTAAGGGCGTTACTCACAACCAAACCAGCACGGCAGCCGCCGATCCTCCCAACCTCCGTGTTACGCCCTCACTAACGTGCGGGCTTGTGCAATCCAGGCGAAACGCCTGCGGTTCGGCCGGTGAGAATTTTGGGACGCAACGTTGGGACTATTTCTCGATCCTGAACCAATCGATATCGACCGTTCCCGCATCGTTGAACTTGCCCGGATGCGTGAAGAAGAAGCCGATCTTTGCCCCTATCCAGCGGCCCTCGCGGGCGGTGAACGGAGTGCCGATCGCGGAGAAATTTTTACCGTCTGTGCTGAGACGAAATCGGCCGACGGCGCCTTTCGTGATCTCGAGCCGCAGGTAGAACTCGTTCCCGTCAACCGCCGGCGAACGTAGCGTCTCACTCTCGGCGTTACCTTTGTCAGCCTCTTTAGCCGAAGTTTGGGACGCATAAATTTTGCCGCCACTGTTTGTCAGAACGAGTGCCGAGTAGTCGATGCCCATCACGACCAGTCCAAAGCGTTCGCCTTCGAATCGCGGCGAGATCCTCACTTTCGCGGTCGCCGTAAACTCATCAGCCGGCGTCTTCTGGAGCAGGAGATTCGGCAGTTCCCACAGGTTTTTTACACCATCAGACAGTTGAACTGAGTTCATTCTAAGCACGCCCCGAGTTGGGAACGGAAACGCCCATTCAGCCTTTGGATTCGCGTGCCACTGCCATTGCAGTCCGAGCGAGTCGCCATTGAATTCGTCGCTGTCCCGCGGCGTTACTATCGGAAAAGTGCCGCCGACGTTCGGCTTTTTGAACGTCATCACGGGCTCGCCCGTACCGTCGCCGTCTTTGTCGATGCCCATTACGGGAAAGCCGTTTCTCCAGACCGTCGGCTGCAGATGAACGACGCGGCCATACGGCCCCTTGTCCTGAAAATGCAGGAACCACCATTCGCCGTTTGGCGTGTCAACGAGGCCGCCTTGGTGCGGGCCATTTACTGCGGTCGAGCCTTGAGCAAGCGAGACGTGGCGTTCGTATGGGCCGTAGATATTCTTCGACCGAAGCACGAGCTGCCAACCCGTTGGGACGCCGCCGGCCGGCGCGAGAATGTAATAGTAACCGTCCTTCTTCATGAATTTCGGCCCTTCGACGGTCGCGTCGGCATCGTGTCCATCGAAAACAAGCACACCATCATCGAGCAACCTAGTGCCGTCAGGCGACATTTTGTTTACTACGAGGATCGTCTTGATCCCTGCCCGGCTGCCGGCAAATGCGTGGACGAGATATGCCTTGCCGTCATCGTCCCACAGCGGCGACGGATCGATCCAGCCTTTGGCCTCTCGCACGAGCACAGGCCGCGACCATTCGCCCGCAGGATCTTTTGTCTTGGTCATAAAGATCCCGAAATCAGGATCGCCGTAGTAAATAAAGTATTCGCCTTTGTGAAATCTGATCGATGGAGCCCATACGCCGCCGCCGTGTTGCGGCTTGGAAAAATGCTCGCGCGGCTCGAGCTCGCGAATAGCGTGATTGATCAGCCGCCAGTTCACGAGGTCTTTGGAATGTAAGATCGGCAGGCCCGGGACCGCGTTAAAGCTCGACGCCGTCATGTAGTAATCGGAGCCGACGCGTACGACGTCAGGATCAGAATAATCGGCGTTGATGATGGGATTTTTGTAAGTGCCGTCGCCGTTGTCCGCGACCCAGACGTTCGACACCTGTGCCGACGTAAACGCTGCAAAAAGGAGTGTTACGGCACAGGCGGCGAAAAAATTAGTTTGCTTTTGCATTCGCTTCGGCCGCTTCTTGAGCCTCGCGACGCTGGGCTTTTTGAGTTTCGACGAGGTGGTCATGCATCGCGGCACGAGCTGCCTGCGGATCGCGTTCGCGCATCGCACGGTAGATGTTGTGGTGTTGCTCGGCAGATTCTTTTAGGTCCAAAGCACGATGAACGGTCTTGCTACGGCTGTCGAACAGGATCGTCGCGACCATGTTCATTAAGCTGGTCAGAATGCGATTGTTCGACGCGGCCGCGATCGTCTGGTGAAATCGCATATCGTGAACGAGGTATTCCTCAGGGTCGTTCAGCGACGCGTACATGCCGGTGATCTCTTCGGCCATCAAGGTCATCTGCTCGCTCGTCGCACGTTCGGCTGCAAGCCCGGCGATGCTCATCTCAAGCGCAAGCCGAGCCTCGAACATCTCGTCGGTCGTAAATCCGTGAAGCGCCGAGAGCATCTTCAAGGCACTACCGTCGAGCGTCGGCGATTCGTCAGCAGCGGCGACGAACGTTCCGGCACCTTGTTTCGATTGCAGAATTCCGACGGTCGAAAGCGATCGAATTCCGGCTCTCAGTGTCGGGCGACTCACGCCGAGCAGCTTCGCGAGATCGCGTTCCGGCGGCAAACGATCGCCCGAAGACAACTCGCCGCTGTGGATCATGTCGCGAAGACGCACGACGACCTCTTCGGCGGTCGTGCCGTTCTTTTCGGTATTAAGATTTTTAAATACGGCTGGTGTCTTTCGCGGCATTGTCCTTTATTTATCGTTATTTTAACTCACGCGGCGCTCTTTGTCGAAGCAAATTCCGCCGCTTACTTCTTGGGCTGTTTCTCAGAAAAAACCTTGATCAAGATCATCGAAAAACCTTTGCCCGTTACGGTTCGCTGGTGCCGCATGCCGCGTGGGACAAACACGAGATCGCCTTTCTTTATCTCGACCTTATCGCCGCCGGTGGCTTGTTTTGCACGCCATTCGCCGGGCGATATTTCATTCGGATCGACCAAAGTTCCGCCAAGCATCAGCGTCGCTTTGCCGCTGAGAACGTAGTAGATGTCGTCCGAATTATCGTGGACCTCGTTCAGGTCATTCTCGCGAAGCGTGTCATGAAAAACGGCCACACGCGTCTGCTCTCCGGCTTGGGCAACGACGTCCTCGTTAGTGTTTCCCGGCTTTGCCGCGAGTGCTTTTTCGATGTCGGCGACCTGCTGTTTGGACTTAACGACGTAGGGCCGCGACGAAACAGACGGCTGGCGAGTTTGTGAAAACGCGACGGTTGACGCCGTCAAAACAAAGAGAACTGTAAGAATATGTCTCATAGAAATTTACCTTTTCGCCTGCATCAGCAGCCATTTCGCGAGGTCGCGTGCAGCTGCGAAATTCTGAAATTCCGCAGGCAATCGCCGCCCATCGACGTATTCGTTATACAGCCACGGATCGCCGATCGCGAAGACCGTGCCCTTGCCGTGCTTTGCCATAGCGATGATGTTATCGCCGTTCGCCGTCACGACAGCCTTGGCCTTGCCCGAGAGCGTGAGCGTCGAAACCTCTTTCACAAAGATCTTCTTCGTCGTCGCAAAGATCGGATTTCCGGCCGCGATGTCGATGCCGCCCATCTGGTAATTGGTCGAGGGCACGACCTCGAATTTGCGGTCTTTGTTGAACTTGATGCCGAACGTTTCGGCCAGCGTGTTGAATTTATCGAGCTCGGCATTCTGCCCGTCGTTGCCCATCAGCACGAGGACGCCGCCGCGTTTGACCCAATCGTCGATCGCCTTAACGTGACGAGGCTCGACAAAATTCGGGTTCGCGGTCTCTTTTGCTGTGTCAGGATCGACAATGATGTAAACGCTCGCTTTGGCGAGTTCGCTCGGGGTCGGCTCGCTTCGCATCTGAGCGATGTTGGCTCCCATCGAGCGGAATTGGCTGCCCCAAAAACTGAAACCTGCGTCCGGACGCTCATTCCATTTGTAATGCCAGACCTCGTCGCCCTTAAAACTTTTGCTTGGCCTGATCTCGTGATTGAAATAGTCGTCGAGCATAACGGTCTTGCCGCGTCCCGGCCAGCCGCGTTCATAATCTTCCATTTCGAGAGCCGCACGGATCGCGGGGCCGAGGCCCTTGGCGTCGTTAGTTCGCAGCTTTTCGGACATGTAATATTCGAACGAACCGTCGCGATACGGATTGCCGCCGAGGCCCGAAACCGATACGGTGCCTTCCCAATCGGTATTGCCCTGAGCGTTCGTTTTGATGAACTCTTTCTTAATG
>JAEUQI010000155.1 GCA_016789145.1 Blastocatellia bacterium | reverse complement strand
TCCCGAACATCTTCGCTGCGGCAGTTGATGTGAGTTCGACAAAGCGATTGAGCGAAATGCGGTTTTCGACAACACCGCCGTTGTAGATAAGAGCGAGGCGATTTTCGACGCCGGGAGCACCGTTTGGGATCTTGGTGAAATCATCAATGCCCAATTCCTTCTGCTCTTTCATACAGAACGGGCAATGGTCGGTCGAGATGACTTGCAGGTCATCCATCTTAAGGCCTTTCCAGAGTTCGGCACAGTTGTGCTTCTCACGCAG
Source organism: Blastocatellia bacterium (assembly GCA_016789145.1). Taxonomy (GTDB): domain Bacteria; phylum Acidobacteriota; class Blastocatellia; order Pyrinomonadales; family Pyrinomonadaceae; genus OLB17. Next base: position 4,737 of record JAEUQI010000155.1, on the reverse strand, counting down.
CGGGGGCGTCATCACATATTTCGCACCTTCCCAGCCGTCGCCATAATCTTCGATCGAATGGAAAAGGTACTGCGGGCAAGTCTCTGCAAACGCAGCAATGCCGCGATCTCTCGCCTGGCGGACTTGATTCAAAGCATCGGTACACGAAAGGTGAACTATGTAGACCGGCGACTCCGCCATCTCGGCAATCGCGATCGCTCGATGCACGCCTTCGGCCTCGGCAATGGTCGGACGGGTTAGAGCGTGATACTTCGGAGCGGTTCGGCCGTCGGCAAGGAAGCGTTTGATGATCTCGTTGATGACGATGCCGTTTTCGGCGTGCATGCAGATAAGCCCGCCGCGTTTTCCGGCTGCGGACATTGCTCGAAAGATCGTAGCGTCATCCGCCAAAAACACGCCCGGATACGCCATGAACAGCTTGAACGACGTGATGCCCTCGTCCATCAGCTTGTACATCTCTTTCTCATCGCCATCCTCAAACTCGGTAGTGATCAGATGAAATCCGTAGTCAATGCACGTTTTGCCCTCGGCCTTTCTGTGCCACGCATCGACGCCCGCGGTCATCGATTCGCCCTTAGTCTGCACCGCAAAATCAATTATCGTCGTCGTCCCACCATACGCCGCCGCCCGCGTCCCGGTAAAAAAATCGTCCGACGAGTGCGTCCCGCCAAACGGCAGCTCCATATGCGTATGCGGATCGATCCCGCCGGGAATCACAAGCTTTCCGCTCGCGTCCAAGACAACATCGGCATCCAGATCTAGCGACTTGCCAATAGTCGTCACCGTCTCGCCATCGATGAAAATGTCTGCGAAGTAATCGTCAACTGCAGTCACAACACGCCCGTTTTTGATCAGAGTTTTCATAAGAGGTTAGCCCTTGAATTCACTTTCCTATTCGCTCAAAAAACATATCCCGCATTCGACCCGTTCCCACGTGTAGACGTTCGATCTTGCCTTTTTTATCGCGAGTTACCCAAACGACGTAACCTTGTGCGGCGAAATGGTCCTTGTAGATCGGCTGTAGTGGCAATCGAATCACAGGCGTATTGACGATGAAAAGTTTGTCGCCTTCTGCTACCAAAGAAAATTGCGTCTGAGCCTCGTCACTCTTCCACGTCCCGGTGAATTCGGTGAGGTCTTTGGCACTCGGTTTCCATTCGGCGACTTGCGTCAATCGCGTCATCGAGCCATCGGGATTTGCGATCGTTGCGGTTATCGGCGAGCCGTCTTTGAAAGTCAGTTTTCGCTCGCCAAGCATAAATGAGCCGTCAGCTATAGGCTTTAATGCAGTGCCGTTTATCTTCAGCTCACCTTTATCGAGAGCGATAGAATTCGCGTTTCGTGTAACGTCGTTCTTCCAAACTCCGGCGAATTTCTTCAGTACATCTTCGGAAACTGCGACCGTCTCAACCTTTGCAGTATCAGCCGGCCTGCCATAGATCTCGTCGAAAATGCCATAGGCAATTCCACCGGGATTTGCGCTCGACGCGTTACAAAGAACCGCTACGGACAGCTTCTTGTCGGGGAAGCGTGCGAGAAACGTTTGATATCCGGCCGTCGAGCCACCGTGCGTAATGTCCTTATTCCCGTCCTTCGCCGTTTCGACGACAACGCCGAGCGCATAGCTGATCTTTCGGCCGTCATTTAATACACCTTGCGTTTCAAGCTCATCAACAAGGTTAGCGTTCCACGTTTTCGCGTCGAGCATGGCGTTCCACTTGAGCCAATCGCCGACGGTCGTAAGCATGCCGCCGTTGCCGTAAACGTTCATTATCGGCATATTCAGCATCCATGGTCCGTTGCCTTGACGAGCATAGGCCTGAGCACGGCCCGAAACGATACGCTGATAGTTGTCACGCCACGAGGTATTCCTCATTCCGAGCGGCTTGAACAAACGCTCTTCGGTAAACGTCGTGAACTTTTGTTTGCTGACTCGCTCAACGATCTCGGCCGCGAGCTGATAGCCGCTGTTCGAATATGAGTATTCGGCTCCGGGCACAAAATCGAGATACTTCTGCCGATAAATGACATCAAGCGCGATCGCCTGCGTAACAACACGGTCGCCGCGACCTGCGCCAGTCAGCGACATCACGGCTCCCCAATCGCGAAGCCCCGCCGTGTGATTGAGCAAATGCCGTATCGTCAGCGGCGAGCCGTAATCAGGCAATTCAGGAATGTACTTCCGCACAGGATCGTCCAGATCAAGCTTGCCGTCCTGCTGCAGCAAAACGAGCGCAGCAGCCGTAAACTGCTTCGCCACCGACCCCGACTCAAAGATCGTCTGAGCCGAATTCGGAATATTATGCTCCATCTCCGCAAGCCCAAACGCCTTCTCAAAAACCGACTCGCCATTCAGCGAAACGCCCACCGCACATCCCGGAGCAGGCATCGGATTGGTCTTAGAAAGCCGCTCAAAGACTTTTTCAGCTCCGGCGACGACTTTTGATCGATCAGGAATCTGGCCCACTGTTGCGACTTCAGCGACCAGAATAACAGCTAGAACAATTAGATCTACGCTACGTTTGCAGTTTATCATTCTTAAAATCTCTCTTCGCGGAAGTAAGAGTTGTCGTGGTTATTGAAAAGTAGTCCAAGAAAGCTATTACCATCGCGACCACCATTTCTCACATCGCCAAGTATGTCGCGGTCCTGACGCACCGTACCTGTTATGTCCGTTCGGAAAAGTAATTTATTGCTTACAATACCTTTTCCCGAGTGAACACCTCCGCCGTAGCCGACCACCATTTCGTATTCGCCTTTTGCGACTCGGGCGGTAAAACGCAATTGAAGCTTAGCTTTAGGAGCAAGACGAGATTTTTCCCACCGGATAGGAGTATATCGCTGAAGTCTTATCGAGTAGCTGTCCGCGGTCAACTGGCCTTCAGGTCCGAACGTAAGGTTGGGAAACCCGCAACCAGATCCAAAATTGCATCGAGTTATTCTAGCCTCAGACTTTCCATCTGAGGGTCTGAATGGATCCTCTTCATCCTTTAATCCAAAAACTGTTGGAGCGATATCGGATACGTCGAATTCGGTCGGATTTTGACTCTGATTTTCGATTTCTATTGTGAACCGAACAAAATTCTTTCCATATACGTCCTGGCCCAAAACTATTCTCAGTCCGTCAACGTCCGGAGTCCTTTCAGTGGCTTCCGCTTCGCCCAGATATTTGAACTCTTTGATCAGGCCGTCTCCTGGGTTAATCGGTTGAAAAACCTCGGTCGCATCAATTTGTATCGATTTTCCAGCGTACTGCCTAAGGCTCTCTTTCTTTTTTTCGGAGATATACATCACGTAAGCCGAGCTGTATAGGTAGCAAGTATCCCATCGGTCGAATACAACGATTCCAGAATATTTACCTGGACCGCGAATTCCGCTGAAACCAGTCGATACGAGTAAGAAAAAAGTAGCAATTAGACAGACTATCTCCTTAAACATTTCTTACCTCTCTATTTGAGCGCGAATAAAACAAACATTCTTTCTAACAAAGTGCTAGCCCAGCATCCAATGCTTCAACCAACCGATCAACCGTATCGGTCGTCGTATTCAGCATCATTCCTGTCCGGATGACGTTGCCGTAGAGGCCGCCTTTGCCGATCAGGACGCCGCGGCGTTTGGTTTCTTCGAAGACCTTAAGGACTGCTTCGGGATTTGGTTCCTTAGTTTTGCGGTCCTTGACGAGCTCGACGCCGAGCATTAAGCCCATGCCGCGAACATCGCCGATCACGGCGTGTTTCTCTTGCAGTTCGAGCATTCGCTGTTTGAGATAATCGCCGACGACGCGGGCATTTGTGCGAAGATCGTCTTCTTCGATGACCTTAATGACCGCGAGGCCCACCGCAGATGAGACCGGATTTCCGCCGAATGTCGAGAAGGTCAGCCCCGGGAACGCATCGGCGACCTCAGGCGTCGCGATCGTCCAACCGATCGGGACACCATTGCCCATGCCTTTGGCAGATGTCATGATGTCGGGCTCGACGCCCCAATGCTCGATGCCAAACCATTTATCGCCCGTGCGTCCCCAAGCAGCCTGCACTTCGTCTGAAATAAATAGCCCGCCGTGGCGTCGAACGATCTCAGCTACGCGCGGGAAATATTCCGGCGGCGGAATGATAAATCCGCCCACGCCGAGGATCGTCTCCGCGATCATTCCAGCGATCTTGCCCGTCGTCGTAGTCTTGATGAGATCTTCGACGTCATCGGCACATGCGACGCCGCAAGATGGATATTCGAGCTTGAACGGACAGCGATAACAATACGGCGCATGGGCATGTACGACGCCCGCGACCTGCGACGCGATCGGTTTCCACGTGTGGTGCCCGATAGTCGAAAGAGCCATCGCCGAACGCCCCGCATAACTATGCCGCAGAGCGATGACTTCGTTGTTCCCCGTCGCGATCTTCGCCGCCATTACGGCCGTGTCGTCCGCCTCTGTGCCGCTGTTCGAGAAAAAAGACTTCTTCAAATTCCCCGGAGCGATCTCAGCGAGCTTCTCCGCCAGATCGCCCTGCGGCTCGTTCGCATAAAGCGTCGACATGTGCGAGATCTTGTCGACCTGATCCTTCCACGCGGCATTAACTCGCGGATTCGCGTGCCCGATACTCACCGTCAACACTCCGCCAAACGCATCAAGATACCTGTTCCCCTGATCATCCCAAACATACTCACCCTCGCCCTTCACGAGCGCAATTGGATCTTGATAATAGGTCGCAACGGCGGGGAAAAGAAATTCCTTGT
>JAEUQI010000154.1 GCA_016789145.1 Blastocatellia bacterium | reverse complement strand
AGATCGCGGGGATCTGCGGTATCAAATCGTATGACTACCGCGATCAGATCTGACGGCCTGGGTAGATTTCAAGATCGATACGCCGCGCGTCCTTCGAGTTCAAACTACGTAGAAAATCTGATCGGCGGCACGCCATTGCTTGCGATCCATTGTCATTACAAAGGCGAACGCCGCACAGTATTTGCCAAGGCAGAACATCTAAACCTTTCCGGCAGCATTAAGGATCGAATGGCATTTCACATTCTCCGAAGTGCGTATCAGGACGGTCGCATTCGGCGCGGCGACATAATTGCCGAGGCAACAAGCGGTAATACGGGCATTTCATTCGCCGCGATCGGACATGCGTTTGGCAATCCGGTTCATATATTCATGCCCGACTGGATGAGCAAAGAGCGAATCGCTCTTATCAAGAGCTATGGAGCTGAGGTAACGCTTGTTAGTAGAGAAGAAGGCGGATTTCTGGGCAGTATCGAAATGGCCGATTCGCATTGCTATGACCTTGGCAGAGTGTTTCTGCCGCATCAGTTCTCGAATATTGCGAACCCCGAGGCGCACTATCTTACAACGGCACCCGAGATCTGGTCGCAGCTTTCGCAAGCAGGTCTGCGGCTCGATGCCTTTGTCGCCGGAGTCGGAACCGGCGGGACGATCATGGGCTGCGCCTCGTATTTTCGCGAGCAAGACGACAACATCAAGCTCTATCCGCTCGAACCGGCCGAGTCGCCAACTATGTCTACCGGACACAAGGTCGGTTCGCACCGAATCCAGGGCATCTCTGATGAGTTCATCCCGGCGATCTGCGACCTTGGCCAGCTTGATGAGGTCATCAGCGTATCAGACGGCGATTCGATATTGATGGCACAGAAACTTGCGGCGGATCTCGGCCTAGCAGTAGGCATCTCCTCCGGAGCGAATTTTCTGGGAGCATTAACCGCAACAGAGCGGATCGGTAAGGACGCCGTGGTCGCGACGGTGTTTGCGGATGACAATAAGAAATACCTGAGCACAGACCTCGTCCGTGACGAGCCCGTTAAAAGCGGCTACATGTCATCCGATGTCGAACTGTTCGGCTACCAAACGATCGCGTTTCATCCGACGACTAATTAAGATATTTCACGCACTTATAACCATCAGCCAAACTTGACATTGCTATAACAAACAGTTGAATCTCTTAGTTATCTTGAGCGAGGTAGCTGCCCCAACTGTAATGAAATTCGGCGGAACGTCGGTCGGCGACGTCGCGGCGTTTGAGCGTGTTTTTCATATAGTTTCGACGCAGATCGAGCGGCGGCCGATCGTGGTTGTTTCGGCGATGACGAAGGTTACAGATGCTTTGCTTGCTGCATTTGAGACCGCGAAGAACGGCGATTTTGCCGAGGCATTTGCGTCGCTCGAAACTCATTTCGAACGCCACGTCGAAGTGTCGAAACATTTTATTCCCGAAGGTTCGCCCAATCTTTTCAATGCCGAACTCGAGTTTGCACGAGGCGAACTGAGCGATCTGCTGATGCGTGTCACCCGCCGCAGTTTGCCGCTGTCTATGCTCAAGGACGCGATCGTTTCGTATGGTGAACAGCTTTCGTCGCGGCTCTTGGCCGAAGTTCTGAAAGCAAAAGGCGTCAACGCACGGCAGATAGATTCGCGCCGTTTGATCGTCACCGACGACGAATTTGGTGCTGCTCAGCCGCTGATCGACGAGACGAATGAGCTAGTCAAGCTCGAACTTGGGTCTATAGTCGCTGCCGGTGAAGTGCCGATCATGGGCGGCTTTATCGCGGCAAATCGGGCAGGCGAGACTACCACGTTGGGACGCGGAGGCTCAGATTATTCAGCGGCGATCGTTGCGGCGGCACTTGGTGCGGATGAATTACAGATCTGGACAGACGTTACGGGCGTGATGACTTGCGATCCGCGAATTTGCAGTTCGGCCAGAACAATTCCGGTCCTGAGTTACGAAGAAGCAGCGGAACTTGCGTATTTTGGCGCGAAGGTTCTTCATCCAAAAACTATCAAGCCCGCGGTCGATAATTCGATTCCTGTGCGTGTCTGCAATACGTTCGAGCCCGAAGAAATAGGCACGATGATCGTGGCCGATTCTGCGGAAACGCCGAATAAGATCAAGTCGATCGCACACAAGAAAAACATCACCATTTTGCGAATATCGTCAGCCCGAATGCTAGGCAGCTACGGATTCATGAGTGCCGTATTCCAAGTGTTCGAGCGTTTTCGCACCGTGATCGACGTAATTTCGACCTCAGAAGTATCGATTGCGCTTACACTCGACAACACCGGCGAACTAGACAAGATCGTAACCGAACTCGAACGCCTCGGCGACGTTGAAGTCGATCCGGGATACGCTGTGATCTGCGTCGTCGGCGAAGGCCTTCGTGCTTCGACAGGTCTGGCTTCACAAGTTTTCTCATCGATCAGAGACATAAACGTCGCCCTTATCTCTCACGGAGCATCGAGCGTGAACCTGACGTTCGTGATCAAAGAAGACGAGGCCGCAGACGTGATCAAGAAACTTCATCAGGAATTCTTTTAGCCTGATACCTACATGAATCTATTCGAAATTACAAAACACCTAATGTCGATCCCGTCCGTTTCCGGCGAAGAGGAAGCTGTTGGGTTTTGGCTACGTGACTATTTGGAATCACTTGGTTGGACGGTTGAACTTCAGAAGGTCAGTGAAAACCAGAACAATGTCATCGCATATCTAAATGAAAAGCCGCGCGTTTGGCTTTCGACGCATATGGATACGGTGCCTCCGTTTATTGCTCCGACTGAGGATGCGGAGAAAATATACGGTCGCGGGTCGTGTGATGCTAAGGGCATAATCGCAGCGCAGATAACTGCGGTGGAATTGCTCAGACAACAGGGCATCGAGGATATTGGTTTGCTTTACACGGTTGAAGAGGAGCGTGCTTCGACTGGTGCAAAGGTTGCGAATGATCATCCTTTGGCGGCGAAATGTGAGTATCTGATCAACGGCGAACCGACCGACAACGATCTGGCGATAGGCTCGAAGGGAGCGTTTCGGGCCAAGATCAAGACGACCGGGCGTGCGGCTCATTCGGCTTATCCTGAGCAGGGCGAATCTGCGATTGAGAAACTGCTGGACATACTTGAGGACGTTCGCCACACTAAATTGCCGAACGACGAATTCTTTGGCGAGACGACGGTAAACCTCGCGACGCTCGACGGCGGCATCGCCCTGAACGTGATACCTCCAAACGCCGAGTGCGGCATGTTGATCCGCCTCACGACGCCTATGGAACCGATCCGCGACGCTCTCGAATCATTGATCCGCGACCGTGGCGAACTTGAGATAATGTCGTACAGTCTGCCCGTAAAGATGCTCGCGGTCGACGGATTCAATCAAAAGGTCGTCCGGTTCACGACCGACATTCCGCATCTTCCAAACTGGGGCCAGCCGCTTCTGCTCGGTCCGGGATCGATCTTGGTCGCGCACACTAAGGATGAGTTTGTTCTCAAGAAAGATCTGGAGGAAGCGGTCGGGCTTTACGTTGATCTTGCGCGGAGGTTGTTAAGCTCATGAGAAAGTTGGGTATCAAAGGATTGAGTATCTTTTGTTTCTTAGGTGCTATCAGTTGTTCCCCGGCGGAGACTGCGCTCGAATTACATAAAGATAGAGATGGTCGGTCGGTAACTGTTTTTCCAACACCGGAGAATGTCTCGGCGCTTAAACCAATCGTCACGAAGGTCAATCTGACTTCGAAGCAGAGAAGAAACCTCGATGCCGCATTACCACCAAGCGTAAGAGAGATTCTGGAAAATGCTGAAACGTTTGAGGTATTAATGGAAGATCGTGGGCGAGATGTTGGGAATGATGGAAATACTTTTGAGCCAAATCGAGTCGCTAGGCTTACGCTTGAAAATGACAAGAGAACGCTTTTAGAAGCTTTTTACAAAGATGCTTCGTCTGACGATGGCGCCGCATCTTGTTATGAACCTCACCACGGGTTTCGAGCAACGTATCAAGGTAAAACGGTTGAAATTGAGATCTGTTACGATTGTGCGCAGTTTTATGTGACAGGAACTTTTGGCAAGTTTGAAGGCACGATCAAGAGGGACGGTCGGAAATCCGAAAATATAGTGAATCAAATCGTCCAAAATTACGCAGTCGAGATCGACAAATGAAATTAGCACTAATTGGTTGCGGAGCTATGGGACGGATTATTGAGCGGTTGGCTTTGGCCAAGGGCCACGAGGTTTCGGTTGTGATCGATGAGGCTGATTCCGGGCTGGCTTCGAACGAACTCGCGGCGAAACTTAGCGGTTCCGACGTTGCTATTGACTTCACCGTAGCGGCGGCGGTTAAAAGGAATGTTGCGGCGTGTGTTTCTGCAGGAGTTCCGATCGTGGTCGGGACGACGGGTTGGTTGGAAGATCGGGCCGAGATCGAGAATATTGTCGCCGAAGGTCGCGGTTCGCTTGTTTTTGGTGCGAATTTTTCTATCGGGGTCAATCTTTTCTATAAAGTGGCTGAATACGCGGCCGGTTTGTTTGCGAAATTCCCTGAATACGAGGTTTTTATCGAGGAGCAGCACCATTCCCGCAAGTTAGACAGTCCGTCCGGCACGGCTTTGAAGCTAAAAGACGTCGTTTCCAAACACGTCAAAGTCGGCGACATCGCAGCCACTCGTGCCGGAAACATTCCCGGCACGCACCGGCTTGGTTTCGACGGCCCCGCAGACCAAATTCTACTAGAACACACCGCCCGCAGCCGCGAAGGCTTTGCATCCGGAGCCATTTTGGCCGCAGAATGGATCGCCGGGAAGCAGGGTTTTTACGAATTTACCGAAATCTTGTCAGAACCACCTGCGATAGCGGGTGGTTGAACAAGCCGAACGATCATCTCGGAGAGAACCAAGCACGTTTCATTGTAAAGTCGTGGTAGACCAGCATAAACCACCCGCTACCGCGGGTGGTTCTGACTTTACTAGCCCTCAGTTCGGATTTACTAGCTTCCAGTTCAGGTTTACTAGCCTTCAGTTCAGACTTACTAGCTTCCAGTTCAGGTTTACTGGCCTTCAG
>JAEUQI010000153.1 GCA_016789145.1 Blastocatellia bacterium | reverse complement strand
TGGGACGTTCGCCGAGCAATTTCGCCGAGCTTAATGAAATATGGCACGCTCAAGATCAACGAAGATGTGGTAGTGCCGCGTTCAAAGGTGCCCGAACTCGTGGCCGGCGTCGAACGGATCGGCAAACGCCATAACACTTTCGTTGCCAATTTCGGCCATGCCGGTGATGGCAACATTCACGTTAATTTTGTAGTTGATCGCGAAGACGCCGATGCCATAGTGCGTGCCCGCAAATGTGTCTCCGAAACCTTCAAGCTTTCCGTCGAGCTCGGAGGCACCATCTCCGGCGAACACGGCATCGGCTACGTCAAATCACAATACCTAGACTACGCGATCGACAAACCAACGCTCGAAGTGATGAAAGGAATAAAGAAAGTTTTTGATCCCAATGGTATATTGAATCCTGGAAAGATGTTCATTTAATGTTACGCCAAGTCAGAGATCGACTCCGGCAAATACCGTTCTTACACAACAGTTACATGCGTGTTAAGCGACGGTTGAGTACCGAACTGCTCGGAATGACTACGCTAACTGAGCAGAAGTACCTGAATGTCTATGGCCAGAACAGTTACAAAGGCCTCGGCGAAGTGGTTGATCTTGGTTGCTGGCTTGGCTCGACTACGATTCCGCTGACAAATGGTCTTCTCAAAAATTCAGCATTTGCCAATTCGGGCCGTAAGGTTCACGCCTACGATCTTTTCGAATGGTTCAATTGGATGGAGACTAGCGTCGCGGGCACGGGACTTTACGGAAAGTATCGAGAGGGCGACAACTTTGTCGATGAATTCAGACGACGCATCGAACCGATAGCTGATCATGTCGAGGTACATGCTGGTGACCTTAAGCAGATCGGCTGGAGCGGCGACGAGATCGAGTTTCTATTGGTCGATGCGATGAAGGGCTGGGATCTTGCAGCCTCAATCGTACGAGATTTCTACCCTTCGTTAATAGCCGGGCAAAGCCTCGTTTTTCACCAAGATTTTGCTCATCATTTCACGCCTTGGATACACCTGATCCAATGGAGATTACGGCACCATTTCAATCATGTCGAGGAAGTTCCAAATTCCCAGAGCGTGGTCTTTCGATGTATCAAACAGATCGAACGTTCGGATATCGACCTAGATTGGGGCTTCGACTTGTTTGACGACGATTCCGTCGATGCCGCATTCGCCTACTCAATGAGCCTCATCTCCAACGAAAAACAACCGAACATAGCCGCAGCAAAGGTGATGTGGTATCTGCACCAGGATCTCAAAGCCAAGGCGAACACCGTGTTTTCCGAATTGGTGACCGAAGGTGTTCCGTTGGACGGCGAGATGAGATCGATCAAGGAAAAACTCAGTTCTTTGTAACAATTTCAGACTGATAAACAGTCTTCAATTCAAAGCCCTTTCTCGGCATTCGTTCATCAGAACCTTGGCTCGATTTGCGAGATCCCGGCGCATTCCGGTGTTGTTTTTGGGCAAGGCTTCCCAGGTGTCGTAGTCCGCAATTATATAACCGGCTGAACGATTCGAGATGACCGCCGTATCTGAACCATATGCCCAAAAGGCTCCGACGGTTTGTCGCGTCAACGTTGGCTCTATCGAACTTCTCTTTCCGTACCAATCCCATTCTTCCAATTCTGTTTCAAATTTCTGACGTCCAAATTCGGGAAACTCAACTCGTCGTCCGTCTTCTTCGACAAAGAAGAATCGTCGGTTCAAAAGGCCTCGATTTCTATCTGCATTTAGGATCAAGACTCCACTTGCTGGTATTTCGTATACCCTTTCTGTACCGTTCCTCATTTCGTCGACGCCACATTTCTCCTCAAAAAAGATGACAAACTCGCCACGAAATCCATCAGGAAGTAGAAAGATCTCGGGTCGGGCCAAATTCATCGTGCGCCAAATAAAAAAGGAAGCAATGACGATGGGCAAGATCGAAAACGTAACGATAAGTCGATAAATGATCCGTGACTTCGAAATCCATAGAACGATCAAACCGACCACCAAGCCGATCAGCGGAACTCCAAACAGGTACACGATGCCAAAATTCAGAAATCCAACGACGACCGAGAATAAAACAATAACTACGGTTCCGATCACTAATTTATCGTCATACTTAGTCTGTTCGGGAAGCGTCATAATTCGTTTTGTGGGAATAGCTTATGATGTTACCATCGCCAAACTGATATCAAACATATCACCGTCTCGGATGATCGAGTTAAGCCTATGAGAGTTTCTTTTATCAAAGTTATCATAATGTCGTTTATGGTGTTGTCTTTTGCCTACATCGCCGTTGCTCAAGAAAAGACGATCATCCTCGTTCGCCATGTTGAAAAAGACACCGCACCAACGGCGGATAAGCGAGATCCGGAAATATCGGATACCGGACGCGAACGGGCGTTTAGGCTATTGAAGTCGACGAAGAAATATAAGTTCGACGAGATCTTTTCGACCGACTTTAAGCGGACTCGCGGGACGGCGGAACCGACGGCGGCGAAACGGAAAAAGTCGGTTCAAACCTACGACGCGTCAAAACAGCAAGAACTCGTCGAAAAAATAATGGCGAGCAAGAACGACAAGTTTCTCGTCGTTGGCCATAGCAATACGATACCGAGGCTGGCAAACTTGATCGCTAAGAAAGAAGTTTTTCGTGACCTTCTAGACACAGAGTACAGCGTGATCTGGGTCGTAAAGATGAAGAAGGGCGTTGTCGAAAAGATCGAGATCTTGTCCTATTAGTATGAAAGTCGTTAAAATGTACGCGCTATTGGCTGTTGTTGTTATTGCCGGTGTGACGGCAGGTATTTCTCAAACCGTCGCCGTTAAAGCAGAGCCCGCAAACGTCATATTTTGGAACAATCTGCAAAAGCTCTGCGGACAGGCGTTTTCGGGGGCGATAGTTGCCGACACGTCGCCGAGCCCTGATTTTACAGGCAAATCGATGGTAATGAACGTGCGTTCGTGCGAGAAGAACCGCATTCGAATTCCGTTTTTCGTTGGCGAAGACAGATCGCGAACTTGGGTGCTGACGCGAAAAGGAAACCGCATCGAGCTAAAGCATGATCATCGTAAAAATGATGGCTTTCCCGACAAAGTGACGATGTACGGAGGTACGACCACCAACGCCGGCGAGGCTATGAGACAGTTTTTTCCGGCTGACGATCAGACGACAAAAGTCGTCGCACCACCAATGGGAACGGCACCGTCGGCAGCCGCAAATGTTTGGTGGATCGAACTCGTGCCGGGCGAGTACTTTTCGTATAACTTAAGACGTTTGGGCGGCGAGCGATTGTTCAGCGTAAAGTTCGATCTGAAAAAAACGGTTGCTGAGCCCGCAGCTCCTTGGGGATGGAAGGACTAAGATCTACGCTAGTCGCTCCCGCAATCCTTCTTCGCCCCAGTTCATTATCACGTCGTGATTCCAGCGAAAGAACGGTCGTGCGAAAGGTGCCAGCACATTCATCCATCGTTTGTTTGTGACCACGGTCCACTCGTAAAGTACATCAGTTTTCGCTTTATCGAACGAAAATCTCCACAGTCCTCGGCCCTCGAGTTGCCCGAAGGCGCGGATCTCGATGAGTTTGTGTTTCTCGACACGGAGGACTTCGGAATCGAATGTAATGTCGTATGGCAATGCACTTCGCCATGTAGTGCGGCGAATGCTGCCGATGCCGTTCGAATCGCCCTCCCGAATTAGTTCGACGCTTCGGACACCTCGCCACCAAAAAGGCCAATTGTCAGCATTCTCTATCTCAGCCCAAACTCGTTCTATCGGGTCATCAAATGACCAATTTGTGACGAAACTATATCCGCTCACTTTTTGGCGTCGCTCTGAGCAAAGTAACCCTGGCGGTGCGTCAGTTTGACCTTCTCAAGCTGCGGGTTTGTGATCTTGATCGAGATAGTCCTATAAGAACCGTCGCGCTTCTGATTAATAGGTTCATACGCGATGAGATATTGAGAACGCATATCTTCCTCGATCTGTTTGAATGCCTCGCGAAGTTCCCGTTCGTCGCGAGGAAAATAGGCACGGCCGCCGGTCCGTTCGGAGATCTTATTGAGCACTCCCTTGTCCACGCCGCCATAGAAATTGTCGCCAATGCCAATCGAATAAATTATGGCTTCTGCGCGATTTGCGGCGAGAACTGCATCGTCAAGCTTCTTCTTGCCCGAGGTATTCACCCCGTCCGAGAGCAGTATGATCGCTCGGCGAGTACGCTCAGGCGCAGGGCCGAGGATCTCGTCCGACGTGACCCAAATCGCATCCCAGATCGCGGTCGAAGCCGTAACCGATTGATTGTCGCCCGATATAGGAGGAGTTCCCATGCCACCGCCCGTCGCTACACCACCGCCCAGATAGCCGGACGGTGCGATGAATTGGACGCGATCTATCGCACGACGCAAGCGAGTAATATTGTTTGTCATGCCCTGTTCGAGCGTCGATTCACCGGTAAAAGATACGACCGCTACTTCGTCTTTTGACGGTCGAATAACTGATTCTAGAAATGAGATCGCAGCAGCTTTTTCCTCGGGCAGCGTTCGCTCTTGAGACAAGCTTGTATCGATCAAGATCGCGAGGCTCATCGGCAGATCGACCTGCTTAGCAAATGCCATGACCTCCTGAACCTGACCATTTTCCATGATCTGAACGTCGCTCTGCTTCAGATCTGTGATCATGCGGCGGCTCTTGTCTTGAGCGGTAAACAGCACGTTAACGACCTCCGTATCGATCTTGATAACTTCGTCGTCTTCGATAGGAGTCGGTGTTGGTGTCGGTGCCGTCGATTGTTGCTGTGCCTTTGTGACTGACGGATCGATCGGGCAAAAGGCGGCAATACCAACAGCCGTCAACATAACCGCGAACAAAATGCCCTTACGAAAATTCGTCATTGTTTACCTCAGCGTATCTTTGACCGCTCGATAGCTGGTCTTTGTGCGGATCTTGAGCTTGTCGGCGTTTTCCTTATCCTTAAATCTGACCTCGATCTTGCGGAGTTTTCCGTCAAGATTCTGGTTTGCCGGTTTGTAAGTGATGATGTACTGACCACGCAACTCGTCAGAGATGCGCTTGAAAGAACGTTCAAGAGCGAGCATATCG
>JAEUQI010000152.1 GCA_016789145.1 Blastocatellia bacterium | reverse complement strand
TTCACGCGAAGCGGTTTCGGTCGGGCGGCGGTTGGTGATGTTTTGCAAAATATCGTATCCACACTTCAACGCTAGCATTGAAATTCTCGATCTCTAGGGACGTTCCGTTGAAATCCTTGATTATCCCGATTCTGCGGAAAATACTTGACCTGTCCGATATGCCGAGGACCGAGCTGCGATGCCGGGAAGTCAGTTATCCACCGATCAACGTAGTTCGTGCTGCGGCCAGCGGAGGCATTCCTAAGAAGACGCCGCAGCCAGCCATATCACCGGACGGAGCCCAGCGAGCGGCGGGCATGCCGTGGATCATGACTGTTGCTGAGCCTTTGACGATCGGCGTGCCGAACGGCGGAGTTGGAACCGGCGGATGAACCGGACCGGCCGAGGTCGCGCCAGTACAGACAGCGATACAACCGACATGTGCCGCCGGCAGAAACTCGATCATTACCGGCCCCTGCGGACATGGCCCGGTCGGCGGCGGAGCGATGACGCCCGCCGGAACGAGCATATCGTGAGTTATCGGATCACCTTTTCTGGCTGCTGGAAACATATTTAGCTCCTACATCGCGTACGGTATCAATAGCTCTTTCTCAAGCACCTTCTTCTCGAAGGTGATCTCTCCCGAAGTGCTTATCTTGAGCTCAAATAGTGCCAGGTCCTGGCCCGCAATGGCAAAATACGAACAAGTCTCGCCTGAACATGACGGCGGCTTTACGATCGAAGTGTATTTGGCAACGAAAGCCTGAAACTGAGCCGATCGGGCGTCGTCGAGCCCCGGCCTGGGTTTGATCGAATCGACCGACTCGATTATCTGTAATCGTTGGGCACCGGCAACCGCAATTGTAAGAAATTCCTTTCCTAGTCCCAGGCGATCCTCCGGACGTAACAACGACACGTTGGATCGCTCGATGAACTTGGCGAACTCATCCGGATCACCGCTCAAGACCAGTGCTTCGGCGTCTTGAATTACACCGACATAGTGTATGATCCGGCGCGTAGGAGCGAACTTGCTGATCCGGTAAATAGAGCCTTTTCCAACCGAAGGCCCATAGGCGTCCATCTTTGTCGCGGGATCGCGAACGAAGTCGGCGATCGACTTGTTCGTCGGCTCCAATAGGTTAGCCAGTACTTCCTTTTCCATTACGATCTTACTCTCCTTAGCCGGTGTTTCCATCGGCCTTTCCAATTTCTCCGTTGCTGCCGTAGTTTGTCCGCAGCTGTCACCCAATATCAAACTCGCGAATAAAATCACCAAGAGTTTCATCATGGCGTTCCTCCGCCGCTAGGATGTGCATCATCCCACGCGTCGCCATAGTAGTCCGGGTACGATTCATTCGTATTCGACGTTACAACGCTGCCGTTATTAAAGCCGTCGGCAACTGCCTGCCTGCCGGCGGCACGGCCTGCTGCTTCGGCGTCAGCGTCGCTGATATTCGGATTTGCGGCACGGGCATCTGCAACTGCTTGGTCGTGAGCCGCTTGATATTCATTCTCGAGCGGGAAATGAGCGTTCGAGACATCGGTGCCGCCTTCGGCAAGCTCGTTGCGAGCTTCGATGCTGTCGACAGTTCCGTCGATCTCTTCCTGCAACATCTCGTCGACATATTCCTGACGGTCCATGTTGGTGATATCGCCGCTTGTTCCCTCGTTACCTTCTTCGGCATGGTTCATCTCGTGGACAAAGGTCAGTGCCGAAGTTGTCGGATCCTCCGTCGGATCGAGGTTCATCGTGTTCGTGCCGCCGTCGTACGTCGATCCATTGCCGCCGTTGAACGTTGAGTTGACTCCGTAGCGATCATAGACCTCCAGAGCGTGTCGTCCCTGTTCCGAATTCGCCAGCGTGCCGCGCATGGCGGTGATACGCGGGTCTTCGCCCGGACGCGGAGGAGCGACGTAATGCTGCGATTGCAGATTTCGTCTGCGACGCCCGCCACCGCCGCCTCGTCGCGGTCGGTCGAGATAGCCCGGTTCGCCGGTATCTGCAGTTTCGGCATCGAGTGCGTCATCGAACGCAGGGTTGCCGGTTCCGGTAGCGAATCCGCCCGAATTGATTTTTGTGATCGTTCCCGCTATTGTTATGCCGCTCGGATCGATCATGATACAGTTTCCTCCGACCTTGAGGCTGATCTTGGTCAAAGCTTCAAGCGTGATCTCGCGAGCGTTCAGCTCAGTCTTTGCCTTAACGATCGTTGACAGATTGCCCTGGTAATCCTCGACAACGTCGCCCTTGACGGACTCATTCAGCTTACCGTCGATGCCGACATAGTGGCTGTCCTTGATATGAACGTCCTTGTTCCCGCCGACCGTGATGGCCAAATTGCCGCCGGGATTGTCGTCGCTGCGAACGCCGATGACCTCTTGGCGATTGCCGCCGCAGGTCTCGTACATCGAGCCGCGAACGCGCAGGTCGTAGCGTTTTTGCGAACGCACGAACACTTGTTCTTTGCCGGCTTTGTCCTCAAAACGCAGCTCGTTAAAGCCTTTGCCGTCGTCGGGCGATGTGCGTGTTTTGATGTACGTCATCGTCTTGTATTTCGGCAGGTCGTAGTGAGGCATTCGCTCGGCGTTGTAAACTGAGCCGACGATGATAGGCTGGTCAGGATCGCCCTCCATAAAATCGACGATAACCTCCTGGCCGATGCGCGGTATGAACATCGTGCCCCATTTATTGCCGGCGATCGACGTCCCAACGCGGATCCAACACGACGACGATGCGTCACGACGCCCTTCGCGATCCCAATGGAACTGAACTTTCACGCGGCCATATTTATCGACAAAGATCTCTTCGCCCGCGGGGCCAACGACGACGGCAGTCTGGCTGCCGTGTACGACAGGCTTGCGAGTTCGCTGCGTTGGTCGAAACGGAGCTTGTCCCTGGCCCTGTGGAATGGTCAGGAAACTCGCCTGATAGGCACTATCGACCGGTTCGTTCGAGAGATAAGACGGCGTCTGAACAGCCTCAACCCGAACCGTTACCAGCACGTGGCTGCGATTGTTTGCCGCGTCAGGATGCGACGTCAGTTCAAATTTGCAACCAGCGGTCAATGCGCAACTGTCGCCGGTGCCTTTGCTGCCTTTATACTGAACGTCGAGTTCCTGCTGCCTGATACTGACCGTGCGGGCACGATCATCGAATATCTTTTGCAAAGCACTTGGCTGCTCGCCGCCGCCGCCGTCAATGCCGTCAAACCTCGCTGCGTAGCGTCCCGGATAGTCGTAGATCTCAAGATCCTGATTTCCGCCGATGTTAAAGCGGCTGACCTCGCTGCCTTCGAGATCATTTGTGGGCAGCTGAAAATGATGATCTCGCAGAGTGAATTTGCCGCTTCGAACCTTGTTCGAGACGATCCACGTGTTGATGGAGCCGGCCCATTCTTCCATATCGACGGAAATATCGCGGCGAAATGGTATCTGTGCTTTTGTCGGACAATCGCGATGCGAACGGTCGGTATTCGCCACGACCATTCTGTGCGAATCGGCCGTGTGAGCGAAGTAATAAAATATGCCTTCTTCTTCCATCAGCCGCGATGCGAAATCCCAGTCTGATTCTCGGTACTGGACACAATAATTCCTTGGTGCGAAATCGCCTTGTATTTCGAAATCGACTTCGAAGCCCTCAAAGACCTTTTGCAAGATCTCAGGTATTGAAATGTTCTGGAAAATTCGGCTCTGCGAATTTTGCGTCAAGAGCCAGACTTGAGGAACCAGCTGAATATGATACTTCGAAAATCGATCATTTCGATTTCCTTGGTCGAATTCGACGCAAATTCCGTTGAAAAAACGCTCGGCACCGTCGTCCTGGCGTACGGTAACGCACATCTTTTGCCCGAGGATCTGCTGCGGATCAACGAGCGTAGGCTCATCGCCGGCCTCGTCTTCTTCGTGTAATGCCTCGATGTCGTAGCGAAATAGCTGCGATAGGCCCTCAGCAGCGCGCAAGCGTTTGATCATCAGAAAATCGTCCGCGAGCGGCGTCTTCAAATAAAGTTGTCTACCTTCTTGTGTCGTCGGCATAGCTTTTTAGCGGCAACATCGCCGCAATGTATTGACGGATCCAGACACTACTTTTGCCTAACTTCGGTCATGGTGGCCGTGGCTGACAACCGGCGGCGGATCTACGATCGGTCGACTATGTACTTGTAACCACTGATTTATCGTCAGAGCCCAGTCTTCACAGGCATAAGGGTTCGACGAATAGCCGATCGGCAACCAGCCTCCTGCAGAACTCAGAGGCGGATACACCGGAGGGCCGCCCCGTGAAACGGTCGGAAGTCCGGCCTGGATTGACGCTGCGACCGCACCGCAACAGTTGAATCCAAAAACCGAATAATCGGGCACATTGCGAGCCATACTGAGCCAGTATTCGTAACACGCTGCCTCATTTAGTCCTCCCCGCATCAGGATTGTACGCGACGGAGATGACTCTTCGCCACGAATATCCTCGTTCAGATCCTCAACGATACGGCCGGTATGAGCGATCTGCCAGTCAACATTTGTCTCCGGCCAAAACGCCCGATAAGCATTAGGATATCTTTCGCCCGAGCTGGACGTGACATTCACAAACTCAATTCCAGCGTGTCCCCAACGCGACAATTCGTTCGGCCGAACGACATCGATAAAGTCCGGTAAAATACGATGATCGTACGGTTGGCCGTGATAGTCGTAATCGCGATAAGACAGATCCGTCAATGCGTCCCCGACGAACGTCATCGGAGACTCGAGAGCCGTGTTGACTGGATACCATATTCGGACCTTGATCATTTTGTTAGAGAATCAACCAAATCTGTAAGTAAACTTCGATTCATCGCCGACTCCGACGTGGACAGTTGTGATCGCGTCGCCGCTCGCCATACGCGACAGGACCTCGCCACTCATGTCGGGTAGCAGCGTGCCCGTCAGGATGTTGTAAACATTGCGAGCGCCGCTATCGACATCGGTGCAACGCTTGGCGACGGTCTCGATCACTGCATCGTCGTACGAGAAAGCTGCGTTGTGATTTGTCTTGATGCGATCTGCTATCTTGCCGAGCTGGAGCTTGATGATCAGTCGCAAAATGTCGTCCGAGATCGGATAGTACGGAACCGTGACCATGCGGCCCAGCAACGCGGGCTTGAAAGCCGCATTGAGCTCCGGCTTGACTGCCTCGACCAAACCATCGGGCAACGGCTTCGTGTCAGGATCGGCGCAAAGCTTCATTATCGTGTCGGTGCCGACGTTTGACGTGAGCAAGATAATGCAGTTCTTGAAATCGATCTC
>JAEUQI010000151.1 GCA_016789145.1 Blastocatellia bacterium | reverse complement strand
GGCGTCGCGATGTTATCGACTGTGCTCCGCAGCAAGCAGGCGATATCCGTTAATGTTGAGATCATGCGGACATTTGTTCGGCTTCGTACCATGCTCTTCTCGAATGCCGAACTTGCGAATAAGCTAAACGCGCTTGAAAAGAAATATGACGCCCAATTCAAAATAGTCTTCGACGCGATAAAGAAATTGATGATGCCGCCGGACAAACCTAAAGGCGGGATAGGTTTTATCAATAAAAAGTAGAAGGCCGCTAGTGCGCTAAATTGCCGAGATCTTCGAGCGTGTCGATGTCGATGGCCGCTTTTTCGACTAGAACGGTTTTGGCCAGTTCGATGTTTTCTCGAATAAGCTGCCGAGCACCTTTGTCACCTCCCAACTGAAATAGTTCGGTAAACATCTCGCTCGAAAATAGAGCCGGAACTCCGATCGTCGGTCCATATTGAGATGCGACTATCGGGCTTTCGGTATTGATGTAAGTGACAATGAGATCGTTGATGTCATCCGAAGTAACGTGTGGTTGGTCGCAGAGCGTGATAACGACGGCGTCGAGTGTTGGTTCGGTTTCGAGTAGTGAATTAAGGCCGGCGATGATCGACGAACTCATGCCCGAGTGCCAGTTTTCGTTGATGCAGATCGCAACATCGAGGCCGTCAAGTTCAGCGGATGACCGTTCGATCTCGGCTCCGAGAACGACGACGATCAGATCGCATTTTGAATCAACGAGTGTTTCGGCGGCGCGGCGAATGAGCGTTTTGCCGTTGAATTCGAGCAGTTGTTTCGGCCGGCCGAGCCGCGATGAGCCTCCTGCTGCGAGCAGAATGCCTCCTATATTCGGATCGTTAGCTTCGGCCATAGATCGAGCCTTGGCGGTCGCGAAGGTGGCCGCCGTCGCGGTTTTTTAGCACGCTTTGTATCTCGCCGATTATTGATAGAGCGATGCCCTCGGGCGTGTCGGCTCCGATGTCGAGGCCTGCGGGAGCGTAGAGCCGTGCAAGCAGTTCGGGCGAGAAATTGCCGCCGATCTCTTCGATCAGTTGTTCCGTCCTGCGTTTTGGGCCGAGAGCGCCGATGTAAAACGCTTCGGAGTTCATCACGGCCGGCAGTATGAAACGATCGCGGGCGTAATTGTGCGTCATTATCACAACGGCCGTTCGACCGTCGGTTTCGAGATCGGTCAGTGCGTCGTCTGGCAATTGATGAACGAGCATATGCGCCGTCGGGAAGCGTTCGGGCGTCAAGAATGCCGGCCGATGATCGTGAACCGTAACTTGCCAGCCCAATTCCGAAGCGATCCTGACAAACGGCACGGCGTCGGCTCCGGCACCGAATAGTTTGACGGCGATGGGAACATCAAACTCATCGTTCGCGAAACGGTCTTCGTACGCCGTTTGCATCTTTCCGATCACTTCGCTGAATTTTCCGATCGGCTCGAGCCTGATGTCGATCACGCCGCGGCAGCCCATGTTCATGCTGAAAACTGATGTTTCGTCGCCGGTCGTGTCGTAGGTAAAGACCTCAGCCTCACCGCTCGACATTACCTTTTTCGCACGTTCCAGCACGTCCGCCTCGAGACATCCGCCGGAGACAGTACCGATCGTTCTGCCATCGGCGAGTATCAGCATACGAGCGCCGGGCAGACGATAGCCTGAGCCTTTTACTTCGATGACGGTCGCGAGAACTGCCCGATCGTCCGGCCCGAAAGTGAAGACTGTGTTAATAATTTCCGCGATTTCTTTCATTTATACAAAAATCGCGGCTCTTAAGTCGGAGCCGCGAATCTATGAAAACAAAAAACTAAGCGACTATTCGGGACATGCGGCGCCGTTATCGACCCATTCGTTCATCTTCGCCATAAAATCTTTGTAGCTCATCGGCGGAACAGTGCGGCCGTTGCCCGGTTCCCAAGCCCAGTGAACAAGCGGATCTTCTTCGAGATGATGAATGGCGTCTTTTGCAGTTTTGCGTCCGCCATTTTTGGTCGGATCTTTGAGCTGGCGGCAAAGCTGGCCTTCGGACAGGCCTTGGAAGACCATCTTCTGATTCGCCGGCGGCATGTGCCAATTCGGCACGCCGGGAGGCATGTGTTCGCCCGGCAGATTCTCGGCTTGGTGACACGTCGCGCACTGCATACCGTAAACGCCCTTGCCGTCTTTCCCGCGAGTCACGCCCTGAGCATGCGGCGTCATCGCATCGCCCTGCGTCGGAATATCGCCGCCCGGATGGCAGTTCGCACATCGTGCCGAAAAGAACACTTTTACAGCATCTTTGAATGCCGCACGAGCCTTTTCGGGATCAGGTGAATTCATGATGACTTCGTCGTTGACGGTCGTCGCCTCGACGCGTTCGATCTTGACGCTATTGACGTAGCCGAACGCCGATACCGAAACCACGGCCGCCGCAATGACCAACACTTTTACAAAATTTGCTGACGAAATGAATGTCGGTTTTTTCATTATGCTTTCTCCTTTAGTTCGTCAGTTCGGATCGGCAGACTGCGAATTCGCTTGCCGGTCGCAGCAAAAATCGCGTTAACAACAGCCGGTGCCGTTGGCGGTGTTCCCGGTTCGCCGACGCCGCCGTGCGGCTCGTTGCTCGGTACGATATATGTCTCGATCTTTGGCGTCTCGTTCATTCGCAGCATCTTGTAATCGTAAAAATTACGCTGTTCGACGCGGCCGTCTTTGATCGTGATCTCGCCGTAAAACGCGGCTGTCAGACCAAACACGATGCAACTGTCCATCTGCGCTTTGACCGTGTCGGGATTTACGACTTGACCGCAATCGATCGCACATACAATGCGATGAACCTTGACCTTGCCCGTTTTTTTGTCAACTGACACCTCGGCGACCTGAGCGACGTAGCTGCCGAAACTTTCGTGAACGGCAATGCCGCGATGTATGCCTTTCGGGGCCGGCTTTGACCAACCCGCTTTCTCAGCGGCGAGTTTTAATACACCTGCGTGCCGCGGATGTTTGTCGAGTAACGACAAACGGAACGCCAGCGGATCTTTGCCTGCGGTGTGGGCGAGTTCGTCGAGGAAACACTCAGTCGAAAACGCCGTGTGTGAACTACCGACCGACCGCCAAAATCCAACCGGAACTCCCGGCTTGTTATCGACCCAATCGACGTATAAATTCTGTACATCGTACGGCAGATTATTGGCGCCTTCGACCGCAGTGTCATCGAGCCGATCAGGCGGCGGAGCGAAACCGAACAGCCCCGGCCCGAGCGCTGCCATGATCGAAGGACTCACAATTCTATGCTGCCAAAATACAGGTTTTCCGGCGGCATCGACGCCTGCGGACATCTTGTTGTAAGCCGACGGACGGAAAAAATCGCCGTCCATATCGTCCTCTCGCGTCCAGATGACCTTGACCGGTTTGCCGACCGCTTTCGACAGGCGAACGGCGTCCATCACATAATCGCCTAAGCGTCTGCCAAATCCGCCGCCGAGCAGCGTGTTGTTGACCTTCACCTTCTCCGGTGCGAGCCCAAGCTCTTTCGCGACCATGCCTTGCACGACCATCTGAGCCTGAATTCCGCTCCAAACTTCGCAGCTATCCGCGCGAACATCAGCGGTCGCATTCATCGGTTCCATCGTCGCGTGTGCGAGATATGGTGCCCAATAGACTGCCTCGATCGTCTTCGCGGCCTTTGTCTTTCCTATGGCGATGTCGCCGATCTTTTTCGCCTCGACGCCCTTCGCGTTTGCGGCTGAGGCGACGTCGGCCTCGTAAAGCTTCTGGCTCGAAACACCGGCCATCGCTCCGGCGTCCCAAGTGACGGTCAATGCGTCGCGGCCCTTCTTCGCCGTCCAATAATTATCCGCAACGACGGCCACGCCGCTGTCGAGCTTCACAACATTACGAACGCCCTTCACGGCCTTCGCCTTCGTGTCGTTGAAACTATTGACCTTGCCGCCGATCACCGGCGAACGCATGATCGTCGCCGTCAGCATGCCGGGAACTTTCACGTCCATGCCGAAAATGCCCGTGCCGTTAACTTTCTCGGGCGTGTCGAGACGCTTTACGCTCTTGCCTATGAATTTGAAATCCTTGGCGTCTTTGAGCTTCGGTTCCGCAGGCGGAGCGATCTTCGCAGCCGCAGCGAGCAAAGTGCCATACTTTGCTGTACGTCGCGAAGTCGGATGAAACACCTCGCCGTTGAGTGCACGGCATTCTGCTGCGGGCACGTTCCACTGCTGAGCCGCAGCCGCAACGAGCATTTCGCGAGCCGAAGCCGCCGATTTGCGAAGCGGCCCGATAAGGCCTCGAATACTCGCACTTCCGCCCGTGATCTGGCCGCCGAGCGCGGGATTGATGAACTCTTTCCCCGGAGGTCCGTGCTCAAACGTAACGTTTTTCCAGTCAACCTCCAGTTCGTCCGCGACGATCATAGGCAGCGAAGTCAGCACGCCCTGGCCCATTTCGGCCTGGCCGACGACGACCGTCACCTTGCCGTCCGGAGCGATCTTGATAAATGCGTTCGGATGAAA
The DNA here is from genome assembly GCA_016789145.1 of Blastocatellia bacterium. Classification (GTDB taxonomy): domain Bacteria; phylum Acidobacteriota; class Blastocatellia; order Pyrinomonadales; family Pyrinomonadaceae; genus OLB17. The sequence goes on along the minus strand of JAEUQI010000151.1, from coordinate 1,085 downwards.
ATCAGCCGCGGGCTCGACCGGAATTCCCAGCTTTTCCTCGGCACGCGTCAGAGTCGGCATCGATATTCCAAACACGAGTGCGCCGCCGGCGACGAGCGTGGCTTTTAGGAACGAGCGTCTGTCAAATTCTGCTTTTGGGGTCATTTCGTGCCTCCGTGAATGGCGGCCTGCTTGATCGCCTCGCGAATTCGCGGATAAGTACCGCAGCGGCACACACAGCCCGACATCGCCTGGTCGATCTGTTCGTCGGTCGGTACACCTTTGACATCTCTTAGCAATATCGCCGACGACATCAACTGCCCCGACTGACAGTAACCGCACTGCGGCACGTCCGCCTCGATCCAAGCCTTTTGCAGAGCATGCGACGAATCCGGCGCGATGCCCTCGATGGTCGTGATCTCTTTGCCGACCGCAGCCTTCATCGGCGTCACGCACGACCGCCGAGCCTCGCCATCGACGTGAATCGTACACGCCCCGCACTGCGCCACCCCGCAACCAAACTTAGTCCCCGTCAGCCCAATATCATCACGAATGACCCACAACAACGGAGTGTCCGGATCAGCCGCCACGTCATACTGCTTACGGTTAACGCTGAGCTTTGCCATAAAAATAACCTCACAACCAGCACCAAAAACCGAATCGAATTGTTAAAAAATTACCGTACCAAAATTCTACCACGCCACCACGAACGAGACCAAGAATTTTCTAGAACTTCAACTATTGTTTCAAGCAGCCGATGCAACCAAGCGCGTTTTATCGGGCATCACACCTTGCAAGTTTTCCAGAACTTAAAAATCCAGAATTAATAGAGGTAACTCTCATGTTACGACGATCGCTACTGTTGTTCGTGTTGTGTAAATGTGGCTAAGCAAAAGTAATGGTTCTGCCGTGACCCAATTCTTTCTGCCAGTAGAAGCTAGGGCCGGATCAACACCAAAGAGCGAGCTGCGCCAGCAATATTTCAGCAAATTCAGTTCGGTTTGATACTCGTACAATATTCAGCCGCATTGAAGTGGTACACTATTTTTATTGACGCTTATTGTGTTCGGTTCTGATTAGTATTTCAGCGAATTTCGAGGTTTTTT
>JAEUQI010000150.1 GCA_016789145.1 Blastocatellia bacterium | reverse complement strand
TGATAGTCACCAAATCTCCGGTCAGTATCATACTCGACCGTAAATGATGATTGCCCTTCGCTCGTGCCAATAATGTTTGCAACAAACGTTATTGTTGCTACGAATGTGATCGACAGAAATATCGCCACTGCACCAAAGCGCACTCGAATCTTAAAGTTCTTCATTTGTTTCCTCCATTTTTAGCTCAATGGCGGGAAACCCCACGACGCTCGCAAGACTTCCCCGCTAATTTAATGGCGAAACCGAAAGAACATTTCAGGTTGTGTGGTATCGAGTCGGCTCGTCGGTGCTTCAAAAACAAAAGTGCCGACTTGGTTGGTCGGCACTTAAATCAAACTCGTTTTTCTTTGATCTCCTTAAGCCTAGATCTCATGCTCCGGTATTTTGCCTCTAGAAGGTCGCCACGCGCTTCGTATATTGCCCTTATGACATCTGCGTCGTTGGGCCGGAATGCTCGGAGCATTGCTCTGCTCGTGCGCACGATCCCTTTGTCATCGACAACTACGATGGCTCGAGTCGCGAATAACGGAAATAGCCAGTGTTTTCCGTAAACTGCCGTGTATTTTCGGCCCGGATCCGCTAAGATCGGGATCGGTAATCTTCTTGACTCTGCAAATGCAAGATTCTCCTCTGGCGTAGAAGCTGAAATTCCAACGATTTCGGCGTTAGTTGCCAGATATTCACTCCAATTATCCCGAACTGAGCACAGTTGTTTGGTACAGACCAATGTTTCGTTCTGCGGGTAGAACAATAGCACACGAACTCGCCCATTATAATGTTCGAGTTCCCAAGTGCTGCCATCATGGGCCGTAAGCGCAAAATTCGGCGCTTTTGTTCCAATTTCCAGCGGCATAAATGAACTTAAGCCATGACAGGATGATACGCCGAGACGGTCTCTTTGACACGCTCCAATACTGCCTCGGGTAGACTTGAATCTATTCGCAGTTTGTTGAGTTCGGGCAGGAGACGGTCATCCTTTATAACGCTCAAGCAATGCAACAACGCAAACTTCACATTTTCGTCTTTGGACTCCTTTATCGTTTCGAATATTTCTCGGGTTTCACCCGAATGGATGAGGAGCCCAACCAATGCGAATGCTTCGTAAGCGATCTTCATATCATAGTGCACGAGCCGGTCGAACGATTTCAGGGCGATACCGGATTCGATAGCAGCACGTGCCGCATGGCTCATTCGATATGCATCGTTAGACGCAATGATGCGTTTCCACGCGTCAGCTCTGTCAAAACTCAGCTTAAAAAGTCCGCGAGCGGCCGCGGCCCGAACCTCACGTGTTGGATCGGCACATGCCAAAAGGACCGTCTCGAATACCGATTCATGGTCGAATTCTGTCAGAACGGTGATCGCTTTTGATCGAAGATTTGACGATAGATCGTACAGCGCTATCTGCGACAAAGCATCGATCGAGTTTCGAGTCTTAAATGCAGACAATATCCTTAGTGCGATCTCTCGAACCGCTTCGTCCTCTTCGAACTCCTCGTTCGCCTGCTCGATCGCACTTCTTAAAGCGTCGTCGCCGGACAACGGAAGTTGAACAAAATCACGGGCTTCGGTGAGTTTGAGAAATGAATTTATCGGTAGGTTGAAATATTGCTGCTTTTTGAGCCTATCTTGATAAGCCTTTGTATCTTCTTCAGACGGAACTAGGCTCCCACCGGTTAGTTCTGAAAGCTTGACTTGAGAATTAGAGTTTCCCGGCTTACCCACACGAATTCGCGGCTTCTGGCTTGGCTTTTTCGCCTTACGAAACCACTCAAGTTCTTTTTCGAAGTCAAGGCCCTCTTCAAGATCAGTTGTGTGAGAACTCGTGCTGATGCGGTTCTCGTAGTTGTATTGAGTGGTTTCAACTCCATGCTTACGGCGATACCACAAAACGAACACGGCACAGCCGATGATCATGGCAATTCCGACGAATAAAGGCCAAAGCGGCGGACCGTCGGATCCTGAAGCAGAGCTTTGTGCGAAAACGGAAGTGCTAAGCAAAGATACAAGTGCTGTGGATAGTATCGTCTTATGATTGAATGAAGAAAATCTCATCGTCTTAATAGCAGAAAGCGAGGAACAATTAGTAGTGCTGCTTTGGAGGTTACTGCAGGTAGTGACTAGCAACGCGAGCGAGCATTGCTGTCACTAAATATTATGCACTATCTTTTCGTGTTTGTCATCACTTTTCAACCGTGTTAATACAGTTTTATCGTCTACTAGTTTCCAGAAAATAGGTCGACGTGCATTTGTAATCGTTGATCGAACATTTAGAATATGTTTTTTACTATGAACAGCTCACAAGCAGTGGTTCGGACCGACATCGAGAATGCGACGCTTACGCATCGTGGTAAAGTTCGTGATGTTTATTCTGTTGACGACGATCGATTGATGCTGGTAGCCTCGGACCGCATTTCCGCATTCGATTGTGTCTTTCCCACACCGATCCCTGGAAAAGGTAAGATCTTGACCTCACTTTCCGCATTTTGGTTCAAGATGTTTGAGAACGTTGTCCCTAACCATCTGCTAACGGTAGATAGGAGCGAATTTCCCGAACCATTTCGTAACTTTCCTGAACTCGAAGGCCGCTCCTCTCTTGTTAAGCGAACCGATGTGTTTCCGGTCGAGTGCGTCGTTCGCGGTTATCTCGAAGGCTCGGGCTGGAAAGATTACTTGGCGACGGGCAAAGTCTGCGGATATAGCCTGCCGCCCGGCCTTAAGCAATGCGATCGACTGCTAGATCCGATCTTCACGCCTGCGACGAAGGCGGCAACTGGCCACGATGAGAACATCACTGGGCTCGAATTTAAGAATGTCGTAGGCAGTGAGACTGCAGCCTACCTGAAATCGACATCGCTTGAGTTGTTCGCTAAGGCGTCAAAATACGCACTCGAACGCGGGATCATCATCGCCGATACAAAATTCGAGTTCGGGATCGACAAGGATGGCGAGATCCTGTTGATCGACGAGGTCCTAACTCCTGATTCATCTCGATTCTGGGACGCTGAAAAATACGAGCCCGGCCATGCGCAGCCTTCGTTCGACAAGCAGTTCGTACGCGAATATCTGGAAACACTTGATTGGGACAAAGCTCCGCCCGCTCCGCCGCTTCCCGATCACATTGTTTCGGCAACCTACGAGCGTTATTTGGCGGCATACAAGATCATTACGGGTAGCGAGATCAAATTTGAATAAGTGGAGGCAAAAACATGTTTAGACTCAAAAGAATTCTCTTCTTAGGGCTAATGGCGGTAATGTTGACATCGGCGACATTGGCTCAAGACCTTCTGTTCAACCAAGGATTGGCAGAATTTGACGCAAAGCAGTATGACAAAGCGGCGGTGACTTTCAAGCAAGTGGTAGCAAAAGCTCCCGCAAATTACACCGCACACTACAATCTAGGGCTTTGCCTTTACAACCTGAACCGAACCAGCGAAGCGAGTTCATCGTTCCAAACGGCAGTAAATTTGAAGCCTGACTATGCAAAGGCGACCTATTGGCTGGGCATTACACTGTACGATCTAAAGCAATACGCTGCCGCAAGTACATGGTTTATCAAAACTACGCAGCTAGAGCCTACAAATGCGCGAGCATTTTACAGGAGCGGACTCGTTGATAACGTGACCAAAAATTACGTCTCCGCGACAACTGCATTGAAAAAAGCGTTGTCTCTCGACCCTTCCCTTGAACCGGCAAAGGTAGAATTAGGCAACGCACTTAATTCGCAAAATTTATTCGCCGAAGCTAAGCCGCAGTTCGAAGCGGTTTTGAAGACGAATCCAAAGAACGCGAGTGCTCAGCTTGGCTTGGGCAACTCTTATTACAATGACAAGCGGTATTCGGAGTCAATACCGTATTACAAAGCTGCGGCCGATTTGTCGCCGAAATGGATAACAGCACACCATTACCTCGGCGACGCGTACCTCAATACAAATTCGTATGCACTTGCGATCGCTTCGTACCAAAAAGCTCTCGCTATCGACGCAGTTCACGCCGGCAGCATCTACGGCCTGGGCCTTGTTTATTACAATCAGAAAAATAAGCCGCTATTGCAGCAGCAGTATGACAAGCTAAAGACCATCGACGCAGGACTCGCGGCGAAGTTGCTTGAGTGGCTGAATAAGATGAAATAGATCAGTAACTTTCGAGGATCTCGACTTCGTCGCCGACATTGATCGTTGAACCGATCGATTCGGCGACTAAGTTTTGGCCAAAGCACACGGCGTTTGGCGACATTCCGAAAGATCCGTATCGGTCATGGATCACGTCTTTTGCGAGACGATATGTTGAGAGAGTTTTTAGAGGCTCCTTGCCCGTGAATTCACCCATCGCCTGATCGACGGTCGTCATCACGCACCGAGCACAGGGCTTGGTCGAACGAAAAACAGCATCGCCTATCTTGATGCGTTTCCAGTCGTCCTCAGCAAACGCCTCAGTCGTATCAACAACGATATTTGGTCGAAAACGGTTCATCTCAAGCCGGACCGCAGGCGTCTCGCCTGCAAGTTTCTTATTGATGTCCGCAAGCGAAGCCTCGCCTATTAAAAGCTGCGGATAACCGTCCGCAAAACTCACAACGTCATCGCCCGCGTTGAACAGCTCATTGATCTCTCGCCCGGCGTCGTCGGGCATAAAAACTAACTTGCACTCAAGCCCCAAAACCTGCGAAAACCAAGCATCAACGCCGCCACCGTAAGCGATCGCCCGAGACTTAGTTCCCCAAACCTCAGCCACGATCTCTTCGCCATTCTGCGGCTCAAACGGTACGACCATCGCCGTAATTCCGTCCGCCGTCACGAGCAGACCATTCTCACGGATAGCAACGCTCACGGTCGCCATCTTAGGCACTTCACGCTGCGTCATAAACGTCCCGTTCGCATCAAGCAACAGCCAACGACGATCGTACTTCAAACCATGCCGCTCGATCACCGCCGAATCGACGCTGATTCCCTTAAGCGATTTGATGGGATAGATGTTTATCTCAGATATACGCATCAATTAGGTAATTTCGATACAGACCGTGCAGGTTTAGCCAATCTTACCAGTTCTTGATTAGGCCCAAGCCCGACAATATCGCCAATCTTAAATGTAGCCAATTGCTCTAGCATTTGAGAAATTCGATTCCGTGTCTGATCGTCGACCGGAAATTTGTTGCTCGCCACAAGCTTTTCACAAATATCTTCAACAGTCACATCTCGACCAGTAAACACGACGAGGCCCGCCTTCCATTTTTTACCTGAACTAATTTCAACGAAGCCTGTTGAATCGGCTGAGGGTATTAACTGGCCGCGAATCAACTTTTCGGGTTTTCCGAGATCAATTGGAGAAAGAAGCTTTTTAGTCATCCTATAAACTTGATAACTCCATTATCAACTTTCCTGCCTACACAAACTAATACTTGACAAAAATCTCTCGTTTTCCATATACTAGCACTCATAGACCACGAGTGCTAAACATTATATTTCTGCCTCAAGGTCTAAGTTCTAATATTAATAGAATATCAGGAGAAACCACTATGGCAACTACAATTACACCGCTTCACGATCGCGTAATCATCAAGCGAATCGAAGACGCAGTTAACCAAACCGCAGGCGGCCTGTTCAT
>JAEUQI010000014.1:40003-49245 GCA_016789145.1 Blastocatellia bacterium | reverse complement strand
AAGTTCGTGATCAACCGAAAGAACTCAATCACAAAACGCAAGTACGTTGACGATCCGACGATCATGGCGTGGGAGATCGCCAACGAACCGCGGCCGATGCGCCCCGTAGCGAACGAAGATTACCGCGAGTGGTTGCATCACGTTTCGTCCGAGATCAGATCATTGGACAAAAACCACCTCATCACGGCCGGCCACGAGGGTTGGATCGGCACCGAAGACATCAAGCTGTTCGAAACCGTTCATACCGACCCAAATATTGACTACATCACGATCCACATTTGGCCGAAGAATTGGCAGTGGTTCGCCAAAGGCAAGCTCTCTGACGGTTTCAGCAAGGCACTGACAACAACACACGAATACATCGACACAAACGCCGCTGTAGCCGTACGTCTCGGCAAGCCATTGGTCATCGAGGAATTCGGTATGCCGCGTGACGACGAAGGCTTCTCCGTTACAACACCGACCAGCTTTCGCGACCGCTATTTCGCGTCTATCTTTGGCCGCATTGGAAAGGACAATATCGCAGGAGCGTCATTCTGGGCATTCGGCGGCACGGCTCGCCCGATCCGGGGACAGGTCTTTTGGAAGGTAGGCGACGAGCGGATGGGCGATCCGCCGATGGAAGAGCAAGGCCTGAATACCGTTTTCGATTCAGACAAAACAACATTTGACGTGATCAAACGAGCCGCGAAACGACTAGAAATGTTTAAGTAAAAGACCAAGGTTGTCGGCGGATCACTCGCCGCTCAACGAGACCACGTTTCCTATCGCTTACCGTAAAAGATTTTTGGTGCAATAATGTATCATCTGTGATATGCTTGGATTCGGTCGTAATTCCTGCGACAACTGGATCTTTGACAACCAAATGCAGAGCCACGCTCGATAGTTCCGCACGATCGTTACCTTTGTTGGTCGAGGTGTAAGGCGATGTCTTATCTTCCTTTCGATCTTGGCAAAGATCAGCCATCGTGATCTCGTGGCACTTCCGTATCACCTACGGCGATCACAGGAGGTCGATATCTGTTTTACGTAGTAAATACGGCGATTTTCGAGGTTCTGTGGCACAATGTGGCACAGTTTTTTAGAAAAACTGCGAAAATCGAGGCAAGAATGTCGCTAACTCGTTTATTATCAACTACTTCCCTGTCCACGAGCAGCTGTGGACACGCCGTGGACAGCCGGTGGACACGCGGTGGACAGTTGGTGGACAAGACGAAAAAAGGCCGTCCGGATCGGACAGCCTGTTGGTCGATAAATTTGGTGGAGACGAGGGGGATCGAACCCCTGACCTCTGCAATGCCATTGCAGCGCTCTCCCAGCTGAGCTACGTCCCCGTTTTCGGTTCGCCCGAAAGGCGAACTTTGAATCTACCGAATCTGCGAATTCGCGTCAAGCCCTAGCGGCCCTTGAATTCCGGTTTCCGTTTCTCTAGGAAAGCAGCGACGCCTTCCTTTTTGTCTTCGGTCGAGAAACAGATCGCGAACAGATCGACCTCGCGGCGTAGGCCTTCGTCCATGTTCGAACGTGATGCGAATTTCACTGCTTCTTTCGAAAGCTGCAGAGCGATCGGTGCTTTTTCGGCGATCTTTTCGGCGAGTTTCATTGTCTCTGCTTCGAGTTGGTCGCTTGGGAACACGTGATTGACGAGGCCAAATCGCTCGGCTGTTGCGGCGTCGATCATGTCGCCTGTCAGGGCGAGTTCCATCGCACGGCCCTCACCGATAAGACGCGGCAGACGCTGTGTGCCGCCGCCGCCGCACATGATGCCGAGATTGATCTCGGGCTGCGAAAATCGGGCATTCTCGCTCGCCATGCGAATATCGCAAGCCATCGCGAGTTCATTGCCGCCGCCAAGGCAAAAGCCATTGACCATCGCGATCACAGGTTTCGGAAAGCTGTCGATCGAATTGAATAGCGAGCGTTCGTGAAACGCATCGCGTTGCGTCACGGGCGTTTGGCCTTCGAATTCGCTGATGTCCGCACCGGCGACGAATGATTTTTCGCCCGAGCCTGTGATCACAAGCACGCGAACCGAAGCGTCGTTTCTCAGTTCATCGAGAGCGGCGACCGATTCGGTATGAACTTGTTTGTTCAGGGCGTTGAGCTTGTCGGGACGGTTGATGGTCAGCACCGCAACGGCGCCGCGTTTTTCAATGGTAATAACTTCGTACATAAGCAGTGGTCGGTGGTTAGTGGTCGGTGTCCAGTCGCGTCATTCTCGGACCACTGTCCACTGATCACAGTCCACCATTACTCGTGGATGCCGTCAACGACGTTATCGTCCGCGACCCATGCGACAAAAAGGCGCATCCAGCTCTCTTTTTGCTCGACGATCGAAACACCGACGCGGGTCGAGCCATAGCTTGCCGGTGTGAGACGCACAGCCTGTGCCTTTACCTCGACCGGAACTCCGTCGGGCCGATGCGAGCGAATGTACAGACTTTCGCCAGGGGCGATCTTTTGATTTAGTTGAAACAAGGCGCCGAGCGTCGAGATATCGTCAGTCTCAGTCGGCTCGCTCCATGTCGCGCCATCGCCGGTTTGGCCCGATACGACAATAGGTAGCCGTAGAGCCATGCGAAGTGCGAATCTCTTTTCCTCAAACTGAGGCGTCATAATTTAAGTATTACTACGTAGTCGGAGCGAAATAAAAGTCTAGCATAAACTAGTGTCTGCAAGTAACTCGAATCAAAGCCTTTAGGGAATGAATTTAAGGTTTGTCGCCATTTACATAGTGTCGGTTGGTGGGCCGAATTTTGAGCAATTAGACGAAGGGCGGAGGCGATAGTTATACTGTATTTTGGATCTGGATAGCAAGAAAACGGCCGATCGCCGCGAAATATTGATATGAAACAAACTACGGAAAGGCATAAGGTCGTAATTTTAGGCAGCGGACCGGCGGGATTGACGGCGGCGATCTATGCGTCGCGAGCACAGCTCGACCCGATCGTCATCGACGGCCCTCAGCCTGGCGGCCAGCTGACGATCACGACCGATGTCGAGAACTATCCGGGATTTGCCAATGGCATTATGGGCCCGGAATTGATGACCGAATTTCGCGAACAGGCACTCAGATTCGGGACAAAGATCGTCAATGTCTGGATCGACCGCGTCGATCTGAGCGAGCGGCCGTTCAAACTATTTGCAAAGGAAAGTCCTGACAGCGAAGAGATCACGTCAGTTATCGAAGCCGACACTCTGATCGTCTCGACCGGCGCCTCGGCAAAATGGCTCGGGATACCCGGCGAAGCTCCTGTTCCCGAGGGCCTTGGCGGTAACGGAGTTTCGGCTTGTGCTACGTGCGATGGATTTTTCTTTCGCGGGCGTCCGATCGTAGTGGTCGGCGGCGGCGATACGGCGATGGAAGAGGCTCTGTTTCTAACGAAATTCGCCTCGTCCGTGACAGTAGTTCACCGACGCGATGATTTTCGAGCGTCAAAGATCATGGCAGACCGGGTTAAGGCTCACGAGAAGATCAACATCCTGTGGAACACCGAGGTCACCGAAATTCTCGGCGAGAAAGAAGCAGGCGTAACGGGCGTGAATTTGAAGAACACGGTCACCGGCGAAACGTCGAGTCTTGAAACGCAAGGCGTATTTATCGCCATCGGCCACAAACCGAACACCGATCTGTTTGCAGGCGTTCTTGATATGGACGAGACCGGCTACCTGATCACCGAAGGCAAGACTATGGCGACCAATGTGCCCGGTGTTTTCGCTTGTGGCGATGCACAAGATTCATACTATCGCCAGGCGATAACCGCCGCAGGCACAGGCTGTATGGCGGCTATCGACGCTGAGCGATTTTTGGCAGAACACGCCAATTAGTTTCAGTTCTTGACTATCACGGAACCTTTCAACGCCTCAACATTTTGCGGCGTTTTCTCTACACGAGCAGGCTGGAAACCCTTTGCTTCCGCTCGGCGGAGAATGCCCTGATACGTTGCGTCGTCCATCGTCGGTTTGCGTGCCAAGATCCAGAAATAGTCGCGTCCGGGTTCGCCTATAACTGCGTAGCTATAATCATCAGCGAGCTCGATGACCCAATAGTTTGCCCACACGAACGGCAGGATCGAGATGAATTTTGGAGCAAAACGCACCTTGAGCTTTGCGTTGTCGCCCTTGTTGGGGATCTTGGCTTCGCCCACTGCACGTTCCGTGGTTCCGTCTTTTTTCAGGCATTCATTTGCTACCTCGATACGGCGGTTGGGCTTGAGCGTGTAAGTCGCGGTCGTGTTTCCGACACACTGTTTCTGAAATCGGTTTGGATATTTCGCGATCTCAAACCATTTTCCGGCGTACCGATCCAGATCTAGTTTTGCCACGGCCGTTAGTTCAGCCGGTTTAGTTTGAGCGAAAATTGTGCTCGCAGTCATCAGTAAGAATGTGAATAAAATAGTAATAAATTTCATAGGTTTATACCCCGACATATTATTCGATGCCGTGAAATGAATGGATGTATTGATCTATAATTAGCGAGGAGTATTTTTTTGGTAAGTTTATGCCGATCTACGAATACAAATGTCAGCAATGCGGCCTCGAGATCGAGGTGCGTCAGAGCGTTTCGGACGAACCGCTGACGACGTGTGAGAAATGCCATGGACAGCTCGAGAAGCAGTGGTCGCTCTCTGGTTTTCAGTTCAAAGGTGCGGGTTGGTATGTGACCGACTATTCATCAAAGGGAGCCGCCGCGAAAGGCGACGAGAAATCTAAGCCAACTGAATCAACCCCAAAGGCCGATACTGCATCAAAACCATCGTCTGAGACGACTTCGAAAGCTTCGACCGAATGATCTTCGTTAGGTTTCTAGTGTTGAGTTTTATCCTGTTGCTGAGCGCGACGGGCTTGTTCGCGCAGTCTCGTCACAATACAAAAGGCGTCGATATGGAAGGCACGGTCGTGCCTGTTCTGGCTTTCCGCGAGGACAAAAAGACCGATCCGATCAGGATCGAAAACCTATTCCTGTACGAGAACGGCATTGAGCAGAAGATAAAGAATTTTACATATGACCCTTCGCCGGCGAAGATCGTGATACTCGTCGATAATTCCAAATCGATGCCGGCTACTGTCGAGGCGATGAAGAAGGCCGTGATGGAATTCGCCTACGAGATCTTTGAAGGCGACCAACTTTTCGTGCTTGGCTACGACACCAAGGCCGAGATCGTCCAGGAATGGACCGACGACGCCAAGAAGATAGAGGCCTCGCTCGGAACGCTTCGGAAAGATGGCAATCCGTATCTTTTTGACGCGATCGATTCGACCATCACTCAGATCCTGATGCCGCTAATGCCTGGAACTCGTAAGACGGCGATAATCTTGATCAGCGATGGACTGGATCGCGGCAGTAAATTGTCTTTTGAACTAGCTCTCAATAAATTACAGAACGAGAATGTAACGCTATATGCCCTGCAGTTGCCCGACCGCACAGGTGGTGCTTACCGTCGCGATCAACCGAAGGCACCGCAGGTTCTAACGCAACTGGCCGAGGGCACCGGCGGCCGCGTTTTTCCGATCGAAGACGCTCAAGAAGCGGCGAAATCGATCTGCGACGAGCTGCGAAAGAATCGCTACCTTCTCTCATATATTCCGACTAATGCCTCGAGCTATGACGCTCGTCGATTTTTCCTGATCGGCGACAACGGTATCAACATCCGCAGCAAAACTGCACAGCCTCCGAACGTAAAGTAGGCGTGTCTGCCACATTTCTTGTGTTAGAATCAGGAATCATTTGCGTTTCTTTTTCACGAGGAGTTTAGCTTGAGCGACGAACCGAAAATTCCGCCACCTCCGCCGCCGGACGATTTTACTAAGACGACGCCGAATATTCCTGCGCCCAAAAACGCCGATGCGGCGAACGATTGGGATAAAACTAACTACAATTTGCCTAAGTCTGCCGACGCTGACCCTTGGGGCAAAACCGTTACGAATCTCAAGCCAATAGATACGAGCGGCGACGAGGGGAACAAGACATTTTACGCCGGAGCCAAGACGCCTTCGACACCGGAATGGGGACTTACCGAACCGAATATCAAGATCAACGACCCAAACGTCGGAATGAGTCCGGACGAGTTTGCACGGGCTGAGAGTTTTGATAAAACTACACCGTATTTTCAGCTGCCCGAGGCTGAGAAGGCAAAATACCAGCAAATTCCACCGACGCCGACCGAAGCCGCCGAGAAGCAAGCAGCCGAGGATTCGACTAAAGGCGGCATTCCGTCGTGGGTTTGGTTCGCCGCGGGCGGAATGACATTGATGTTTCTTGTGATAGTCGTACTGATGGCCGCTTACTTTTTTTACGGCAGAAATACTAGCTACGAGGTACGAGTTACGAATGTGCCTGTTGGCAGTAGCGTCAAGCTCAACGGTTCGCCCATCGCGGTCAGCGACGATCGCGGAGCGGCCGTGCTTCAGAACATTAAGTCCGGCGAGCACACAGTCACGATCGAACATCCGACGCGAAGCTGCGACACGATCACGATCCGCGATACTGTCAAAGAGGTCGTCGCTCAATGCAAAGAGATCAAAGCGGCATCGACCGACGATTGCGGCAATATCAAGTTCGGCGAAGACGACAAGGCAGAACGATGCTACAACTCGGCTCTCGATGCTCTGCCAGATCCGTTCACGCCCGAAGACCTCGTCAAGGCTCTCAATATCCTGATCATCAATTTTGCCAGCGCCAGTTCCGAAGTTCCGCAGAAGAGGCTTGCTGCTCTTAAGAAAGGTGCGGAGTTTATTCAGAAATTACCTGCTACGGTAGTACTTGAGGTCGGCGGGCATACGGACAGCGATGGGAAACCAGACGCCAACCAAGTGCTTTCCGAGGCGAGGTCAAAGGCTGTAAAAGAAGTGCTTATGAAGTTCGGAGTCAAATCCGACATGCTCCAAACCAAAGGATATGGCTCTACCGTCGCCCTAACGACAAACGACACCGAAGACGGCAAATACCGTAATCGTAGGATCGAATATTCAGTTTTGAGAAAGTGATCAAACTGCGACCGGAGCCGCGATCTTGCCCCACGACTGATAGTTCTCTAATTTCAGATTTTCAAACTTGAAATTCAAAAGTCCGTCAAGGCCTTTGAGATTGTCGCCGTTGATCTCAAGTGTCGGCAACGGCATTGGTTCGCGGGAAAGTAGTTCATTGACCTGGTCGATGTGATTAGAGTATATATGCAGGTCGCCAAATGTGTGAATGAAATCGCCTACCGCAAGCCCGCACACGTGTGCGATCATATGCGTCAGCAGGGCGTAGCTTGAGATGTTGAACGGCACTCCGAGAAAGGCATCGGCCGAGCGTTGGTAAAGTTGGCAGTGGAGAATTCCGCCGGAACGCGGGTATCCCTGCCCGCCCGCGTCGGCTTTCTCGACCTTAAATTGAAACAAAGTGTGACACGGCGGCAAGGCAACGTCGTCGCAAGTTTCAGGGTTCCAACCAGTGACGATAAGGCGACGCGAATTCGGATTCGTCTCGATCTCGCGAATAAGTCTGGCGATCTGATCGACTCCATTTAAGGCCGGATAATCGCCGCCGAACGAACGCCATAGATATCCGTAAACAGGCCCAAGATCGCCGGCCTCGCGACCAAACCTCGCTGTTTGCTCCGCAGTCGCCCATTCCTGCCAAATATCAACGCCGCGAGCCTGCAGATCAGCATCGTTAGTCGAACCGCTCAGAAACCAAAACAACTCCTCAGCAACCCAACGAAACGGCACGCGTTTTGTCGTCACGATCGGAAAGCCTTCACGTAGGTCGAATCGCGTCTGATATCCGAACGTCGATATCGTCCCAACGCCTGTTCGGTCTTGGTGCCGAACACCGTTGGCGAGAACGTGTTTCAATAGATCGTGATACTGCTGCATTGCTCTTAATTGTAAATTGTAACCTGGCTAATTGTTAATTGGGCAGAGCAAATGGGTTCTACCAATTAACAATTCGCCAATTTACAATTTACAATCGAAGAGGTGTTAACGAATATGCTTGAGGTCAGTTTCAATTCGCCGCAGTGTGGTTGGATGTCGATCGGTTTTGACGATGGCGTGACGGTGTTTCGTACGACGACGGCGTATGCGCCGCATGCATCGGCGTTGCCGGAACTGATGCAAATATTGACCGAGCTGTCGCAGCCGAGCGAAGGGCCACGTGAGCGTCTGCTGAAATGGAATCGCGATCCTGAGGAATTCGATTTCCGCTTCGTTCGCGAAGGCGACAAGATGCTGCTTCAGATCTATCAATATCCGACCGACGACCGTTCGTTTGCCGAACGAGAATTGGTGTTCACTCATCTCGATGAATCCCAAAACATCATCAAGGCATTTGCCGCGACCTTTGACCAACTCTACGCCGACCGCGAGACCGACGAATTCGAATTCAACTGGCGCCAGCCTTTTCCGCACGCTGAATACGAGGAATTTAGGAAAAGAATTTCTTAGCCACGAATCACACTAATAGCACGAATGATTGCTTCCGATATTTGTGTAATTCGTGACATTTGTGGCTAAACCTCTTATGAAAGAAAGACTTCTAGATCTGCTTGCGTGTCCGGTTTGCGGCGGCGATATTTTGTTGGCTAGTGCTGTTAAGTACGAAGGCCTTGAGATCATCGACGGCGTGCTTACGTGTAAGAAATGTACTCGTGAATATAAGGTCGTGCGCGGCGTGCCGAGGTTTGTTGACCTTGGAAAGATAGAGGAAGACAAAGCCGCAACGGCGGAGAATTTTGGCTGGCAGTGGACGAATTTTACTCAGGACGATCCGAAATATAACGAGCAGTTTCTAGGTTGGCTCCGGCCCGTACAGAAAGAGTTTTTCGCCGGCAAAGTCGTGCTCGAAGGCGGCTGTGGCAAGGGTCGTCATACAAAACTTGCCGCAGAATGGGGAGCCGCCGATGTTGTCGGTATTGATCTCGGCGATGGTGTTGAATCGGCGTTTGCGTTAACTCGCCATCTGCCAAATGCTCACATCATTCAATGCGACATTTTCAAACTACCGCTCAAGAAGGCGTTCGATTACGCATTCAGCGTCGGCGTTCTGCATCACACGCCTGACCCGAAAGGTGCTTTTGTGTCGCTCGCAGGAAAGGTAAAGAAAGGCGGCAACATCTCGGCTTGGGTTTACGGAGCTGAGAACAACGAATGGATCACAAAATACGTGAATCCTGTTCGTACGGGCTTTACGTCGCAGATATCGCAGCCCGTGCTTTATCAGCTTTCTAAGCTGCCGACGCTCGGAGTCTTCCTTG
>JAEUQI010000014.1:0-39904 GCA_016789145.1 Blastocatellia bacterium | reverse complement strand
ATGAACCTGCTCGGGCAGTTCAATCCGACGTTATACGAGATGGAGCTCGCGGCGCACAAAACGTCGGCCGAGTACATGATGTGTATCAACACGCCTGAATATACTGACGAAGGCAAAGAACTGATGATACTTTGCTCTATCGACGGCGGCGGTTGTGCGGTCAGCGACGAAGGCATCGAGCGGCGTTTGAATGAAAGCTATGGCCTCTTCGCAGATGGCAATCAAGGTTCACTGGCAACGCAGATGATGGGAATTATAGTGTAGTTCAGGCTGCCTAGCCTAAACGAATGACAGGCTAGGCAGCCTGTCGTACGATTTTTATGAGCACGACATTGCCACAAGAAATGCAGCAACATACCTACGCCATCATGGATGAGGTCGAGGGCTCGCATTGGTGGTTCGTCGGGCGGCGTGCGATTCTTGAGAGTTTTTTGAAACGTATAGTTGGTTCTCTCGCTTCGCTCGATGCCGACAAGAGTGTCGGCGCTCCGTTGCGGATACTAGATGTCGGCTGCGGGACCGGCGCAAACATTGAAATGCTGTCGCAATTTGGCGAGGCTGAGGGCGTCGATGTATCCGACGATGCGTTAGAGTTTTGCAGACGTAAGGGACTGAAAGTTCAGAAGGGCCTAGCTGAAACGCTGCCTTACGGAGACAAAACGTTCGAACTAACAACGGCTCTCGACGTGATCGAGCATCTCGACGACGATGTGGCTGGTCTCAAGGAAATGTTTCGCGTAACCAAAGGCGGCGGCTATTCGCTGTTTTTCGTGCCGGCATTTATGTGGCTGTGGGGCGTACAGGACGATATTTCTAACCATCGGATTCGCTATACACGGCGGCAGATCGTCGAGCGAATTGAGCAGGCCGGCTATAAGGTTGAACGTGCGACCTACGCAAACTGGACCTTCTTTCCGCCAATTCTCGCCGGCCGAACGCTGATGAAACTTACCGGCATCAAACCCGAAAGCGAGAATAACATCAACGTTTCAGCCCTCAACGGCATCTTCGGCAAGCTCTTCTCAGCCGAGCGATTTTGGCTCAAGCATTTCAATTTTCCGATCGGCGTCTCGATCGTAGTTGTTGCAAAGAAGGATTAGCCCACGAAATGCACGAAAAACACTAAATTAAAGGGTTAACCTTTCGTGACTTTCGTATTTTTCGTGGGCAAAATGGTTTTTGTTGATGAGTGAAGATAAAAACAACAGTCCCGAGCTTTCCCTATTTCTTCCTGTCTTAGACGAGGAAGAGAACCTGAGGCCGATGCACGCCAAGATATCGGCGGCACTAGACGCGCTTGGGAAGACGGCAGAGGTGATCTTTGTAGATGACGGTTCGACTGATAAGAGCCTTGAGATATTGAAGGAGATCGCAAGCGAAGACGCACGAGTTCGTGTGATCAGTTTACGACGAAACTACGGTCAGACGGCTGCGATGTCTGCGGGAATTGACGCCGCGAAAGGCGAGATTCTTATTCCGATGGACGCCGATCTGCAGAATGATCCGGCCGACATCAAACGATTGCTCGACAAGCTTGACGAAGGCTACGACGTGGTCTCAGGCTGGCGGAAGAATCGACAGGACAAGCTCTTTTCACGCAAAATTCCCTCTCAGATCGCTAATCGGATCATCTCGTGGATCGGCGGCGTCCCGTTGCACGATTATGGCTGTAGCTTAAAGGCATATCGCCGCGACGTGATCCAGGACGTTAAACTTTACGGTGAGATGCATCGCTTTATTCCGATCTACGCATCGTGGGCAGGAGCCCGTGTGACTGAAATACCTGTCGATCATCACGCTCGAACGATGGGCAAATCAAAATACGGCATTTCGCGTACCATCAAAGTCGTCTTCGACCTGATGACGATCAAGTTCATGGCGTCTTACGGCACCAAGCCGATCTACGTTTTCGGGACATTTGGCGTGATCGCGTTTCTTTTGTCGATGATAGCAGGCGTCTGGGCCGTCGTTCTCAAGCTGTACGGAACGTCGTTCATATTGACGCCGCTGCCGGTAATTACGGTGGTGATGCTGGCTATTTCGATGCAGTTCTTTCTGATGGGGCTGTTGGCAGAATTGCTAGTTCGCACGTACCATGAATCTCAGGATAAGGCGATCTATACCGTTCGTGAGCGAATAGGGTGATAACTATGTATTGCGACAAATGCGGTGCGGAAAATTCGGAATCGGCCAAATTCTGCCGTAAATGCGGCGCGACCATTTCGTTGCCGACGCCGTCATTCATCGACAGCGGATCGGACGGCGAAGTAGAAACTCGGGTTGCGGCACGATCTGTCGAACCATTAACGCCCCCAGCCGTCGATGACACCGAGAGACAGATCTTCTCGATCACGCCGACGCTACTGTTCGTTAAGGTCGGCTATGTTGTTACCGCTGTGGTCGCTCTTTTGTTCGTAGCCCTGATGAGCGTACTTTTCGGCGGCGTCTCTGCATTCATTTGGATCGTGATCGCCCTTGCATTCTTCCTCGTGCCGGCGTTCTATCACGTCAAACAGCGTCTGACACGGTATACTCTGATGGAAACCAAGGTCGAGATTGATACCGGGCTGATCGCACGAACTACTCGGAATATTCCTTTGCGCAGAATTCAGGACGTCACTGTTACTTCGAACGTGTTTCAGCGTTTGGTCGGCTATGGTGATCTCGTGATCGACAATGCAAGTGAAACCGGAAGCTCGATCATTTTGGATAACATTGACCGACCGCAGGAACATGCCGATATGCTGCTCAAGCAAATGCGGCTATTAGAAAAATGAAGACGTATTTTGTAACGGGCGGGGCCGGGTTTATCGGCTCGGCTTTTGTGAAGCAGGTTTTAGACCGAAAGCCGGATGCCACGATCGTAAATTACGATGCTCTTACGTATGCAGGTAATCTAGCTAACCTCGAGGATGTTGACTCTGACCGACATCAGTTCATTAGGGGCGACATCTGCGACCGTGCGGCTGTTATGGCGGCAATGCCCGAGGGCTGCGATGCAGTATTTAACTTTGCGGCCGAATCGCATGTTGACCGAAGCATCGAATCTGCCGACGAATTCCTTCGCACAAATGTGATCGGCACACAGGTTCTTATCGACGCGGCCCGTACCAAGGGCGTTCGTCGTTTTGTGCAGGTCTCGACCGACGAAGTAATGGGTAGCCTGGCAGACGATACCAACGATTACTTCACCGAAGATTCGCTGTTGCAGCCAAATTCTCCTTACGCGGCGTCAAAAGCAGCCGCCGAATTCGTCGTTCGAGCCGCCCGCGAAACGCACGGTGTCGATGCCGTTATCACTCGCTGCGGCAATAACTATGGCCCGCGTCAGTTTCCTGAAAAACTCATTCCGCTGATGATCGCGAATGCGTTTAACGACGAACCGCTACCGGTTTATGGCGACGGTCGGAACGTTCGCGATTGGATCTACGTCGGTGATCACTGTGCGGGAATTTGGGCGGCTTTCGAACGCGGAATTGACGGCAAAGCCTACAACATCGGCGCACGAAACGAACAGTTCAATATTGACGTCGTCACCTCGATTCTAGACGCTCTCGGCAAACCTCATTCGCTCATCAAATACGTAACGGACCGTCCCGGCCACGATCGGCGATATGCTATCGACCCAACCTTGGCCGAAACAGAACTAGGCTGGAAACCTATGGTAACTTGGGAAGACGGACTTCGATCAACGATCGATTGGTATTTGAACAATAGCGATTGGGTCAATAATGTCCGCAACGGCGAGTATCAAGAATACTATGCCAAGATGTACGGTGGACGTTAATATGCGGACTCTTATAACAGGTGCCAACGGAATGCTTGCACGTGCCGCCGCGGAATATTGCCGTTCGATCGGCGATGACGTTACGGCATCCACGAGGCAGGATCTGGACATTGCGGATATCGACTCCGTTAGAATGGCGTTTACTGACACTAGGCCTGAGATCGTGCTCAATTGTGCCGCCTACACCAATGTTGACGGCGCCGAGACGAATATTGAAACAGCGTTTAAAGCAAACGCGATCGGTCCGGAGAATCTCGCTTTAATCTGTGATGAGTTCGGTGTAAAGCTCGTTACGGTCTCGACCGACTATGTATTCGATGGTGAGAAAGGAGAGCCATATATCGATACCGACCGGCCAAATCCTCTTGGAGTTTATGCGGCATCTAAATTTGAAGGCGAAAAACGTGTCGCCGCAGCGAACACGGACGCGATCATTGTTCGCTCCGGCTGGATATATGGAAAAGGTGGCACGAATTTCTTAAGCGTAATGCCTGAGCTTTTAGCCATCGGCAAGCAACTCAACGTGATCAGCGATAACTTTGGAACTCCAACAAGTGCGAAAGACTTGGCTCGGAGAATGCGAGAGATCGGCGAATCTTCAGTTCGCGGAATCGTTCATGTTACCAATGCAGGCAACGGAACTAGCAACTTAGGCTATGGACAAAAGGTCTGTGAGATCGGTGGTTTTGATCCGATGCTTGTAAGAGGTGTTCCGTGCTCCGAACTAAAGCGGCCTGCCCCTAGACCGATCGACTCGAGGCTGAGGTCAACCGACCTCAGCAAGTTCGAACTTGAGCCATTACAGGACTGGGAGTCTGCACTTCGCGAATTCTTACAAAACTAATTCTTCGTCGTATGGACCGCCGACGTCTCTTCCATAATAGGCGTAGAATCGTCATCACCTCGATGATAGTAGTCGTAATAGCCGCTGCCGTAGTAATCGTAATCAAGCGAACCCGATTTGACACCATTCAAAACAACACCATAAATCCGAGCACCAATATGGCTCAGGCGGGTCTTGAATTGCCGCATCAAATGCAGTGAGCTTTTTCCGGTCATCGCTACCAATATCACGCCATCGACAACTGTAGATAGTATTGCCGCATCGGTAAACGACAGCGCCGGCGGCGAATCGATCACTACATGCTTGTAACGACCACGTAGGAACTGCAACAGGCTCCGCATCTCATTCGATGACAGCAGTTCAGCAGGATTTGGTGGAATAGGGCCACTTGTGATGACCTTAAGACGAGGGACTCCGGGCAACGGTTTGATCAGGTTTTCCGTAGATCGTTCGCCAGAGAGATAGTTTGTCAGGCCGTGCGTATTCGTCAGGCCAAAGTGGCTATGCAGTCTTGGCCGGCGCAGGTCACAGTCAATAATGATCACATCGGCATCACCCTGCGCCAGAGTGATCGCGGTATTCATTGCCGTCGTGGTCTTTCCTTCGGACGGTTGTGCCGATGTAACGAGCATCGTCTGTGGTGGTTTCCCTGCCGACGAGAAAAGCAAGCTTGTTCGCAAATGGCGATATGCCTCAGCCATGGGCGAGTTGCGCTCCTCTAGCGTTACAAGCGAGGTACTACTACCATTCCCGTTTCCATTTGAAGTAAGCAAACTGTTCGACGTGTTCGGCTTACTCAGTGACTGATGCGGGATCAACGCCAAAGTCGGCAGGCCCAAATGACGGCCAACGTCTTCGCTCGTTCGCACAGAATCATCGAGATAATCCAATAAGAACGCAAGGCCAATACCGGCGGCGAGAGACGCAAGTAATGCGATTATAATGTTTCGCAAGCGCTGTGGGCCTACCGGAGACTGTGGTGCAGAGGCGAATCGCGTAACCTTAATATTGTTTGGCCGACCACTTGTGAGCGCCAGTTCTTGCTCTTTTTGCCGTTGTGTATACGTATCCAGGAGACCTCGGTTCGTTTCTAGCGCTCGCTTGAGAGTTGTAAGCGTAGTAGCTGCCTGACCTTGGATATTTGCCTTAGCTGCTTCACTCTCGTAGGTATTAAGCAATTGATTTTCACGCTGATATGCAGCATCAAGTTGCGACTTAAGCGAAACAAGAGCTCCGCTAACAGCATCGCTTTCGATCTTTTTCTGATCACGCTCGATTATTTGTGAAACGTCGCTTTCGGTCTTCGTCTTGGTTTGCTGCAGCGTCGCCAGCCGTTCCTCGACTTGCTTGACCTTGAAATACTCGGGCGTATATTTCACCAACAATTCCGCGCGTTCGGTTTCTGCATCTTTGATCTGCTTTTCTATATCTCGGATCTGATCCTGAAGCTTGGCTCTTCGCTCAGTGTTTAATCGAACCGTATCCTGATAAACCTTGTTCTCATAGAGGTCTGGAATATTCCGTCCTTCGCCGCGACGGCTCGCCTGTAAGGCTCCGTTGTACCGAGCTTCTATCTTTCGACGCTCATCCGCAGCCGCCAACCATTGGCCTGATAGCGTCTCGAGCCTCGAAGCCGACAGATCGGCACCCTTTTCCTGCAACGGCAGGTTGCTCGAACGCATATATTCGGTCAGCTGGTTCTCTTGGCCCGCGATAGTTACCTTAAGTTCTTCGATAGAACGCGAGAGCTCATTAACGGCACTTTGTGTACCTTCAGTTTCACGTTTCGAGTTCTCTTCAATGAACAGTTCCGCGATCTTATCAGCATATTTGGCTGTTAGCGCTGGATTCTGATTCTGAACCGAGATTGTGAAAAGGTTGGTACCGTCAGTTTGATCGACCTTGAGCCCGGACAGAAGCATGGCTGCGTATCGAGATGCGCGAGCATCTTGTTCGGGCGACAGCATTTCGGATTTGCCCTGATCGGTTAGCGTTTTTTCGTTAACAACGGGAAGCTGGTCGCTGGTCGCAGATTTCTCAGGGCCACTTGAAAAGATCGAACGGATCGATGCCAGAATGCCGCGATCAGATTCTCCAGGAAGCGACGACTCGTGGTGAAGATTAAGGGAAATAATCACTCGCCTCATCAGGTCCGAATTCTGCAGTAGCTGAAGCTGAGTGTTGTAATAACTCTGCTCGTTGCCGAAATTGATGTTGATCGAGTCTTTCGAGGTCACTGGCTTGGACCGAGGTTCGATCATAAGCTCAGTCGTGGCTTGATAGATCGAAGGCTGGCGAAACGAGTAAAACGCTGCAGCTGCGGTCACTACCACGGCCAGCCCAAGCACGATCGGCAGACGTTTGTAGACGATGTTGTAATACTGACGAAGCGAACGACGGCCTGAAAGCGATTCGTCCTCGTAAAAACCGTTATAACTCGCCGGATATTCGCCGCCGGATGTTTGTAGTTCAGCTCCGCGTGGAAGCGGCGTCAGCCTTTGATCTTGTTCCATACTGCCCTGAAAAAGCGCGTGAATGCGTAAGCTTGGTTTATACCATATTCAATGCTCATTTTCATAAGTATTTTTGCGTTTTAGGCGCGTAAACATTGAACTTGACGCAGATCTCGGTATTAGTTCGCGGCTTGCTCGAATGCTATACTACTCATTTAGCTTTGGGCCTGAAATGGCCGCAATGAGACCGTCTGTATGAATGAAACTTTGATCAATAGCAAAGGCTCTCACGAACACGACCCCGAGCTCGGTATTTCGCCGTATCGCTTTTCAGATCTATTCGACGCAGGTAAGCTAAAGCAGCTCGCCGAGGATTTCTATAACGAGGTAGCTGACAAAGAACCGATCCTGGGCGATGCATTGAAGAAATACATCGCGGCTTCCGGTAAAGGCTTTGAGCGTAAGGTCGAATCGAAGATCTTGACCGACGCGGCTCCTTTTCTGTCGGATTTTGTGGCTCGCTTGTTCCGCATCTCGGCGGAACGCCACGAACTCGAACACGAGATCAGCGCGCAAAACCCTGTTTGGAAGTTCAAATTCTTCGTCCAACGCCGGGCGGCCAAAAGATTCAAACCTGAACAGCTCGCTGAGTTGAACGAAGCAAAACTATGGCTTGCCGTAACGCAATTGCGAAATGCTGCGTTCGACGAAACACTGGTTCGAGACGAAGAACTTTCGATCGCAGAGATGACTTGCCGCCTTTTAGATGCTGAGGAAGCTCTAGCCAAACCCGCCGATGAGATCGCACCTTCGGTTCATGACACCGTCGAACGTGTCGTTAAGGCGTACAAGAAACTGAAGGACGAAGAGTATGGCAAACTGTTCACTGCCAATGTTTTAGAGGAAGACGCGACCGGCGACCTGCTTAATGTCAGAGCCGCTCTTAAGGTCATCGAAGCCTGGACAGCCGCCGCTTTTGCCGCGAAGTCGAAGAAATGGCACTCGTTCAAGGTGCCTCATGCTCTCGATTACATGAACCTCGTTCATCTAGTTCATCCCGAGCCAAAGCTACACAACATCATGCGCGGCCACGACCACGAAATGCGTCGCCGCGACGGATTTAAGCTAACTGATGACCGCGGAACAATGCGTGATGCTCTGTACGAGATCGACTATTGCATGATCTGTCATGAGCGTGAGAAAGACGCTTGCTCGACAGGGCTTCGCGAGCCTGACGGCACGGCAAAACGAAATCCGCTCGGCATCAAGACCGAAGGTTGCCCGCTAGACGAACGCATCTCTGAGATGCACCTCGTCAAAAAACACGGCGATTCGATCGGTGCTCTGGCCATCGTCACCATCGACAATCCAATGTGCGCCGGAACCGGCCATCGTATCTGTAACGATTGTATGAAGGGCTGCATTTTTCAAAAGCAAGAGCCCGTAAACATTCCGCTTGCGGAGACTTCAGCACTGACCGACGTGCTGAAATTGCCGTACGGTTTTGAGATATACAATTTGCTGACACGTTGGAATCCGCTTAATGCCAAGCGGCCATACCAACTACCATACAACGGCAAAAATGTGATGGTCGTCGGCCTCGGACCAGCGGGTTACACGCTGTCGCACTATCTGCTGAACGAAGGTTTCGGCGTGATCGGAATCGACGGCCTCAAGATCGAACCGCTACCTACGGAATGGACAGGCAAACTCGGCCGCGAGTGCCCGAAGCCGATCCGCGATATCGGCGAGATCACCGAGGAACTCGACGAACGCATTTTGTCAGGATTCGGCGGCGTTTCGGAATACGGCATCACCGTACGCTGGGACAAGAATTTTCTGACGATGATCCAGCTGATGCTCATGCGTCGTAAGCGTTTTCGTGCCTACGGCGGCGTGCGTTTTGGCGGAACATTGACCATCGAAGACGCGTGGAATTTCGGTTTCGATCACATCGCCATCGCGACCGGAGCCGGACGTCCGACGATCGTGCCGATGAAGAACAACCTCATCCGCGGCATTCGCCAGGCGTCAGATTTCCTGATGGCGTTGCAGCTAACTGGTGCATTTAAGAAAGATACGCTCTCGAATCTGCAGGTTCGCCTGCCTGCCGTCGTTATCGGCGGTGGCCTGACCGGCGTCGATACTGCGACCGAAATATTTGCCTATTACCCCGTACAAGTCGAGAAGATGCTTGGCAAATATGAGCAGGTCGTTGCTGAATTTGGCGAAGAACAGGTGATGAAGGCCTTCGACCCAGAAGAACTCATCGTATTGCCGGAATTTATCGAACACGGACGTGCGATCCGCGCAGAACGCGAACGCGCCGCGGCCGCCGGAGAACAGCCCAATTTCGTTCCGTTGATTCAAAGTTGGGGCGGCGTTTCACTCGTTTACCGTAAGCGTTTGCAAGATTCGCCTGCGTACCGTCTAAACCACGAAGAGGTCCAGAAAGCTCTCGAAGAAGGTATTAATTTCATCGAAAATATGTCGCCGACCGAGGCTGTTCCCGACGAATTCGGTGCGATCAAAGCGATCAAATTCGAACGTCTCGACTACGATGCTGAGACTGGTAAATTCAACAATACCGGCGACATTCACGAATTTCCGGCACGCACCGTTTGTGTAGCAGCCGGAACTTCACCAAATGTGATCTACGAAAAGGAAAAGCCCGGCACCTTCAAGATGGACGAGTGGCGGCAGTTTTTCCAACCATTCAAGGTCGAGCGAAACGGCGACGGTAAATTGCATGCCATCGAGGCTCAGAAAGGTGAGACAGGATTTTTCACTTCGTACGAGAACGACGGCAAGTTCATCTCGTATTACGGAGACAATCATCCGCAATACGCCGGAAACGTCGTCAAGGCGATGGCATCTGCGAAACATGGTTACAGTAAGGTCGTCGATATATTCGCTGACGAACTAGCAACACGAGGCAGCTTGCCGCAGTCTGAGAAAGACGCCATTTTCGATAAACTCGAAGCAACACTCGACGAGCAACTGCGTGCGTATGTCGTTAAGGTAGAACGACTTACACCAACCATTGTCGATGTGATCGTCAAGGCTCCGTTGCAAGCTCGCAAGTTTGAGCCCGGCCAATTCTATCGCTTACAAAACTTTGAAACGACTGCACCAGTCATCGATGGCAAACGCCTGATGATGGAAGGATTGGCTCTCACAGGAGCTTGGGTTGATGAGGAGAAGGGTTTGTTGTCGATGATTGTTCTCGAAATGGGAACTTCGTCGCGAATGTGCCAGTTGCTCAAAGAAGGCGAGGAAGTTCTTGTAATGGGACCGACCGGAACTCCGACCGAGATCCCTGAAGGGGAAACCGTAATGCTAGCGGGCGGCGGGCTTGGTAACGCAGTTCTCTTCTCGATCGCGCGAGCTTTGCGTGAAAATAACAACAAGGTAATTTACTTCGCTGGTTACAAAAATGGCGATGATCTGTTCAAACGCGAGGAGATCGAAAACGCCACCGACCAGGTGGTCTGGGCAACCGATTGGGGCACCGAAATATCGCCAATGCGGCCGCAAGACGCAGGTTTCCGCGGCAATATCGTCCAGGCAATGATCGCCTATGCCGAGGGCAAACTAGGCACGCAAACTGTTGACCTAAAAGAAGTTGACCGCATTATCGCGATCGGCTCAGACCGCATGATGAACGGCGTCCGCGAGGCACGTCATGATTCGCTCAAACCTTACCTCAAGCAGCAGCATGTCGCGATCGGCTCGATCAATTCGCCCATGCAGTGCATGATGAAAGAGGTGTGCGCACAGTGTCTACAACGCCACGTCAACCCGCACACGGGCGAAGAATTCTTCGTCTTTTCATGCTTTAACCAAGATCAGCACCTCGATTTCGTCGATTTCAAAAACCTGAACGACCGTCTTAAAGCGAACAGCATTCAGGAAAAACTGACCAACCTCTGGCTCGATCGGATGTTTGGGAAAGAAGAGTTCATGGCCGCCCTCGGAGCATCATAATTTAGCAATGTCAAAGACCGATAAAGAACTGGCATTCATACGCGATCTGTTTGTTGACGAAGCTTGGACGCAGCGGTTTACGGAGCTTGTTGATAAGCATATCAACCTGAAAGACGCCGAGAATATGGCGTATCTGAACGCCGGAACCGGAAATCACGCAATGGCTCTTGCCGAGAAGTTTGGCGAGATCACCGACATTTTTGCGTCGGTAGAAACCGACGAGCTACTTACTATCGCCCGAGATAAAGCCGCCGCTACCAGTTCGCGAGCTGATTTCTCGCGTATCAAATTCGAGGACGATTCGTTCGACAGCGTACTGGCAGACGCGTCGTTAGTGCCCGTCAGCGAGATCACCGACGTGATCGATGATGCAATTCGCGTGGCAAAGGTCGGCGGCGATGTTGGTGTCGTGCTGCCGACGGCGGGCAGTTTTGGTGAGGTTTTCTCGCTGCTTTGGGAAGCCTTATACAACGAAGACCTAAACTCACACGGCGAGCATATCGAAAGGCTGATCGCCGAACTGCCAAGTGTGACGCGTGTCGAGGAGTTAGCGGCTCAAGCGGGGCTCGTTAATGTAAACACCGAGGTCGCGGTTGAGCTCTTTGAATACGACAGCGGAACCGACTTTGTCGAATCGCCGCTCATCGCCGACTATTTTTTGCCGCATTGGTTAGAGAGCCTCGATGAAAATGAAAAAGAGCGAGTCGTAAAACAACTCACTCATCTCATCGACGCCGAAGAGGCGCCGGTAACATTCAGATTCTCGGTCAAGGCAACGCTGCTAAGCGGCGAAAAAGGCTAGGCTGATTTCATCTCAGCTCGTCGCTTCATCTCTGCCGCAACTTCTTCGTCGGTCATCGACGAGATCTGTGGTGCCGATGGGCTAGAGCCTTTTAGCTGCTCAGCCTTTTCCTCTTCTTCAGCCTCACGCATGCCGTCCTTGAACGCCTTGCGTGTGGCGCCGAGCGATTTCGCTAATTGCGGCAAACGCGTCGCACCAAAAAGCAAGAAGAGCACCGCAACGATCAAGATTATTTCTGTTGTTCCAAAGTTCATATGATTGCCCACCAATAGTATTGATGTTTTCGGCTTTCGATAAGCCGAAAATTATCATACCGCTTTTTGCTCAAAAACGGTTAGCTCAAACTCTTGAACTTCTCTGTCGCATCGACAAGTGCGGCCGAAATTCCTTTCTCTGAGATCGAGTGTCCCGAATCCGGGCAGACGACCAATTCGGCCTCGGGGAACGCACGATGCAGTTCCCACGCCGAGGTCATCGGGCAAACAACATCGTAGCGTCCCTGAACGATCACGGTCGGAATATGGCGTATCTTACCGACATTCTCGATCAGATAATTCTCGGTCGGAAAGAACGAGTTGTTCATAAAATAATGACACTCGATGCGGGCCAAGCTCAGAGCCTCGTGCTCACCTTCCCAGTGGTCCATCAGGTCTTTGTCGGGATACAGTTTCGAGGTCGCACCTTCCCAAGTGCTCCAAGCACGTGCCGCCGACAAGCGAACCTGCTCGTCTTCGCTGGTCAGGCGTTTGTAGTAAGCAGTCATAAAATCGCCGCGTTCATCCTCGGGAATTTCGTCACGATAGCGTTCCCAAAAATCAGGAAATATCTCGCTCGCACCGTATTGATAGAACCATTCGAGCTCTTTGCGACGCGTCAGGAAAATGCCGCGAAGTATCAGCCCCAGACATCTGTCAGGATGCGTCTCAGCATACGCCAAACTCAGCGTTGAGCCCCACGAACCGCCAAAAACGAACCATTTCTCGATGCCAAATTTCACTCGCAGCGACTCGATGTCCTTGATCAATTCCCAAGTCGTATTCTCGCGAAGCTCCGCATGCGGCGTCGAACGCCCGGCACCACGCTGATCGAACAGGATCACCTGATAATATTCCGGATCGAAAAACTGCCGATACAGCGGTATCAGCCCGCCGCCCGGCCCGCCGTGCAAAAACACCACCGGCACACCATTCGGATTGCCCACACGCTCGTAATAGATCGTGTGAATGTCCGAAACAACATACCGTCCGCTGTCAAAAGGTTCGATCTCAGGATACAGATTTGCCATAAAAATTCACTTTACCGTAATTGTTACCGTTCGGGTCTGACCACAAAAGGGGCAGCCGTCATCTACACCCGAAGTGATTGTGTAGATTCCGGGAAGTGCATCACCGATTTCCCATCGAACATGATGTCCTTCTCCAACTATCTTTCCTGTTGTTACAAAATATAGGTACTTGATAGGGGAGTTATACTTGTTCTCGACAATGGATTTCACTTCGTAACCACCAGACACTTCAGTCAAAACCAGATCAATAACGTTCGGGTAATAGCAATAAGTCGCAGAACTGGTCGTCTTTGCAGGTAGTTTCTTGTTCTTTCGAGGCTTCTTTGCCGACTGCCCATAGGCTGGAGAGAGCCCGAGAGTAAGTATCAGAGTTGTTAGGATAAGAGCTTTCAAAATTACCTCTGAAGAAAACTACTATACCACAGTTGGAACACCAACAGCGTCCACAGTTCCTTGTGGTGTGATGCCTTGCCGTTTAGGTGTTCGTCGATCAGCCCGCGGACGAATTTGGGTTCGAAGATGCCTTGTTCGCGGAGGCGTTTTTCGGCGAGCATTTCTTCCATCAATTGCCTCAGTCTGCCGCGGAGCCATTCGGCGATCGGTATGCCGAAGCCTTTCTTTGGGCGATGCAAGATGTCGTGCGGCAGCAGCGGTGACATCGCTTGTTTGAGGATATGCTTTCCAATCTTGCCGTTTAGTTTTTGTTCGAGCGGTAGCGATGCCGCAAACTGGCCGATGCGAGGATCTAGGAATGGAGCACGCGTTTCGAGCGAAACCGCCATCGCGGCACGATCGACCTTGGTCAGAATGTCTTCGGCGAGGTAGTAGTTGATATCGAGATACTGCATTCGCTCGATGTCGGTCGTGGCATCGCAATTTGCGAGCATTTCGCGCGCCTCGCGGTAGATGTCAGCGTTGGTTTGGTCGAGGACTTCGCGAGTCAGCAATTGTTCGTGCTGCGATGCTGCAAACGATCCGAACCAAGTGTGATGGCGTTCGACAAGGTCGAGTTCGGCGGCTCGTACGAAACGCTTTGCCTTGTAATCGAACGACATATTGTCACGCGACACCGGCAGAGCATTCACGATCGGAGCGATTATTCCGCGACGCAAAAACGCAGGTATCGCACGATATTTCTGCGTCACATTATGAGCGTGATACATCGGATAGCCCGCGAATAATTCGTCGCCACCATCACCGCCGAGTGCGACCGTGACGTGTTTGCGAACGAACTGAGCGAGCAAATATGTCGGTATTAGCGAACCGTCGGACATCGGCTCATCGAGCCATTCGCCGATCTCATTGATCAGATCGCCTGCCGTCGTTGCTGACAGCTTTTCCTCGTAATGCTCTGTGTCTAAATGCTTTGCGACTTGGCGTGCGTATTTTGATTCGTCAAAACTGTCTTCTTCAAAACCGATCGAGAACGTCTTCACACGTTCCGTCGCATGCTGTACAGCAAACGCCGCGACCGTCGATGAATCAATGCCGCCCGAAAGCAGAATGCCAAGCGGAACATCCGCGACAAGCCGCATTCGGACCGCGTCGGAGAGCAGATCTCGAAGTTCTTTCTCCGCATCTTCTCTTCGCGTCGAAGCGACGCTCATGCCGATAGGAGTGTCGGCGCTCCAGCTCATATCCCAATACCGCCGCGTCCCGATAGCGCCGTTCTCTACGATCATCATGTGAGCGGCCGGAAGTTTTGAGATGCCTTTGTAAATGGAATGCGGAGCCGGAACGTAGTCGAATGATAGATATTGACGCAACGAATCAAGGTCTATCTCCGGCGTGACCGCAGAATGTGCGAGTAAGGCTTTCGGCTCCGAAGCCCACAGCAGCTTGCCGTCAAACACGCCGTAGTACAGCGGCTTCTCGCCAAAACGGTCGCGAGCAATGATCAGCTTTTTCTGTCGCGAATCCCACAATGAGAACGCATACATACCGTTCAGATGATCGACCAACGCCTCGCCATACTCTTCATAAAGATGCGGCAAGATCTCGGTGTCGGATTTTGTGGTGAATTTATGTCCGCGAGTTTCAAGTTCCGAGCGAACCTCTCGATAGTTATACAGCTCGCCGTTCATCATCACGACGACGCTGCGGTCGCAATTGAAAACCGGCTGGTCGCCCGTATGCAGATCAATGATCGACAGCCGCCGCATCCCCAGTGCAACGGTCTCATCGATCCACAACCCCTCAGAATTCGGCCCACGATGCACTATCCTCTCGCACATCGAACGCAGTATCTCTTCGGTGTCAGGCGTATTTGAATTGTTAAGGTTGATCCAACCCGCGATGCCGCACATAGGTTCCCCGCTGCTCGCCAACCATTATCCGACAAACTCAATGCGGCTGCTATTACGACTCTTCAATATCTACGTACCAACAGCCTTTAATGAAGAGAAAACAGATACTCAAAACCTCGCGCTAAGATCGCCCAATCTATTCTCCACATCTTTGCGGAGAATATCGCCAATGATCTCCGCAAGACTGCCGAGGATGATCTGCCGTCCACGCCGTTTATCCTTTCCGCCGGCGGGTGCGGGCTACGGAGACGGTTTCGTTCAGGTTGAGGTGCAGGGTGCCTTCGTCTTCGAACGATGGGGCGATGAAGCGTAGGGTTTGGTCGATCTTGATGTTGAAATGGCGGCAGAATGGGGCGGCGTTTATGCGAAAGCTCTTGCCGGACGGCATAACGGGAAATGCCTCGTTGAAACGCGGGCTGGTCGGTTTGACCGCGATGATGTCGCGTTTGCGGCTGTAGCTGAGGGTAACTGCCTCAGGCTTTCCGAGTTTGTTGAACAGGTTTCGGTTGAGCAAGATCAGCTTTGCAGGGCTGATGGTGACGTGTAGGCGATTGGCGATCGCCTCATTGGCTCCGCCGCGAAATGTTTCAAATTCTCTGTCCATAATGAACCTCCAATTGCCAATTGTATCATATATGATACACATTTGCATCATCGGCGGCACATAACTTTGTCGATCGCGTTAGCTGTTCGCTGAGTTTGTCGTGCTTATAGAATTTGGTTCAGATCGCAGATCCGGGCGGAAAAAGACCTCTACCACTTTGGGCAATGTACTCTACCACTTGCCGGAAACTACTCTACCACTTGGCACATTTTCCGGTACCACTTGTGGGTGTGCTGTTACAGAAAAACGGAGTAGGAGGCCGCTCCTACTCCGTCATCGCAGTGCTGATCTGCAATTTAGGGGTTATCGACCCGTTTGCCGGCGATGTATTTTACTTGTTTGAATCTGGTGCCGGTCCATTCGAGAAAGTAGTGTCCGCATTTTGGGTCGTCTTCGTTAAGACCGCCGCCGAGATAGCCGTTGACGGCGACGAGACGGCTGTTGGCTTTGAAGATCACGACGTCTGGATACTCGGGCTCTTCTTGTTTTGGTGCATCGGATGGCAGGCCGTCTTTTGCAAGCTCACAAAAACCGGAGCCTGTTCCGGCTAGTTCTTTTGGAAAGTAAACCTTGCCGTTTCTCGCATCGATGATCGCCCATTGCGAACAATTGGTACCGCAGCCCCAACCTACCAGTACAAAATGGCCTGCGAAATTCACGCCGGCTTTAGCAGCGTTTCGCAGATTTGTGCGAAACATACGAGCGTCTTTATGGCTTTTCAGATCGACGGTTATCGTCTTGACCTTCACGGTCTTTGCCGCGTATGCCGAGAATTTAGGCGCCGTCTGCGCGGACGCATTCACCGTAAGTGCGGCGATGGATATCGCAAGCACGAGTATTGTTTGTTTCATTGTGTCCGTTACTAACTTCGTCTAAACGTCTAGATTTTTAACATCGAGAGCATTGTCTTCGATAAACTTGCGTCGAGGTTCGACTTGGTCGCCCATTAGGACGGTGAAGAGGCCGTCGGTTTCGATGGCGTCTTCGATGCGGACCTGGAGCATGGTGCGTTTTTCGGGGTCCATCGTGGTTTCCCAGAGCTGGTCGGGGTTCATCTCGCCTAGACCTTTGTAACGCTGGATGTGAAGGTCTTTTTTCGCCATCGACATTACCTTTTCGAGCAGATCAGCACGCGAAGTCAGTGTCTCGGTAGTGCCATTCTCACCCAAAGTAAATGGTGCGGCGAAATCCATCTCAAGATCGCGTTTTAGCTCAACTGCCTTTTGAAATTCGACATAGCTCGCCAGATTCCAATCTATCTTTTGCGTGGAGCCGTTCGGATAGGTGACATCGATCTCCCACAGGCTGTGCTCTTCGTCGTTGGTCAGTTCGATGTTAAAACCGGCCGCGTCCAGCGTGGTAGCGACCTGCGACATCAATTCTTCTTCGCCAAAGATCTTGCGGAGCTTGATATGGCTCTTGGCGAGCACACCGTTTTTGCCGGCAAATGCATCGAGCAGAACATCGACAAGCTTGGTGTCATTGCCGACGCGGCGGGCGAGCCGCATCGTGTAATTTTCGAGATCGGTCGTCTTTTCTAACGCTTTGGTAAGCTGGGCGCCCTCGATCGGCTTTGATTCCGTCGTGACCTTTACGTCATGCGTCGCCTGCCGCATGAGGTAGCGGAACATGCCCTTTTCGTCTTTGATGTACTCTTCTTTCTTGCCCTTTTTCACCTTATAGAGCGGCGGCTGGGCAATGTGGACGTAACCACCCTCGAGCAACTGCGGCATCTGTCGGTAGAAGAACGTCAGCAAGAGCGTGCGAATGTGCGAACCGTCAACGTCAGCGTCCGTCATTAGGCAGATCTTGTGATAACGCAGTTTCGAGACGTCAAAATCGTCCTTACCGATGCCGGTACCGAGTGCTGTGATCAGGGCCTTGATCTCGCCGTGGCCGAGCATTTTGTCAAAGCGTGCTTTTTCGACGTTAAGGATCTTACCCTTGAGCGGCAAAACGGCCTGATTCTTACGGTCGCGTCCCTGTTTTGCCGAGCCGCCTGCGGAATCTCCCTCGACGATGTACAATTCACTCAAAGCAGGGTCTTTCTCCTGACAATCGGCCAATTTGCCCGGCAAACCTGAACCGGCAAGCGAACTTTTACGCACGATCTCGCGAGCCTTACGAGCCGCCTCGCGTGCTCGCGCGGCATCGACGGCCTTGCCGACGATCTTTTTCGCAACGCCAGGGTTCTGTTCGAAGAATTCGCCGAGCTTTTCGTTCAAGAATGACTCAACCGGACCTTTGACCGGCGAATTGAGCTTGCCCTTAGTCTGCCCCTCAAACTGCGGCTGCGGGATCTTGACCGAGATCACAGCGACCAAGCCTTCGCGAACGTCATCGCCCGAAAGCGCGACCTTGGCATTCTTCATCATGCCCGAAGATTCAGCGTAATTATTGATCGTACGTGTGATAGCTCCGCGAAATCCCGAAAGGTGTGTTCCGCCGTCGACGGTGTTGATGTTGTTCGCAAAAGAGAAGATCTTTTCGTCGTACGAGTCGTTATACTGCATCGAGACCTCGATCGACAGGTCGTCGCTAATTGTCTCAAAATAAAGGGGTTCGTCGTGAAGAGGTGCCTTGTTTCGGTTCAAGTGTTTCACGAACTCAGCTATCCCTCCTTTGTAGTAGAACTCATGCGACTTTTCTTCTTCTTCGCGTTCGTCCTTAATGTGAATGCGAATACCCTTATTCAAGAACGCTTTTTCTCGCAGACGTTCTGATAGCTTTTCGAAACTGTAAATGGTCGTTTCGAAGATCTCGGTATCGGGCTTGAATGTAATTTTAGTTCCGCGTTTTGTAGTAGTTCCGGTTTGCTTGAGCGGCGCGACCGGAATACCGCGTTCAAACTCCATCTCGTGAGTCTTTCCATCACGCCAGATCTCGACCTGAAGCGTCTCGCTCAAGAAATTAACGCAACTTACGCCTACGCCGTGCAGACCGCCGGAAACTTTGTAGCTGTTCGAATCAAATTTTCCACCGGCGTGAAGTACGGTCATGACGACCTCTGCAGCCGATCGCCCTTCTTGTTTGTGAATGTCGGTCGGAATTCCGCGGCCGTTATCGACCACCGTTATCGAGTTGTCAATGTGGATCGTGACCTCGATCGTGTCGCAGTAGCCGGCGAGGGCTTCGTCGACCGAATTGTCCACAACTTCGTATACAAGATGGTGAAGCCCTATCTCACTTGTCGAGCCGATATACATCGCCGGACGCTTACGAACCGCGTCGCGGCCCTCGAGAACTGTGATCGAATCTGCACCGTAATCTGTCTTAGGTTTAGCCAATTTTGATACCTCTGAAAATGTCTGCGAACGCCTGTCTCAAGGTCGAGTTTTGGCGCCCGTTCTGAATAGAGAATTATACCATTTTTTGCGGTCTAGAATACAGTGCGGAAAGGCGATAAGTGGCTTTATTTTATTGAATTTCGGCGTTACCGGCATTGACACGAAAAACGGTTGCATTCGCGCCAAATTTCTCGACAAAACTCTCTTTCGAAGTGGTCACAATTGTCTGCGTTTTGCCGTCCAAAAAGGTAAGTAATTTGCCGATGCGTTCGTAGTCCAATTCGGCGTCGATGTCGTCGATCAGGAACAGCGGATATTCGCCGCGGGTTGCGAAAAATACGTTGATGTTTGCGAGCTGCAGTAGCAGAACGGCGCTTCTTTGTTGGCCTGACGAGCCAAATTTCCGCAATTCGTGACCGTCAAAGAATATCTCAAGATCGTCGCGGTGCGGACCTATCAGGGAGTGGCCCGATGCGATCTCGGCTTGAACACGAAGTTGTAGGCGTTCAGTTATCAAGTTCGTGTAGTCATTAAGATCACCTTTGCCCTCGAGCGAAGAAATGTAGCGTATCGAAACTGTTTCGCCACCGAACAATTCGTGTTCGAATGCTTCGTTGAGTCGCTCCACAAATCGGACGCGAGCCTTGTGAATTCGCGTCGCGAGCGCCGCCAATTGATCATTCCACGGCGCCAGTTGTGTCGTCACTTGATCGAGCGGATCGCCATTGTCGGCGGCCTTTGCGAGTAAGGCGTTCTTTTGCTTTATGACACGTGAATAATCGGCAAAAGTCTGCACGAACGGCGGATGCAGGCCGACGATACCGTCGTCGAGAAAACGTCTGCGAGCCTCAGGATGGCCGCGAACGATATCTAGCTCGCCGGACTCGAAGATGACCACGCTTAGTTGTGAAAGATAGTCACGAAGCGGCTCTTTCGCTCCGTTGACGCTGATCGCTTTTGTGTTTCCTGTTATCGATAGCTGCAGATCTCGGCTGATCTCGGCAGATTCTTCGACAGTGCCGCGAACTATCGCCTGGGAGCCACCAAAGGCAACGGCTTCAGTAAGTCTTGAGGT
The DNA here is from genome assembly GCA_016789145.1 of Blastocatellia bacterium. Lineage (GTDB taxonomy): Bacteria > Acidobacteriota > Blastocatellia > Pyrinomonadales > Pyrinomonadaceae > OLB17. The sequence goes on along the minus strand of JAEUQI010000014.1, from coordinate 19,474 downwards.
TCGAAAAGAACGTGTGGTCGCCAATACTGCGGCGGCTTCGAGCCAGTTGGTTTTGCCTTGGCCGTTCTCGCCAACAAAGATGTTGAGCCCGCGGCCGAGTTCGACACTGCCGGCGAGGTTTCGAAAGCCGGAAGCTGATAAACGCAGTAGCCGCATCACACGATGTTATCACGATGGTCGCGTGCAACGGCTCCTACTCCGGCTTTCGTAGCCAAACAAATTCCTTGACACTGCATCAAAACGCCGTTACAAACTAGTTATGCGAAAAATTCTGCTTTTTGTCGTGCTATCGTTGTCGGCACTGTCGTGCTTGGGTCAGGTTTCAGGTGCGGTCGACGCGGTGCCCGAGTTTGTCGCTCGCGACATGGACGGAAAGCAGTTTTCTATGGCTGAGATGAAGGGCAAGGTTGTCGTCGTCAATCTTTGGTTCATTAATTGCCCCAATTGCCTGACCGAGATCAAGTCGCTGAACGAGATCGTCGATCAGTATCGCTCGGAGCCCGACGTTGTCTTTGTAGCTCCGGCGGCAAGTAAGCAGCAAGAATTGGTCAGCTTTTTGCAGAAAAACCCGTTCAAATTTCGCGTATTGCCGGACTCATTAATGATGATCATTAGCCAATTCGGCAAGCCTGACAAAAATGGCGATATCAACGTGCCGTTCCCAATGCACTACGTTGTCGATCGTGATGGAAAGACCGTCGTCAAACAACACGGACTGAAAGGCGTCGAGGCTGTCCGAGCCGAACTCGCAAAACAATTTCCAGCAAAACGCTTGTAATTTTCGTTCGTAATGGCGTATATTCTTAAGTTCCGCTCGTGCGGAGAGGTAGCCTAATTGGTAAGGCAGTAGTCTTGAAAACTACCGCGAGTGATCGCTTGCAGGTTCGAGTCCTGTCCTCTCCGCCACTTTCTCATCAATTATTCACATATCAGTAATATTTTCTTGCGCCGCAAGACCTCTTTGGGCATAATGAATGAGTATTCATTCATATGACTAAACCTGAGCGATCAAAATCTACTGCTCGCGGAGCCGTAAGCGACAAACGTGAGGCTATCCTGCGTGCGGCGATAGCTGTATTTGCGTCAAAGGGCTACTTCAATTCTAAGGTCGCTGATATTGCTTCGCAGGCCGGAATTGCTGACGGAACCGTTTATCTCTATTTCAAAAGCAAGGATGAGATACTGCGATCGATATTCGACGCCGCGATGGTTGAGTTCATTTCCGAGGGCCGCCGCGAACTCGAAAATCTCATCTCGCCTGCTGACAAGATCCGAAAGATAGCGGAGCTGCATCTCGAACGTCTGGGGGCGGACCGCGACCTGGCCGTTGTTTTTCAGGTCGAGCTTCGTGGTTCAACAAAGCATATGCAGGAATTTTCCGCGGCGGGTTTTGGTGAATATCTAGATATCATCCGAGCGACCATCGCCGAAGGCCAATCGAGCGGCGATTTTCGCAGCGATATCAAACCCATTGTTGCCGCAAAGATACTCTACGGTTCGCTCGATGAGATGGTTACCAATTGGGTGCTATCTAGCCGGCAGTATCCGCTGGCACCGATGGCGAACGAGGTTTTGAAGATCTATTTTGAAGGGATAAAAGCGAGATGACATTAGTAGCCGAGACGATCAAGACAGCCAGAATGGCAGATACTGCGTACGACATGCCGTCGACTATCGCTGATCTGTTTCTGTACTCGGCAGAAAAGTTTGATCGCATCGATGCACTTAGCTGTAAGCTTAACGGCGAATGGCGGAGGATCTCTTCCGCCGAAGTTATCGATCGCTCAGAAAGGATCGCACTCGGCCTAAAGTCGATTGGTATCAACAAGGGTGACCGCGTTGCTATCCTCGCTGCAAACTCTCCAAATTGGACGTTAGCCGACGCCGGATGCCAGTTCGGCGGTGTGATCGATGTGCCGATATATACGACGCTCGCTTGCGATTCGGTCGAGTATATTCTGCGTGATTCGGCGGCAAAGGCGATCTTTTTGCAGGATAAGGAGACGTACGATCGGATCGCTGATGCATTGCGTGCAAACCCAACTGTCGAGACCGTAATTTTCTTTGACGATTCAGGCAACGATGTTTCGAACGGCATTTCTTTAGCTGAGTTAGAACGTCGCGGTATCGAACTGCGGACCGAGCAGCCCGATCTGATCGCCAAACTCATCGACGCGACCGGCGCATCAGATGTCGCGACATTGATCTATACCAGCGGGACGACCGGCGAGCCAAAGGGCGTGATGTTGACGCACGCTAACATTATTTCAAACGTCGTTGATGCCGCCGAGAAATACTCGTTCGAAGGCCGCGATGTGTCGTTATCTGTATTGCCTCTGTCGCATATTTTCGAGCGAACCGGAATGTACGTCTATTTGATGTACGGGATGGCCGTTCACTTCGCTGAGTCGATCGAAAAGGTGCCTGAAAATCTGAAAGAGGTCCGGCCGACGATCTTTATCGGAGTGCCACGGATCTTTGAGAAAGTGTACGAAAAAGCCCGGATCGCCGCTGCTAGGTCTAATCCTCTCCGCGAACGCATATTCGACTGGGCGATCGAGGTCGCAAAGGAGTATGCTTCGACAATAGAGCGTGGCGAACCTGTTTCCATGGCATTGTCCGCGAAGCACAACCTCGCAGATAAGATCGTGTATCAGAAGTTTCGCGATTTCTTTGGTGGCAATCTGCGATTTTGCATCACGGGCGGAGCGGCATTGGCGGACGAGATCTATTTGATATTTACCGGTGCCGGAATTCGCATCATGCAGGGCTACGGGCTGACCGAAACTTCACCTGTGATCTCATCTAATAATCCTCAGAATGTTCGCGTAGGCACAGTCGGGAAACCTATTCGAAACGTCGAGGTCCGCATCGCGGCCGATGGCGAGATCGAAGCTCGCGGCCCCGGCGTAATGCTCGGCTATTATCACAAGGACGAGGCGACAAAAGAGGTATTCACCGAGGACGGTTGGTTTCGCACGGGCGATATCGGCGAACTCGACGAGGATGGGTATCTCAAGATCACCGACCGTAAGAAAGAGCTGTTCAAAACCTCCGGCGGAAAATATATTGCACCGTCACCGATAGAGCAGCGTATCAAGGCATCAAGATTTATCAGCCAGGCCGTGTTGATCGGTAGCGAACGCAAATTCCCCGCAGCTCTGATAGTCCCAAATTTCGAAATGCTCGAATCTTATGCGGAACACAAAGGCTTTGAGCTTAAAACGCCCGAAGAATTCTGCGCCGATGAAAGGATCAAAGATCTGATCGAACGCCAAGTTGCAAAGGAAACCGAGGGGCTTTCGCAGTTCGAAAAGGTGAAGAAGATCGCTTTGCTTCCGGCTGAATTGACCGTTGATGGTGGTGAGTTGACCCCGACGCTTAAAGTTAAACGACGCGTTATCGATGAAAAATACCGCGCCGTTATCGAAGATCTTTACAGAAACTAGAACTAGTAGAGAATTCTTGTCCCTACGCCGCTCGTCATACTGCTGAATGCGGTTCGGCCTGCTCCTGTGACCAATTTAAGTATCGTCTCGCCGATACTGTCCTTTGCACGATTAACCTCGATGATGTCGTAAGGCTCAAGCGTAGGGTCTTTCTGCTCGCCTTTCTTTATCAGATCAAGATTTGCTGCGATGATCTCGCGGTCTTTAGAGTTTGATTTAAGACGATAGATCTTGATGTCCTTGGTCTTTGCCTCCGCACGTACACCGCCGATCTTCGCGATCGCCTCGGACAGGGACATTCCGCCTTCTTTAAGATAGATTCCTTGCGGGGCGACCACTTCGCCCGTGACATATACCGGCGCTGCTTTCTGTACTACGATAACGTCGCCCGGATAAATGATCGGGTTTGCCTCTTCCTTTCCCGATCGAATGCTGGCAAGACTGTACATTCGCGACGGGACATCCGTCGGATCGCCTGAATTGGTTGCCCATTGCCCGTCATCGCCGACCTTTGAACATAGAGGCGGCCGTGTACGAAATACCTGGACCATACCGCCGGCGTCGTCGGTAATTCCGCCTGAAAATGAGATCAGTTCAACCAGGGTCGTTCGCCGGCGAAGTTCGATCTGTGCCGGCGTCTTTACTTCGCCGTAAATGGTTGCGGGTGGGCGACTTTTACGGTCGGTGACACGAAGGCTCAGTTGAGGATTTCGTAGGTACTTTGAAAGAAAGCCACTTACTTCGGTACGAAGTTCACGTTCGGTTCGGCACTGCGCGACGATCAATTGGTCGGTAAACGGCACTTCGATCTTGCCGTCCTCATCAACCGTTGCCACAAAATCGAATTGAGGCTCACCCAAAACCTTTGCCGTGATCTCGTCGCCCGGTCCGATCATATAACCTGTGTCAACCACTTTATCGCCGGTAGTCTGACCAGGAACCGTGATCGCACTAATAGCTAGGGACAATAACAAAACTACGTACTTCATACCAACTTCTTACTCCAATTCGCGCTCGAACAGTATAACCTAACCTAACTCGCGCTTGCACAATAATTTACGATGCATGAATTCATGATCGATTTGCACGATGACGGGTTGCGAAATCTCGTGCAGCCTTTCAAAATCATTGTTTATCCATTATGTTTCGCGAAAGATCAGACGATCGATTTTGGTACATGAGACGCCCGTTGCAGTTTTTTGCTGACATCGGCGTCTTGAGCGTCGCATTTTTCATCGCGTATTTACCGGCCGTAAATATTCAGCTCGGCGAACTGTACCTCGAAACTGCGATCCGACAGTTACCTTTCGTGATCCTTGTCCAGATCGCATCGTTGTTTGTCGTCGGTGCCTACTCACTCATATGGCGCTATGTGAGCATTGAGGACATCAGCCTGTTTCTAAAGGCGGCGGCGATATCGTGTGTGATCCTGATCGGATTCAGGCTCATTCTTTCCTTCACAACATTTACCTTATGGCAGATACCTGTATCGGTGATCTTGATCGATACGATGATGGGGTTCGGCGGGCTATTAGGCCTGCGAATTCTGCGAAGGTTCTTTTACGAACTCAATGACAAGAATCGACCGACATTAGGCCGTAAACGAGCTCGTCAGATGCCAACACTGATCGTGGGGGCCGGTCGTATGGGGTCGACGCTTGCTAAAGAAATGTCCGGCCGCCGATATGCTGAGCTTGAGATCCGAGGCTTTGTCGATGATGACTTTGCTAAGAAGGGTGGCAGCGTCAATCGTATAAAAGTCCTCGGTTCGACCAAAGACCTGCCAAAATTGGTGAGCGATCTAAATATCGAACAGGTTGTGATCGCTATCGATCAAGCTCAGGGCAAAGAGATCCGCCGCATAATGGACGTTTGTGCAGCTATTCCTGTCAAAGCTCGCATCGTACCGAGCCTGAACGAACTGGCTCACGGACATGTTTCCGTCAGCCGTATTCGCGACGTTCAGATCGAAGACCTACTGGGCCGTGAACCCGTCGAGCTTGACGACGAGAATCTTTACGATTTTCTCTCGGGCAAGGTTGTGATGGTGACCGGAGCTGGCGGTTCGATCGGTTCCGAACTGGTAAGACAGATCGTCAATTATAGTCCGTCTAAACTGCTGTTGGTCGAGAGGGCCGAGTTCTTTCTTTTTAATGTCGAACGCGAACTATCAAGTTATCGTACGGAGATCGCTATTTTTCCGTTGATCGCCGATATCTGTGACGAACCGCGAATGCGCGACATATTCGAGCAGTTCAAACCTGAGATCATCTTTCACGCGGCCGCACACAAACACGTTCCGCTGATGGAACTTAATTGCTCAGAAGCGGTCAAGAACAATATATTTGCGACACGTCAGATAGCTTCGCTGGCGGGCGAGTTCGGTGCCAGCGATTTTGTGATGATATCGACGGATAAAGCCGTTAACCCAACCTCGATCATGGGCGCCTCAAAACGTATCGCCGAGATCGTCGTTCAAGAACTGAACGATAAGTATGAGACGAATTTCACTGCTGTGCGATTTGGAAATGTGCTTGGCTCGGCCGGATCGGTTGTGCCCATTTTTCGCGAACAGATCCAAAAAGGCGAGCCGATCACGGTTACTCATAAGGACATGACTCGGTATTTCATGACGATCCCCGAAGCCTCGCAGCTTGTTCTGCAGGCAGGAGCTCTCGGAAACGGAGGTGAGATCTTCATCCTGGATATGGGCCAGCCGGTTAAGATCTTGGATCTCGCCGAAGATATGATCAGACTTTCCGGCCTGACGCCGTATGAAGATATCGATATACAGTTTACGGGAATTCGCGACGGTGAAAAGCTATTCGAAGAATTAGAGATAACCGGCGAGGATCTACTAAAAACGCGGCACCCGAAGATTTTCATTGGTAAGATCGCTACCTATTCAGATGAGCAGGTCGTCGAGATACTGAGTGAATTTAGGCAAGCTGTTGATGCTAAGGATGCCTCTGAGATCCGCCGATTATTTAACAAGTTTCTTCCGGAAGCAACTATTTCCATAGGATCAAAGGCCGCCGGAGCCGATAATTGATATGGCGATCTTAGTCACTGGCGGAGCTGGATACATCGGAAGCGTCGTGGTCCGAGACCTCATCCGCGACGGTCACTCACCGGTCGTTCTGGATAATTTGGTTTACGGACATCGAGAATCGCTTCCTGACGGCGTGCCGTTTTTCGAAGGGAACGTCGGCGATCCGGAACTGATAGGCCGTATCGCCGCCGAACACGATATCGAAGCGTGTATGCACTTTTCCGCCTATGCCTATGTCGGCGAATCGGTCGAACAACCGCAAAGGTATTTCCACAATAACGTCATCGAGACGTTGCGTCTGCTCGACGCTCTTATTGTGAACAATATAAAAAAGTTCGTTTTTTCATCGACCTGTGCCACATTTGGCGAGCCGCAGTATACGCCGATAGACGAAAGACATCCGCAGAATCCGACCAACCCTTATGGCTGGACCAAGTTCATGATCGAACGCGTTCTTGAATCCTATGACAAAGCATACGACCTCAAGTTCGTGGCTCTGCGATACTTTAATGCCTGTGGAGCGACCGATGATTGCGGCGAAGATCACGACCCTGAAACACATCTGATTCCGCTCGTTCTATTCGCAGCCCAAGGCCGCATTCCACATGTATCCATTTTCGGCGACGATTATCCAACGCCCGACGGCACCGCGATCCGCGACTACATACATGTCTCGGATCTGAGCAATGCTCATTTACTCGCGCTCGATCATTTGAATAGCGACAAACCTTCCGAATGTATCAATCTTGGCAACGGAAACGGATATTCTGTAATGGAAGTTATCGAAGCCGCCCGCAAAGTCACCGGCCTTCCGATCGAAGCAAAAATGGCACCTCGACGAGCCGGCGACCCTTCAAAACTCATCGGTGACGCATCGAAAGCCAAAAGCGTTCTAGGTTGGCAACCACGCATTCCCGAACTCGAACGCATCATCGAGTCAGCGTGGAAATGGCATAAGAATAATCCAAGCGGATACTCCAATTAGGAGACTTTCATTATGGAACTACGAAGCAGAATTTCCCGTAAAGCCACCTCCTTCACCGAATCAGTCATCCGCGAGATGTCTCGTGAGGCTGTGAAATATGGTGCGGTGAATCTTGGTCAAGGCTTTCCCGATTGGTCAGCTCCTGAGGACATCAAACAGAAGGCGATCGAGGCAATTGCTGCGGATCACAACCAATACGCCGTTACCTGGGGCGTTAAAGAATTTCGTGATGCCATTGCAAAGAAGACGCAGTGGTTTTTGGGAATGGACGTCGATCCGGAGACCGAGATCACTGTTACTTGTGGTTCGACCGAGGGCATGATCGCGGCAATGATGGCCACGGTCGATCCGCTTGACGAGGTCATCGTTTTCGAGCCGTTTTACGAGAATTACGCTCCCGACGCGATCCTTTCTGACGCTACGCCGAGGCATGTGCCACTTTATCGAACGGACGAAGGTTTTGTCTTTGACCGCGAACAACTTCGAGCAGCATTCAGCGAACGGACACGTGCGATCATCATCTGCAACCCGAACAATCCGACCGGCAAGGTCTATTCGCGTGACGAGCTTGAGTTTATTGCCGACCTCTGTAAGGAATTCGACGCATATTGCTTCACCGACGAGATCTACGAACACATTGTATACAGCGGCCACGCCGACGACGATCCGCTCGAACATATTTGTATGTCAAACATCGACGGAATGCGTGAGCGAACGGTCGTCGTTAATTCTTTGTCGAAAACATATTCCGTCACAGGCTGGCGAGTCGGCTACTGTATCGCTCCGCCGGACATCACGTCAGCGATCAGGAAAGTGCACGATTTTCTCACCGTAGGTGCGGCAAATCCGTTGCAACACGCCGGAGCGTATGCGATGAGCTTGCCGCCGAGCTATTACGACGAACTGCAGACAGAATATCGCCGAAAACGTGATCTCATCGTACCTGCACTTCGCAATGCTGGCTTTCATTGCGACACGCCTGAGGGCGCTTACTATGTAATGGCTGATATTTCTAACTTTGGTTTCGCAAATGATGTCGAGTTCACACGTCATCTGATTCAGGAGATCGGTGTCGCCGTCGTTCCTGGTTCGTCTTTTTATCACGAACCGTCGATGGGCTCGCAGATGGTCAGGTTCTGTTTTTGCAAAAAGGACGAAACTCTCGAAGCTGCCGCCGAACGACTACAGAAATTGAACCGAGGTTAATTATGAGAGATCTGTTTTTGTGCGCAATGTTCCTGATCATCACGGGGGCTTCATTTGGGCAAACAAGTAAGGGGCTCGATTTGAGGGTCAACAATGTCGGCTGGAATTCGACATATGCAACTGTAACCAAACAGCTTGGCAAGCCTCTTAAGGTAAAAAAGAGCACGATGAAGGCAGGCAATCACTGTACGGGCGATGCACAGACCTTCATGACATTAACTTATCGAGGCCTCGAAGTAAGCCTCATAGGCGACGGCCGCGGAAAAGGTATGCGAGTTTATGAGATGCTGGTCACCGACAAGCGTTGGCTCGCCAGCGGTATTCGCATCGGCACTGATGTTGAAGGCGTTAAGGGCGAATTTGGCGAACCAAATGAAGTCGTCGATCAAGACGGTACCTCGACGTTCTATTACCATGCGACTGATGAATCTACTCAGGTTAGTATCGAATTTCGCGACGGGAAGGTAACAAAGATCTTAGTCGCTGAATCGATCTGTTAGGCCGCAAAAGCAACCTTTTTCGGGCGCTTGTGCAACAAATATCTAATTCTTGGCGTAATACGCCTTGTACCTTGTCATCTCTCACTAACGAAATTTTATTTTTTTTGGAGGTTCTTTATGTTCCAACGATCTATTTTTGCGTTTGTGGCAATGGTGAGTTTAGGTTTGGTTGTAGTCGCACAAGATGCGCCAAAAGTTGTCGAAAAAGCTCCCAAGGCGTTCACTTTTTCATTCGGCGGTGACGGAGGCTATCTCGGCGTCCAGACCATCGAGGTTAACAAGGATAATTATGCGAAGTTCGGCCTGTCGTCTGTCCGAGGCGTTGCGATCGAAAAGGTCGTCGAAGGCTCGCCGGCCGCAAACGCGGGTCTTCGCGATGGTGATGTGATCATCGCCGTTAATGGCGACGAGGTCGCGAGCTCGCGAAAACTAACGCGGCTAATCACCGAGATCGACCCTGATCACACGGCAAAGATCACAGTCTTGAGAAACGGTTCTCAGCAGGACATCACCGCGACGTTAGGAAAGCGTCCGACTCCTCGATTTGAGAACGGAGCGTTCGCCACTACACTTCCGGGCCGCATCGAAATGCCCGATCTAAAGGATCTCCCGCGGATCGACGTTCCGGGCATCGCGATTGCTCCGGAGATGGACGGCAAGTCTTTCGTATGGCGCTCCGGCCAGGGCCGTTCTATCGGCGTGGCTGTTTATCCGATGACCAAGCAGCTCGGCGAGCGTTACGGAATCGATGGCGGCGTGATGATCAACAATGTTCGTGACGATTCGCCGGCGGCAAAAGCCGGCCTGCGTGCCGGCGACATCATCATTGATGCTGACGGCAAAGCCGTAAAGAACAATCTCGACCTAATTCGTGCCATCAATGGCAAGAAAGAAGGCGACATTCAGGTCACGTACGTCCGAGATCGCGATCGCAAGACGGTCTCGATAACGCCCGAAGTTTCGAAAGACAGTGGTTTTGTTTTTTCGACCGACGGCGAAGGCATGTTTCCGGCTCCGAGACCCGGAGCCGCAAGCATTACACGGCCGGCCATACCCGCAGCTCCGCCGGTCCCGGCGATGATGTTTCCGAGTAGAGTCTTGTAAGCCGTAGTTTTGATAAGGGAATTGGCTCACGAAATTTCGCGGGCCTTTTCTATTTTGAAGCTTGTTGGTTCAGCGCAGCTTTCGCAACCTCGTTCGCCTCGCGGCTGCGCGAACGTGCCTTTTCCATCGTCGTGCGATAGTTGTCGGTAAACTTTGTGAATTCTGACTTCACTTTGTCACGCTGAGCAGTATTTTTCGGATCGTAGTTGTCGCGAAGAGTGCGAGCCGCCTGCCGATAATTCTCAAACGCTTCGAGCTGAAGCCGAAGCGATTCCTGTTTCAATCGCAAATACTCGGCGTAATCAGCGTTTACGAGCATCTCGCGAGCCGTCTGGATCTTGTCGATAGCCGTCTGCCCGTGCAAGGTACCGGAGTTGATGAGATCGACCACTTCGTTTGCGATACGCTTGACCGACGCCGTGTCGTCCTTCTCCATCGCCGCCCGCAGTTCTTCTCGTTTACTTTCGTTCTGTTGATAGAGGACCTTGATCTGCGTCAGTTCCTGATTAGCCTCGGCAACGATCTTTCCGGCTTCGACGGTTTCGTCGGTCGCCGTAATTTGCGGCACTAGCGACACGCCGCCGCTCTTGCACGCGAACATCAGTGCCATCGCCATTAGCAGTACTGTGAGCCGCATTTTCATTGCTCAAATAAACTTCAGATCAGGATTACTATTACGCCGCCAGATAAATCCGTCAAGCACATAATGCGTGAGTTGCGGCACGGCGAGTAGCGGAACGAGATACGTTTTCAGGCCCGTCCAATCCCAATTGCCGCCAAACAGCCATTGTTTCTCATGCCAAACGCCTTTGTGCCAGAACAACTCTTCGACATATGCCAACGCCCACAGCGTAGCCAGAAACACGATCCAATTCGACGATAAAGCCCTATAAACAGGCCCTTGCGTCTCGCGTCGCATACGAGCGTAAACGTATATCAAAGCAAAATAAGGCACACCGTGAATGATCACATTCGTCACCGTAAATGCGTAATCCGAATTGAAGAACACGATGCCCAGATACCAGCAGATCGCGGTCGTCGCAACGACAATGTCTTTGCCGATGTTGATGAAACCTGTAGCAAAATATTGATAGATCGACTTGCCAAAATAAACGACGAGAGCCGTAACGTAGATCGGAAACAAAACAGTCTCAACGATCGCCGGCAGCAGAACGAAATCATTTGGCACGAACCATTCGAAATTCCGCGGCAAGCTCGTCATCCAAAACGCTAGCGGATAAATGGTCGCAAGGTAAACCGCAACAGCATCGATCCACCAAGTCACCCGCGATGTCTCGCCGAGCTTTCGCCGATAAAGATTGACCCAACCATACTGCTGCCTGACGAAATGAAACACCGCGATCACCGCCAGCGTCTTCCAAAACACCAGCTCGCCCTCGCTATACAAAGCAACACCGATCGCATACCCAGCGACAGGCACCAACAAATACAACCAAAACCGCCGCTTAAGTTCCTCAATATCAAAGTAAACCCGAAAACTTGTCGACCAAACATGCGCGATATCGATCAACAAAACCGCCGAAACCCAAGTCCACTCCGGCGAATCACCGTTCAAAAATCCTAACTGCCAACCGACGAACAAAAGCGCGACCGACACCAAAGCGCTCCCCAAGAACACCGTTAGGTCGATGTTCTTGGAGAATAGCCAGTAGTTTGGTTTTAGTACCGTCGCGTCCATTCAATGACAAAACTATTTCAAAACTTCACAATTATCTCGGTCGGAATAGGTTCACCTTCACTGTACGATGCATGTCCGGATGTTTTTCCCATTGAAAGAAAAAAGGAAGAAGGTCCAAAGCTAGCGTGCGGATTGATACTCACCACATTGAGTATCTGTCCCAATACCAACTGCCCTACGCTAATACGAGCAGTTCTTTCTGGAAAACGTGCAATGCCGTGGCTGTCGGAAAGGACTTCGGCAGAATCGCCGCTAAACTGGTACGTATAGTGCTGCCAGGACTGCCTAACTGGTAAGCCTGGAATTGGATTCCTGCTTTCATCCAGAATATTGAGACTTATAGACGGAACAATCGAGATTGGCACAATTGGAACGAAAATGAGAAAGACCAAGACCAATAGGATCGAAAATCTAAGTTTTCCGCTATTCCAATTCATTTTGGCTAACCTCTATCTCCGACCAGTATCACATCCGCCGCGCGCAATCCATGATAGAACGCCTCTTCGAAAAGTGCGATGCCGCCGAGGTCGGTGTGGGCGAAATGGATATTGCGGTAGGGCTTTATTGCCCGTTCGCGTATGCCGCTGTGGATGAAATTTGGCCGCGGGCTGATCATCGCGTGGCCCCAACGCATAATATCGATGCGAGTTGTCAGTTCGTAAATGTCTGTGTGAGCACGTGACAGATCGCTGAGGCAAACATCGGTGAGCTGTTTCCAGTCGTAGTTGAATAGCGTTGTGCGTCCGACCGGATCGTGACACATCGGATAGTAATAGGTCAGCACTGTCGGACCATAGTCGATGCCTTTCTGGTGCGTCGCTGTGACGTAGCCGAGGCTTGGGCTTTCATAAATGACATTGTCCCAAGCGAGCGGGAAATCCTTTGCAAACCGCGGCTTTGGACGATCCTTGAGTTGTAGATTAGCGACAAACCAAGCGTTATGCTGAAACGCCGCTGCGTTGAACGGAGCATCGTTTTGAAACCCACGAATGATATACGGAGCCGTAAATATCGGTGCCGCGTAAATCAAGTCTTTGCACCTGATGCCTCGAAGCTCGCCATTTCGTAATGTAATTACTTCAACACCATTTTCAGTCGGAACAACAGAAACGACCATTTGCGAGCGCCGCACCTTGTCGCCAACCTTCGTTAGAAAATGATTCACGAACTGCCCATTGCCCTCGGGCACGGTAAGAAATGGCTGCGATTCGACGCCGCTTTTTCTGACACGCGAACAGAAATAGAACAGCCCTGCCCACGCCGACGTCTGATCGACCTTGAGTCCGTAATCGTCGCGGCACGCATAATCGCAATACCAATGCAGTCGCTCACTAGTCAGTCCGTTTTGACTTAGCCAATCAGCGAACGTGATCTTATCGAGCTGTGTGAACTCAACATCCGTCGAACATTGCTCAACCGGCACGACAAACGCTCGTTTTCCCGCAGCATCGCGCCAATTGACCCAAATATCTACAAGCCGCTGAAACTCGGCGTACTGCCTTTTGTCCTCGTCGCTCTCGCCGGCGTGAAGATAAAGGCCTTCGTACCAACGGCCTTTGAAAAACACGCGTTCCTCAGGTTCACGACAAAGAAATTGTTCCTTACCAACAGGCTCACCATTTACATCGACGCCGTCGAGCAGCGACATTTCGTTGAGCAGCGAAATGAGATCTACATTTTCCTTGAACGGCACCGGCAAATAATGTGCTGCCCACGGATAGCCAACGATCGGCCCTTGAGTGCTCGACGAGGTGCCGCCCGCTTCTTTCTCAAGTTCAAGAACAACAAAGTCATCGACGCCGTCACGCCGCAATTGCCACGCCGCCGAAAGGCCCGCAATTCCGCCGCCGATGATCGCGACACGCTTTGTCTCCCAATTGTCCGCCGGAACCTGAAACGTGCGATTCTCTCGCAGAATATGCCCAAGCTCTGCCGATTGACCGACGATATCGCCGTCCGGAAATCGCCGTGGACTTTCCCGGCACGCTGCAAGAGCAAGCGGTGCTCCAAGAAATGTCGTTAGCAATTCTCGACGAGAAAGATTCATTGCTCAAATCGTCGCCATTCAGTTTCGTAGTAACGAACCAAGGCCTGATTGTCGAGACGGTTGATCTCGAGGTCGAAGTCTGGCTTTGACGTATCCGACGGAAATTCGAACAGCGATGCGAATGTTTCGTTGTTAAGAAATCGGAGCTCGACGTTCTCCGGCGGTTTGGTCGGTGTGTCGAAAGGCTGTAGTTTAGCGAGAGCATAGCCCCAGATGCCAAAGCTGGGGACTGACGTTTGAAATGGTTTGACCGTGTAGCCGCTGGCTTCGAGCGTTTTCATCACGCACCAAAATGACTGGCGTGCGATCAGAGGCGACGTAGTTTGAATAACGACTGCGGAGTCAGGCTTCAGTTTTTGTTTGAGCAGGTTATAGAAACGCGTTGTGTACAATTTGCCGAGAGCAAAATTATTCGGATCAGGAAAGTCGATAATTACTACATCAAACGGCTCCGTAGATACATTGTCGAGCCATACGAATGCGTCCGTATTTGTTACCTGAACACGCGGATCCTCGAAAGCGTGTTTGTTCAATTCGCCCAACGCCGGCACCGAATATGCGACCTGCGTCATTGCCGGGTCGAGGTCAACTAGCTGAACTTGCTCGACGGTCTTGTACTTGAGCACCTCGCGAGCGGCCAAACCGTCGCCGCCGCCGAGGATAAGCACGCGTTTTGCGTCACCATTGAATGCAGCAAATCCGGGATGAACAAGCGCCTCGTGATAGCGGTATTCGTCGAACGAATTGAACTGAAGATTGCCGTTCAGAAACAGCGAATAGCCGACCTTGCCTTTGGTGACGACGATTCGTTGGTATTCAGAGCTTTTGGCGTAGATCACGTTGTCGACAAAAAGGCCGTCTTCAGCAAGCGTCGTCAGGCTGTCGGCCTTGATCAGGCCGATCGCAAGGATCACGACGACGATAAATCCTTTGACACGAAGTAACGTTAGTTTCCTCGTGGGGATCATCGGCTCCAAAAGCCACGTCGCCCAAATACCGACGCCAGCGTTGAGAATACCGAAAACAAGCGACGTTCGATTCAAACCAAGCCGTGGAACCAGAAAGATCGGGAACAGTAGCGACGCGACCAATGCTCCTGCGTAATCCAATGCGAGAACGCGAGAGACGAGCTCTTTGAAATCCAGCTTGTCTTTCAATATCCGCATAAGGAGCGGAATTTCGAGCCCGACCAACGTCCCTACGATAAAAACGAGCGTGTAAAGTACGATGCCAAAATACGAGAGATATGCGAACGAGAGAAAGAGAAGTGGAGCTGACAGACCGCCGATTATCGCGACCGCGAGTTCGATCTCGATAAATCTCTCGGCGATATCCTTATCGATGAATCGCGACAAATAGCTGCCAACGCCCATCGCTGAGAGATAAACGCCGATAATGAGCGAAAATTGCGTGACCGAATCGCCAAGGACGTAAGAGGAGACGGTTGCGGCCAGCAATTCGTAGATGAGGCCGCACGTTGCAATAATAATGACGTTAAGAAAAAGTAGTGAAGGGCGTCTCATCCTAGATCCAAACAAAAAAGCAGGAACGGCAGGTCTGGTAAAGCGCTCGCCTGCCTATCCCGCCTTTCCTGTTCGAATTTCCGGTTTCTAACCGTTGATCGCCGAAGCAATAATGATCGAAATACCCAAGATCAATGCTCCGATTATTATCGCAAGTGCGGTGTTCTGGTCTTCTTCGATCTCTTTTTTGACCGAAAATGGTGAAACTAGTACAACTACAAAGAATGCGATCGCAAAAACGACCAAGCCGATCGCAACAAAGATGATCGTTGTCACCATCACGGGCCACAGGTCTTCCATCTTGACGACCATCGCAAGAAAAGGGGCAAGCAAAGCGAGACTAGACATTATTTTCCTCCACGAAATCCTGAATAAAAGAACGGCACTCCCATACGCGACTTACTGCCGGCATTGGCCATTTCCCAGCCAAACCACGACGCTGCTGAATAGAAAACAAGCACGCCGACACCAAAAACCATGTAGAGTTTCTTCAACATAACTGTTTACTCATCGCTGTCGTCGGACGAACCGCCGGACGCGAACATACTGTCTTTCCAACGCCCGGATTCGAACGTTAGTTTTCTGATCAGGTTGAATCCGGGGATCAATAGCAGCACAAAGATCGCACAGCAGAAATTGACGCCGCGATTCACGTTCTGCTCGACCTTGACCGAAACCGGCAACTGAGCCTGCCAATTCTGCCAAGTTCCCTCCACACGAAGCGTGTATTTTCCGCCGGGCAATGACGAAATGGTCGCATCTGTCGATTTCGAACCCTCGGTCCAGGCACCGTCGCTGTCGCTGCCGGAATAATATTCGACGGGAATATTTACTGATTCGAGCTCGTCATTCTTATCGTTTATCAGGTCGACATCGAGATCCGCCCAACTATTATCGACCTGAGCTCCGGCAGTTATCCGAATATTTCCATTCGACTTGATGTCGAACGGCTGGCTGAACGCAACCTGCGGCACCTTGTCACCGGTCGATGGCGGCAAGATCAGTTCCTGGCTTGTAACCGTCTTCGTAATTCCGCCGATCGGCAGCATTATTACCGCGACGACGAACAACGCAAGCAGCGGCAGCAGACCCCAAGTGTAATAAAAGCTGCCCGAAAACGGCTGATTCGGCCCGACGCCCCAAGGTTTTGGCAGGTCCGTGACGCCGAAGATCTTTTCGACGTCCTCGACCGGCATATATGTGCCGACCGACCAATTCATCTCGAGCGAAGACATCTCCTGCGACAGCATCAGCGGTGCCGCGACGTAATCGACGGCGCGAACCGTTTCGCCTTGTTCGACTCGCCAATAGAATTCGCCCTTTACATATTCGACCGTCGCGTTGGCGTCCTGAAATACCTTGAAGCTCTTGCCGTTATACTTCGCGACCGCTCCGGTGCCGACGTAAACCGGCATTTCGATGTCGGCAGGGTTAACAGGCTCGACAAAATTCCAGTGATTGTCCGAATGAACAAGCCATCGGAAACCGACCGACGGATTATAGAGCAGATATTCGTGCCAATAATACTTGATGCCGTCAAACGTGACGCTGCGAACCGTCGCTCCGATGATCTTGAATTTTACATCACCCGGAAATACGCCTTCGGCACCGATCGGTGCGACAAAATCAGGCTGATCGGGACGCGGCGCGAGCGTTTTTAGGAACGTAAGATTTCCTTGGTTTACGTCGAGCAGCGAATCGCAATTAGGGCACGTGACGCGTTCCGTCTTGTCAGGAGCGATCAGGTTTAGCGGACCGGCACAATTTGGGCAGCCCATCGCCGCGGACGAGACTGTTCGCGGTGCGCGTTCGGCAGGTTTAGCATCGCCCAAACCGATCTCAGCGAGAGTGACCTGATTGCCGATGAACACCCACGGCGGCGACATGCTGTAGTCGATCGTCGCGAACGCATTGTCCTTCCCGGCGAGATCAGCGTAACCGAACTGCTCGCCCGGCGTTAGCTTGTACGGTATCTCGCCCTCGGCAGCGGCGTAGGTTCCGTTACCTTTCTCCTGCACCATCAGCGGCGTTGCGCTTGGGATCTCGGAAACGACTTGCCCAAGTTGTAGGCCCTCGATCGAAGGCAGCACCGTGCCCTCAGGCATCGGCTGATAGAACGTCATGTAAAAACGCCCTTGTGCCTCAGCCAGCCAACCGACCCAGCCGTTCGAGAACGTCGCGTACCATTCGTCCCAAGTACCGCCAAGCTCGTGACGCAATTGTGCACGGCCCGTCAGCTCAAATCGCGAGCCTTTATATTCGCCCTTGAGGCCTAGTTTTAATGGTGATTCTGACTGGACGACCTCAGATATTTTTCCGAGATCTTCGAAACCGCGATCTGTTCTGGCAACTGCCGAGCGGCAAAACGGACATATAACGACAATGCTCGATCCGGCGGTAAATTCGATCGGCCCGGCACACGATGGGCAGCTTGTATTGAGCACGCTCATTCTGCACCTCCGGCCGTAGCGGTCTGAGATTCATTCGAACCGCGTTCGATCCTGGTTATATTGACGTTCTTGGCACCGAGCAGATCCGTCAAACGCTCGTCCCAATTCCACTCCGGACGCGTGCGGCAGCAATATAGATTGAATGTGGCGATGTTATGCTCGGGATACGTGTGACAAGCAAGGTGAGATTCGGTCAGCGCGATCATGCCGGTGACACCGGCTTCGCCCGGGAATTTGTGCCAGACGCTGCCAACGGCCTTGAGGCCTAGATCAGCGATCACGCTTTCCAAAATGCCGCGTATCAGCGATTCGTCGCGCAGTGAATCTGCGTCGCATCCGCTTGCTTCGATCAGCCATTCAGTTCCAACGATCATCTTGCTTAAACCGAAAACGCACAAACGAAGCGAACATTACCGTCTTGCTGTACGTTATAGTTGAACTTGGATATGCCGCTTTTGAATATAGCTAAATTTGCAGCATTTGTCATATTCGTGTGTTTATACGTAAGCGCACTAGGCAGTTGTTCCGCAAGTGTGGCGAAAAAGAATGGAGCAAACGATTCGCCATATGCCGACGCCGTTACGGTCGGCAACCTCGAGGATGCCGAGATCACCGAAAGCAGCGGCATAGCGGCGTCAAAATGCCAGCCCGAAGTCTATTGGACGCACAACGATTCCGGCGACGATGCATTTTTGTTTGCTATCGGCCCGAAAGGTGAAAAGCTCGGCACTTGGCGTGTGCCTTCGGCTACAAACTACGATTGGGAAGACATCGGCTCAACACGCGAAGCGAACGGTACCTGCTATATCTACATCGGCGATATCGGCGACAACGGAAGGAAACGCGAAGATTATGTAGTATATAAGGTCGCTGAGCCCACGGTCTCACCGGACGCAGACCGATCATCAAAACGCTCTCCGCTCGAAACACAGCGGCCCGAATCCATCCGTTACACCTATCCTGACGGCAAACACAATTCCGAAGCCTTGCTTGTCGACCCGAAAACAAACGCAATATATATCGTAACTAAACGATTTAGCGGCCCCGCGAGTGTCTTTAAGCTGAAAACAGGAGCCAGCGTCGCTGAGAAACTCGGCGAGATCGCATTGCCGGCCGTACCGAACGGCTCGGTCACAGGCGGCGACATCTCGCCCGATCGCGGCCGCCTTGTGTTGTGCGACTATTCAGCGATCTATGAATTTACGCTCGCCAACGGCACCTCAGTAGATAATTTTTTCGCGGCCGAACCATTCTCAATGGCTGTCGGCGATCGAAAGATCGGAGAATCGGTAGCCTATTCGGCTGACGGTAAAGCGCTCCTCTTAACCAGCGAATCCAAACACAGTTCTATTCTGCGTTTGAACAGGAAATAGATCCCCGATCGTTAAAAAAACTTCGCAATTATCGCAAAACTCTGATTTCTAACGGAAAAGGGTTCGATCGTTCATGTTTCGATGCT
>JAEUQI010000149.1 GCA_016789145.1 Blastocatellia bacterium | reverse complement strand
GTGGTCGCTGCCGACGTTGCTGCCGCTGCCGCCCGGACCGAATGTCCGGTTAAAGTCGGAAAGCGTGAAGAGTGTCACATCATTGCTCACGGTCTGCGCTGTCATCTCGTCGTAAAACGCACGAGCCGCCTGGCTGAATTGATTGAACAGGCTGGCTTGTCCGATGAGCTGTCCGGCATGCGTGTCAAAGCCATCGACCGTACAGAAAAAGACCTGCCGATTCATGCTCAGGCCGTCACGCGCTTTGATGAGGCGGGCGACTTGCTTGAGCTGGTTGCCGATCGATGTATTGGGAAAGACAACGGTCGTCTCCGACGCATTGTTCAGTGATTGGCTGATACGCAGCGATTCTTTGTGGACCGCGCTCGATTGTGCCACGAGATCGTTGCTGTCAGCGAGATCCATCTCGGCGACCAAAGCCGCGAAACGTGCGTTTGCCGCGGGCGTATTGTTGTAACCCAAAAGCGACAACGCCGAACTAAGCGGCGTCGGTGCCGGCCCGAGCGACAGCGGTTGGGTCGTTTCACCAATGGTGAATATGCGACCTCCGCTAATGCTGGAAACCGTGGGAATAACCGCATCAGGATTGGTGGCGAGCGTGATCTTGTCAGCGATGCGTCCGCCCCAACCCGTAAGCATGACCATATCGGCACGCGCGTTCATGTGCTGATTCGATTGATCAGTGTGCGAGAACAATTGCCGCGGCCTAGGAACTGAGCCGTCAAGATACTGAGCACGCGTCATAGGTCGGACCAGCGTCCCAACGTTCGTTACAGCAGCGAGTTTACCCTGAGCCCACAACGGATGAATGCCCGGATTGATGCCGCCAGTAACGGTGCCGAAACTCGGATGCATACCATACGACAGGCCGCCAATTCGGGGCACCGAGATCGGGAGCAGCGTATTCTGAGCAAGCGCAAGCCCCTGGGCCGCGCGTCCGTTCGAATAGTCCGCGTAGCCGCTAACATTTGCGTCATTATGTATGGGAATGATCGTGTTATTTGCGTCGTTGCCGCCCGAAAAGAATACGCAGACGAGTGCCTTATAGTCGCTCCCGCCAGCGGTTGCCTTGCTGCGGTCGGAGGCAGCGATGGCTATCTTTTCGAGAGTTTGAGCATGCGATGCCATCGCCGTCATCGATAGAGCGGCTCCGGAGGCACATAAAAATTCGCGTCGTGATGGTTTCATTTCAATTACCTCTGGACCTGATATTGGGACGAAGCCGCCAATAGATAAGCCGCGGTTTTGACTCGTTGAGTCGGATTGCTTGCCGGTACTGCCTGGACTGCGGCCTGAATGATCGATCGATGAGCCGGCGACATTGTGCCGTGCAAAAACTGCATATTCAACGCATCGAGCAGCATTGCGCCGGTTTCGTCAGCGATTGAGATCGGAACATACTCGCTGTAGTCGAGCGAAGTTCCACGCAACGTGTCTGAAATGTTCGAAGCAAATCCATCGAATATCAATACGGACAGCATATTCGTGCGTTTAACGGACGTACCTGTATTGAGAAGGTCGAACTCCGGAGCCAGGATAGTAGTTCCCGCGATCACGTGATCGGGCGGGAAGTAGTTGAAGACCGTAGGAGAATTGAAAGGATTCTGCCCCATTCCTGCACCGTAGAGGCTGAAGGTTCCACCGTCGGTCGTGCCGGTGCCGTTAAATGCCTTTGCCGGGAAAATGCGGGTCAGTGCCGTCATTAGCTGAACCGGCTCCCGGAGCTTTCCGAATCGAGGTGCTGTCTTGATATCTCCGCGAGCCTCGGGATCGAGTAGGATGGCACGAACAACAGCCTTCATATCACCACGAACATTTTGTCCGTTATTGTTGAATGCCGCTGCCACACGCGACACGTATGCAGGCGACGGGTCGCTGGTCACCATGTGCTGGATCATCAATTTCCCGATGTACGGGCCGACGTTCGGATGGTTGAAAATATTATCGAGAGCCGCACGAAGTGAATTCGTCGCATAGGTTCGGATCGCGGTGTCGTTTGTACAATCGGTACACGCGGGGATCGAAGTGACCGTTGCGCCAGGATAGTTTAACAACGTCTTTGCTGAAAGATCGTGGTTCGCAGGCGTTAGCGTCATCGGAGCTTTGTAGTTGACGATCCCAGGCTGTGCACCATTACAGCCGGCCCCATTACAAAACGTCCAACCTGTCATTACCTTTGAAAGGTCATTTATATCTTCCTGGTCGAATGTCGGTATCGGTTGCCCCTGGCCGTTCGTTTGCAAAGTGCCGTCCTGGTTGAGCATGAACAGCCCGATCGAGAACAACTGCAATATCTCCCGAGGATAGTTCTCATTAGGATTCTGACGCGTACTGCGAACCATATCGAGATAGTTGCCCATCGTTGGGTTCAGTGTCGCGTCTTCCATCAACTTGCGGTAGTTGCCAAATGCGCTGTCCATCAGTAGCTTCTGATATGTGATCGCGTGGCTCGCCTGCGAAGTCGTAACACCCGATGTGACCCAGATCTGCCCGAGAGCCCAAGCGGTTCGCAGCCGCAATTGCGCCGGACTATATGCCGCTTCTCTGAAAAACCACTGCTGAAGCGGGATCATCGTATAACGCTCGTTATAACAAGCGGGGAACGTTGTCTGCGTACAGTCTGCGGGAATCACGAGCGGCATCTGCGGCGGTTCGGGATATGGAATATACGGATATGGTTCCTCAAACTGTTCCGAGATCCAAATACGTGGGCCTACGCGGCGGATCCGTTGATCGACGGCTGGTGAGGGCCCAAATGTTGCCTGTTCCATCAACCTGATACGATCGGCGGAAAATCTGTAGCCTACAAGTGAATCCACAGGTGCGGACTCAGCCTTTTGAATAGCGATCGGGCGAATTTGGCCGCCCGAGCGTCCGAGACCGACCTTCAGGGCGTTGCTCGCCATGCCGCGCCACGTGACGTAGATCCAGTAGTCGCCGTCGGCAACCGGCTGTTCGCGGTAGCCGCTCCGATCGAAGACGGTGATGCTGAGGGCAGTGTCGCCGTTCCTGGTGCGAGAGATACTGTCGACGCTCAGTTCGTGGAATCTGGCACCACCGCGGGTGACGTAAACACGAAATGCTCCGGGAGGTTCGCCTTCTTGCATTGCCTGTCGCGCCAAAAAGATGGTCGCACGCGAATTAACACCGACCTCCAACGCATCGCGCCCGGCTATCGGAGTTGATCCTCGTGTAGTGATCTCGTCAACCGCTAGCACGCGTGTTCGGTCAGGGCCGCTTATCAATTGCGGGGCCGGTGAATTCGGATTTGGATCGTCCTGAGCAATTAGCGCGGAAACGCTTACAACTAGGCAAGCAAACGCTATAATGATACGTTTGGTCTTTTTCATAACACTTCCAAGGCTGCTGGTCTGCCGTAAGGCCGATAAATTGTGTAACGGAGAGGTACAACGATTTTATAGTTCATTATGGCTCGGTATTCAAGCCCAAAAACGTCGGATTACGCACCAGCGAAAAAGTCGCTTGGGCAAAGCTTTCTTGTTGATAGCTCGATTATTGACAAGATCGTGGAATGCCTGGGAGACCTAGCTGGGCATCAAGTGATCGAGATCGGTCCGGGGCAAGGCGCGCTAACGAGGCCTCTGATCGACAAGGGTGCGGATCTGACGGTCGTCGAACTTGACGACGATCTTGCTTCGCGTCTTACTTCGGAGTATGCAAATAACCCGAATTTTCGGTGCTTGCATACCGATGTACTTGATCTGGATATCTCGACGATCTCTTCCAAAGACGCTTTGATCGTTGGAAATCTTCCATACTACATCTCGACACCTATAATTCGTCGCCTGATCCATTACCGTACATATTTTAGACGAGCCGTTCTAATGCTACAGCGTGAGGTCGCCGAGCGCATTGCAGCTGAGCCAGGGAATGGAGAACGTGGTTTTATGACGGTTTTGGTAGAGCACTATTTCACTGTATCAAAAGAATTTGACGTTCCACCGGCTGCGTTTAGGCCAAGACCGAAGGTTTGGAGTTCCATAGTTTCGCTCAAACCACGGATCGAGACCATAGATAGCGACTCAATGCTGGAAACACTCGTAAGTGCTTCGTTTAGGCAAAAGAGGAAGACAATACTGAACAACCTAAAGGCATCGGATATCGATGTAGAAACGATCCTATCGAAAGCCGGAATCGAGGCGAGGCGTCGAGCTGAAACTCTCACTCGTGACGAATGGATCAGGCTTTGTGAGGCGTTCGAACAAGAAAAAAGGGCATGATCGATATTCGATCATGCCCCTTGATTAGAAAATAACCTACGATCACGGTACAAAAGCCGACGGTGCAGGAATGTCAGTGCTGATTCCGAACTGCAAGCCTGTGAATCCGCTCGTAGAACGCTGCAAATACCAAGTGCCTCCGCGATAGATGCCTAGATCGTTTGAACCGTCGCCATCGTAATCACCCGGCGAAGGCACGTCCGATGACAATCCGAATGCCTGAGCTCGGAAGCCATTGTCGCTACTTCGCAAGTGGTACCATACGCCATCACTAGGACGCCAAACTGCGATATCGGCTCGGCCATCGTTGTCGTAATCGCCGACTACCGGGCGATCGCCGGCGAGTCCGAATTGCGTGATGACGGTATTGCCACCGCTGCCGAGAATATACCAGGTTCCGTCGCGATAGACCGCAAGATCTGATTTGTTATCGCCATCGAAATCGGCGGTAGCAGGTTTGTCGGTCGATATGCCCCAACGAGCCGCCAGTTGCGAGCCACTGGAGCTGGACAGCCACCACCAAGTGCCGGTCGAAGGCCTAAAGATCGCCGGATCTGCCTTTCCATCGCCGTCGTAATCTCCGGGTTGAGGTATGTCGCCCGCAATGCCAAATCCAACCGTTGTTATTCCCAATTGGCTGCGAAGTATTGAC
The DNA here is from genome assembly GCA_016789145.1 of Blastocatellia bacterium. GTDB lineage: Bacteria > Acidobacteriota > Blastocatellia > Pyrinomonadales > Pyrinomonadaceae > OLB17. The sequence goes on along the minus strand of JAEUQI010000149.1, from coordinate 875 downwards.
CAGGTGCCGTTCCTAAAAGTGGCGATGTCTGTTTTGCCATCGCCATCGAAATCCGAAGGCGTGATTCGGTCAGTTGATTGGCCGAAATTGGTGGTCGTGACGGTCGAATCGCTGCTCTTAATGATGTACCAGTTCGCTTCCGCCGGCCTGAAGACCGATATATCGGTCTTTGCGTCGCCGTCGAAATCAATGAAACCTCGCGACGGTACAGCCGACGCAGTTCCAAAAACCGTGAAACGCGCAGCTGTCGATGCTGAGAATCCATTCGCAGCTCCCGGATCTACGATATACCAACGAGCGAATAGCGTTCGTCCGACCATTGATGCTAGATCAGGGATCGCCACTTTGACCGAAGCCCAGCCATTACCGTTACCGGTACCTTGCGTCGTTGTGACTACTCGGGCAAAGGTCCCCGACGCCGGAATTGTCGTTCCCACACCAAGATCGGCATCGTCCACGACGAGAACTGCCTGTGTATTTCCGAGTGCACCCGAGACAGATATGATGAACTCCTGATTTCCAACGATCGGCGGCGATTTTGCACGCATTGTTGGAGCGATTCCACCCGAACCGTTACGGGATGCACCTGTCAATACAGGAACTCGATTCGATTCGATGTACAGGACCGGACGGTCGAACCGTTCGGTTTCGGTGGTTGCCCGCTGATCGCTGAGCGATTGCAAAAAGGCAACCAGGTCCGCTTGCTGTCCGGGGTTGAGCCCTAATGGACGAATGAGATTGTTAGGCTTATTTGGACCATTAAAGTCTCCGCCACGGTTGTAGAAGGCTACTACCTGCTGAAGCGTAGTGAACTGTCCGTTATGGAAGAATGTTCCTCGTTGAGCAACATTTCGCAGGCCCGGAACCCTAAAGGC
>JAEUQI010000148.1 GCA_016789145.1 Blastocatellia bacterium | reverse complement strand
ATAAGCTCGTTGTAAATGCCGGCGGATTCAAGCTTGCGACCAAAACTAACGTTCTCGTAGTTGACGATGGTTTGACGGTCGTCGATCTCAAGCTCATCGCGAATGCGGTCGTCAAGGCGGATCCTTGGCCGCAGCCGAAGTTCCGTTTCGAGGTCGAATACACTGTCAACGGCAAGACGTCGAGGTTCAATGTCCAAGAAGTCGCGGGTCTTACTGTCGAAGAGCCCGAATACCGAGCCGACAACAAAGCTAACAAACCGCCGCCGAACATGCCCGCCATTGCGAAATATGGCGAGGTAATGCTAAAAAAGGCCATTTTCGTAAGGGATCTTACCTTTTTTGAGTGGAATAGACAGGTCGCCCAAGGAAATACGATCGTGCGAGGCACCGTCGTGATAAACCTTCTCGATGAAAAAGGCAGCCCAACGATGTCCTGGACCCTCACCAACGCCTTTCCCAAAAAGATCCAGGGCGTGAACCAAGCCACAGGCTCTGTCGAAACCATCATCATCATCCACGAAGGCCTGACGATCGCGAATCAATAACGGAGCGCCGACACTCCTATCGGCATGAGCGTCGCTGCGACGCGAACACGTGCAGTCGATCTGGTCTATTCCCGATCGCTATTTCCGAACGCGGAAGCCGCGTCCGTTCGGACAAGAGTGTCCGAGCTCCAAAGCCGCCGGAATTGAGGACGGGATGGTTGAGTCTTTGCGAAATACTGGCACGTATTCCGTGCCAAAATCCGCCCTCATAACGTGCCTCGCAAACCACCAACCGTACTGAAATGCAAATCGCTCAACTGAAACGTTTCAAATACGGTATCTTTGTAACTAATTGCATTACAACGACTTACACAGATCATCGACAAAAAGCGTTCCAGGCCGTTCCAGCCGCGTTCCACGACCTCGTGGAACGCGTAAACCGCTGTATTCATTGCATTTACGGCGATAAAATGCCCCAATTTCGCTGCTTTTTAAAAAAATGTAAGATTATGTCTTACAAGCTGTCAAAGACCAAACACCGTTGCAAGTATAACACAAAATTGCAAAAATATGCGCTATTTTTTCATTGATTTCAAGTTTTTTTTTCACCATGATCGCTCCGATCGCCACCGCGAAGCGGCTCGTAGCCCCGTCGTTTACGGCGGGGAAGCAATGCCCCGCGATCCCGTAGCCCGTTTCAACGGGCTTACTCTCCCAACTGGCTTAAGCCGCCGGAATTAAGGATGGGACGATTGAGGCTTTGCGAAACATTGGCACGCATTCTGTGCCAGAAACCGCCCTCCGAATTCGCCACCCAACCCAACCCCGCCGTGAACGACGGGGCTAAGTGCCCTTAGGGGAAATCGCATAATCACATGTCTGACCCCAGTTCTCCTACCAATCCTTTCCTTGTCCATTTATCTCGTTCCGCCCCAAAAAAGGGAAAGCAGTCCGAAGACTGCTTTCCCTAAGGATTGACGACCGACTAGCTAGCTGAAGCCGTCTTTTCGTTTGCGCGATTTCGCAGGAAGCTCTCGAACATTGATCTAGCCTGTTGATAAAACAGAATCTGCTTTCCAACCGTCTGCGGATCGTAGTTTGCGATCTTAATTGCTCCGATGTACTGGCTCATATCTAGATCCGCAAGACTAATAGTCATCGGATCAATCTTCCAGCGAAGAAGTTGCTTTTCACTGTCGATCTCGATGAGTTCCACAATCCCCGTGACCAGAGGATAGATAAACCCGGGCGGATAAGTCTTATCGCAAGTACGTGTTCTAAAGAGCGACTGCTTTGACTTTTTATCGTCAACGGACTTGATTCGTCCAAATCCGGGGGAAACATCATTGTAGAGTTTCGGGAATTCAGCGAAAACCTTGTCGAAGAACTTCATTACGGTGCTAACTAACCCGAGGCCGGATTCAATGTAGCTGTTTCTCAGAACATGTTTTCCCTGTTCCTTTCCGCTCACGTCGTCGTGGGAAAGCACCGCATTGTAAAAGCTGATGCATTTACTCTTTGCCCTGTAGGTGTCGATGATGTTGAACTGCGGCGAATCGATTGGCAACAATCCCTTCTCTTGCAGAAGAAAAAGCGGTATTGCCGCCATACTAATGACCTCGTCGGACTTTATGTTACCGGCTTCACCGGGTTTCCAGATGACATTGAACTGCTCATCCAACCGGTCCTTGAGAGCATCGTAAAGTCCGATCTTGTTCCCCTTAGCGGTATCGGTAAGCTGCACATTGTTGTTTCGCGCAGAGCAGATTTCAGCTACGTGGTCGTAATATTCATCCAAGGCTCCGTCTTGCTCGTTTGGGTAAAGCACTTCGATTGGAATCGAGAATGAACCGAAGGATTCCGCCTTTGTTTCGAAATCCGCTACGATTGCGTCGAAATTTCCATCCCAGAACTGCTTGCATTCTTCCCACGTCTTGAAGGAACGTTGGTAGAGCCCTTCGGCGATGAAGGACGCGATTGCTAATGCATTGTGGCCGCCATCCATGATCCCTTCGGATTCTTCATTGCAAAAGGAAAGGCGAACTCTATTACGTTCGAGAATTTCGCATCGTTCGGTTGCGAGAAGCATCCCTTTGGATTTGAACCAGAACAATTCGGGCGACTCGGAAAGTGTTTCTTGAATGCTCTCCGTGATCGCATTTTTTTTAGCACTCCGCGGATTCACTTTGTTGTTAGCCGTTTTCAAGAGCTTGATAAAGTCCTGGGCGTTGATGCTAGATACTAGCTTGTTGAGTTTTACTTTTTCCGGCGAAACGTGCGGTTCGGCTCCGGATTGCAGACGAATGATTGTCTCGTTAGACATATTTGTGCTCCTAAGCGGGGTAATTGACTTGTAGAGGAGCAAGGAATGAAGGAAGGTACAGATGGTTTACCCTTTACCAAATGACTTCACAATCACTTTGCCGTGCATCTATCCAGACGCTTCGCTGCTCATCCGAACAGCCACTTCACTCCGAAGATGTCAACATGGTAGCAGAGTGCTTTAAAAAATGCAACCACATAAAAAAGACCTCGCCGAAGACGAGGTCCGATTGATCTGTAGAAAACTCTACCGCATTTTAGAAATCGGCCCTCGCGTAAGTCTTCGTTCCGAAAGCCGGCCAAAGTTCGCCGAAGGTTATCGTTTCGTCGTCCCCCGCAACGAAAAGGACATATTCAAACGGGAAAGAATCGAATGTCAGCCCGTCTCGAATTTCTTTAAGGTTTGCCGACTGGCCATCTCTTACCTCGGTCTCGAAAACCAATACCAGCGTAGTGTGCGGAGTCTTTCCGTACTTGCTAGGAATATTGTTAAGGAATTCGATGGTCTTCGATTCGACTGAATCGGCATCTCCGTGTCTGGAGATCAAACGCTTGAGCTGAAATGCATGACCTCCTGGTGTAGAGCTATCTCGTTTAGGGATCTGACGGACTGGTACCAAATAGAGATCGTGCGGTGTGTTTTCCTCGACAAAGTAGTCTAAGACCACTTGTATGTCGTCACCGTGCTCGTGCCTGCCAAAATCTCGTCGAAGTTTTTCCTTAACTGGAAACGCGATGCAGTATTCTTCGCCGTGTTGTATAGCCTGAAATTTAGCAAGAAACACGGAAGCGATAAGTTCAATGTGCTTCGAACTAAAGTTCAATTTTTGGTCACGGAGAAATTGTTCTAGGTCCTCAATTGGAATAGATAATACTGGCGTTTTCATAGTACGTGTTTAGTTCTTCAGTACGAAGGCCCCGCTCTTCCGAGCGAGGCCTTCAGTTAGCAAAAGGTTAAGCCCGAAAACTTACATTCCCATGCCCATGCCGCCTCCAGTCGGGAAGCCTCATTCTTCATGACGTATAGTCCCACAGATCACGGCTAAAATACTCTCCGAGAGCTTGAGGAGCTTCACGTACTAAATTCCCGCCGAGTTGCTTGGCAAGCTTACAGCCCTGAGCGGCGCGTACAATTACTTCCGATGCGGGCTCGAAGTAGCCACACTCCGCAACCCCCAAACTGGCTGTGACGAAGAGCCCTTCCGAAATTTCGGACCAACTTCGTCCTTTAATGGTACTTTGCAAATTCCGAGCGACAAAAAGAGCCTCATGCTTATGAACTGGCACGCACGCCACAAACTCATCGACTGCCAGCCGAGCAAATCGAGCGTAGCCGCGATATCGTGGCTCGCTGGCAACGAATAAGTCCTCGATAGCATTTACTATTTCATTTCCGACCTGTAAACCGAACCGGTTATTAATGACCGTGAATCCGTCTAGGTCCATGTAGATGATTGAAGTAGGAAGTCTTTCCAATTGGTTTCCAATGATCCGCTTTGTTATCTCATGTTCGACAGATTTGCTGTCGATCCGTATCCCCCAATCCATATCGGACATTTGTTTTCGTACGTTTATCGACTCGTTACCAACAATTCGAATCAGAATGTTACAGATTTCAACAAGCACGCCATTTTGCTTTGCCAAGGGAAGTAGATCTAACGGCTTCGACGGGTCGTTAGCGGCCTGATAGTCTTTAATTTCAGTACTTTCATAGAGTGAATGGCTTACAGCTATCCAAACAATTCGCAATCCTCTATGCTCGGCCGCTTTTAGTAACGGATCGAGTTCATGTTCGACGATGAAATCGGATGCTAAGAAATTAGGACTTACTAGGAGAAGTGCAACGTTTGACGTATTAATCGCCTTCTTTATAGCTTGTCGCCACTTTGTTCCCGATTGAATCTGCGTGTCATCCCAAATTTCTATGCTGTTTCCGCGGATGACGGGCTTCAAGATTGTCTGAATTTTTTCTAGCCACTTACGATCCTTGTGACTGTAGCTTATAAATATTTTGGGAGCCTGCGAGTTTGCCATAAATTTTGAAAATGATTGAAGAATGGCTGTCCTTTCTATGAGTTGCGCGTTCGAAAACTGTAGCACACAACTGAGCGCACTAAAAAGGCCCCGTCGAATGACGAGGCCTTTCATTGTATAGGAGCAGCGGATTGAAAATCCGCGTATCAAACTAGAATTACATTCCCATGCCCATGCCGCCCATGCCGCCGCCCATGCCGCCCATGCCGTGGTCGCCGCCCTTGTCGTCTTGGACGTCAGCGATCATGGCTTCGGTGGTGAGCATCATGCCTGCGATCGAGGCTGCGTTCTGTAGCGCGGTACGCGTTACCTTAGCAGGATCGATGACGCCGGCTGCGACGAGGTCTTCGTACTGCTCGGTAGCAGCGTTGAAGCCAAAGCTGTCGTCGCCTTCGCGAACCTTGCCGACAACGACTGCGCCTTCCATACCGGCGTTACCGGCGATCTGGCGAAGCGGTTCCTCGATAGCACGTTTGACGATCGAGATACCTACGGTCTCGTCAGATTCTTCGCCGGTCATGCCTTCGAGAACGCGGCCTGCACGAACAAGAGCAACGCCGCCACCGGCAACGATGCCCTCTTCGACAGCAGCACGAGTTGCGTGCATTGCGTCTTCGACACGAGCTTTCTTCTCTTTCATTTCGGTCTCGGTAGCAGCACCGACCTTGATCACAGCGACGCCGCCGACGATCTTAGCGAGACGCTCTTGCAGCTTCTCACGATCATAGTCGGACGATGTTTCTTCGATCTGGTTGCGGATCTGCTTGACGCGGCCGTCGATGGCTTCGGCAGTGCCTGCACCTTCGACGATGGTCGTGTCTTCCTTGCCGATCGTGACCTTTTTGGCTTTGCCGAGGTCTTCGAGCTCAATGGCCTCGAGCTTGATGCCGAGATCTTCGCTGATGACCTTGCCGCCCGTCAGGACCGCGATGTCTTCGAGCATTGCCTTGCGGCGATCGCCAAAGCCGGGAGCCTTGACAGCAGCGACATTCAACGTGCCGCGGAGCTTGTTCACGACCAAGGTCGCGAGTGCTTCGCCGTCAACGTCTTCGGCAATGATGAGCATCGGACGTCCCATCTTTGCTACCTTCTCGAGGATCGGCAGCAAGTCACGCATGTTCGAAATTTTCTTTTCGTTGATCAGGATGAAAGGCTCGTCGAGGACGGCTTCCATACGGTCAGCGTCGGTGACGAAATATGGCGAGAGATAACCGCGATCGAACTGCATACCCTCGACAACTTCGAGG
>JAEUQI010000147.1 GCA_016789145.1 Blastocatellia bacterium | reverse complement strand
GAAACAGTGCTTTCCGTTAAGTGCTTATTCCGTCCGATTGTATTTAGATGTCAAAGATCGAGCAGTCGCATGAATTGCGGCCACTCATCAGTATATCACAGATGCAACAATATCTCAATAAAATAATTATTGGAGCCCAAGCCGATATATCGAGGAAGCCTGACGAGACAACTCTTTTGTGTCTTTTCAGCCAGGCCTAATATTCGGTAGTCTAGTTTTCAGAAGCCAACGAACTTAGATTAGACTTAGGCGTACATTTTTTCGACGACTATTAGGTAATATGAACAACCTTCAATTTCAAAGTGGTGCGATCGATGCGACTGACTGCATAGGTAATGCGTGGACACAGGTCACGGCGAAATTCGGACTTTATCTAGGCATGGGGCTAGTTACCTTTTTGCTAATTAGCTGTATCCCGTTAGCAAACTATATAGTTTACGGTCCGGTCATGGCAGGCTTTTACTACGTCGCGCTAAAGGATATGCGAGGCGAGCCGGTCGAGTTTGGCGAGCTCTTTCGTGGATTCGACAAATTCGTGACCCTGATGGTCGTAGGGCTAATACAGCTGATCCCAACGATCATTCTGCAGATCCTACAAACGGCCGGTGACGTGACGCGGATCTTTATGGCGGGAGCCGGAAGTCGCCGAGGAGATTTTTATCAAACCTCAAACTTCCCCGATCTAGGCCTAAGTCAAGGAGTGATATTCGCGCTGATCGGAGTATTTCTTGTGATCTGGTTGTTCTCGATAATCTGGTATTTGGCCTTTATGTTTGCGGTGCCGATCGCGATGGAAAATGACATCGGCGCGATCGAGGCACTGAAACTCAGTGTGAGGGCTGCATTTTCAAATTTAGGCGGATTGATCGTATTGCTGATCTTGTCGATACTTGTTGGTCTTCTCGGACTTGCAGCTTTGTGCGTAGGATTCTTTGTCGCAATGCCTGTGGTCTGGGTCGCGAATGCGTTCGCCTACCGACAGGTGTTTCCATGGATGGAGCAGCGAATGAACTTCAACCCGCCGCCGCCTACTGCGTATGGCGATCTCAACAGTGGTCTACAAGGCTAATTCCATAAACAGCAGCTCCGGATGCGGATCGGTTGTATAAGGCGGAATTTCGCGAAAGCCGTACGAACGATATAGTTCGACGGCTTTCGACATTATTGGCGGAAAAGTATCGAGCCGCAGGCGTTTGTAGCCGATATCGCGAGCGTCGACGATGAGGCGTTCGATAAGTGCGACGCCGATCCGCTGCCCGCGAAATTCTTCGCGAACGTAGAGACGCTTCATCTCGCAGGTTTCTGGATCTACCTTTTTCAAGGCGACACACCCAGCGACTCGATCATCGGCTGTCGCAAGGAATAGCCGCCCCTCGGGCTCGGCATAATTGCCGGGCAATGACGCAAGCTCAGCCTCAAACCCTTGAAAACAAAGGTCGAGTCCCATTTTGTTCTCATATTCGCGAAACAGTTCGCGGATCGTATCGATCTCTTGGTCATTACGAATATGTGAAATCTGCAGGCTGGGCATTCGATGTCCTCCTAATCGATTGAAATTTTACCACGCGACAGTTATCGTTGACCTAAAGGTGCCGTCCGACTCGATTTATATGGAACGAAGAGAATTCTTAAGAGATCTGACATTTTTCACCGGCGGGCTGGCATTGGCAAGTTCGGCGTTGGGCAATCGTGCGTTGGCAATGGCCGAAGCGGCACAACCGACACCGTTGCGAGCCATTGGTTTCGGCGAACTTGTGCCAACGGCTGCCAAGAACACGGGCGAGACGTTTCTATCGCTGCCAAAGGGCTTTGAATACAACGTCATCGGCCGCGTCAAAGACTTAATGACCGACGGGCGACCGACTCCATCGGCACATGATGGAATGTGGACATTCAAGGTCGGGAATGAGCTGCGAATAGTTCGCAACCACGAGGTTTCAAATGGAAAAGTGCCTGTCGCCGGATCTGCGATCGGAACGACTGTACATTACGACGATGCGGCCGCTGGAGGAACTACGACGCTTGTGATCGACCCGAAGACCCGCACGATAGTTCGCGATTTCGTTAGTCTTTCAGGCACGCTGATCAACTGTGCCGGCGGACCGACGCCGTGGGGCAGTTGGATCACTTGCGAGGAAACCACGCTCGGGCAGACGGTTCGAACGAGTTCCAAGGGTGTGAAATCCGGCGGCTACGCAAAACCGCACGGCTATTGCTTCGATGTGCCGGCGTCCGCAAATTCTGCCGTCGAGGCAGTCCCGCTCAAGGCGATGGGGCGCTTCGTCCACGAAGCTGTCGCTTTCGACAAAAAAGGCATTGTCTATCAGACCGAAGACATGGGCTCGGCGGGATTTTACAGATTTATTCCCAACAGCAAAAAGAAACTCGCTCAGGGCGGAACGCTACAGATGCTTGCGATCGATGGCAAACCGCAATTTGATACGCGAAAAGGCCAGAAGGTCGGAACAAACTACGACGCCGTTTGGGTGACGATCGATAATCCAGATCCTGCAGAAGCAGATGTCGATGAAAGCGCCGTTTACAAGCAAGGCTTGGCAAAAGGCGGAGCAACATTTTCGAGGCTCGAGGGCTGTTGTGCTGACAAGAAAGGACGAATTTACTTCACGGCAACGAGCGGTGGCGACAATCAGGGCGGACAGATCTGGCGTTACGAACGCGACGGCCGCGACAAAGGCGTGCTTAAATTGATGTACGAATCGCCCAACAAAGACACACTCTTTATGCCCGACAACATCTGCATAATGCCAAAGAGTCAGCTACTGTTCGTCTGCGAAGACGGTGATTATCCGAATATGGAATCGAAGAATTTCCTGCGGATCTTGACGCCGGGCGGAGCGATGGCGGATTTCGCTCGTAACGTCAGCAAAGAGTTTCCTCGCAGCGAATTTGCAGGCTCGACGTTCTCACCAGACGGCAAAACGCTGTTCGTAAACTTACAAACTGCCGGCGTGACGCTCGCGATCTGGGGAGATTGGAAGAATTTTAAGAACTAAAAATGGAATTAGCTGTCGAGAATTACAAGGTCACGAAAGAACCGTTCTATCTGCCCATCGGACAAGAGGTCGAGCTATTCGAAGCGGCGTTTGCGGCGAAGCTGCCCGCGATGCTCAAGGGCCCGACGGGCTGCGGCAAGACGCGCTTTGTCGAATACATGGCGCACAAATTGAATCGTCCGCTGATAACGGTTGCGTGTCACGAAGATCTCAGCTCGACCGATCTCGTCGGCCGTTTCCTGCTCGAAGGCGAAGAAACCGTCTGGCACGACGGCCCTTTGACGACCGCGGTTCGTCACGGTGCGATCTGCTATCTCGATGAGGTCGTCGAGGCTCGCAAAGACACCGTCGTCATCATCCACCCGCTCACCGACGACCGCCGCCGTCTGCCGATCGAAAAACGCGGCACCGTGATCGAGGCTCCCGACGATTTCATGCTCGTCGTCTCGTACAATCCGGGCTACCAGTCGATCCTCAAAGATCTCAAGCAGTCCACACGTCAACGCTTCGTCGCGATGGAATTCGATTACCCTGACGCCGAAGCTGAAGCACAGATCGTCGCCAAAGAAGGCGGCATCGACATCGAAACCGCCGCCGACCTCGTCAAAATAGGCCAAAAGGTCCGCAACCTCCGCGGCCACGGCCTCGAAGAAGGCGTCTCGACCCGACTACTCATCTACGCCGCCCAAATGATCGCCCAAGGCATCTCCCCCATCGCCGCCGCCGAAGTCGCCATCTGCTCCCCCATCACCGACGACCGCGAGCTACAGCGAAGTATTAGAGAGATCGTGACGACCATAATTTAGTTGAGATGAGGCCAAAGGATTTCTTTTGAGACAATGACGACACCCAACGAACTAGATCCTTGGCCGTTTGATCAACCGCGAAACTGCGCAGTACTTTCGATGCGGCAAGTCATGGACGGTGAGGAGCCAATCCTCTTGGTATCACACGATGAGGACGATCACGGCTGGCAGTTTATCGGGACGTCAGATGCTTTCGTTAATGATGGGGTGGTTGTTTGTCTTGAACATGTTGTACAACATGACCCTACTGTTTTAGCGATTGCCGACCTTGAGCCGGGTTGGCACGCGGTTCGAGAATATGTAGGAGGACCATGGACGCGTTACGAGAGGCCGCCAGACTCCGACGATGAGTTTTAAGTAGAAATCGTCATTTGTTCCACCATAACCGACGACCGCGAGCTGCAGCGAAGTATCAGAGAGATAGTTACGACGATAATATAAGCTCGGAGTCCCGCCTTTAGGCGGCGATTAACATGTACTACTGGCGTCAACTAACAGAGAAACAAAAGGCTGAGGTGCTCGAATACGGACGCACCCAACGCTACCCAAAACATTCGCCGCTACATTTTGATTCTGATAGTGCGGAGTCAGACAGTGAGTGACCTGACTATCGATTTCCAAGACGTAATTGAAAGCTGTCCGCACTGCGAAGAGAGGTTTACCGTTAGTCGCGGATCCGTTTATGACAATGGCAAAGGAGCGAGTATTTACTTAGCCGCATTACATGAATGCGGAGGCTTTCGGACAGCTCACGTCGCGATTGCTGTCAAAGAGGGATATGGTGACTTTACCGAAACCTGTGCCGCGTCGTTACAGATTGTGAATGCTGGAACGGAGTGTCAAATGGCACTGGTTGATCCCGAATATTCGCCTTGGAAAGACCTCGATTATCTTGGTCGTTTGCTATACAAAGAAGAACTTGGTTCGCTGAAAGAAGCCTTTTTTCACATCGCCGATCAGATCGTCACGCAAAATCCGACGATTAACACTTACCTATCTCAAGAATAGCCATAACTCAAGCCATCGCTTATTTAACATCATAAAAATCCATTCCAAGAGTTAACAACTTCTTAACACGCAATTCACACGCTGTTAACGTGTGCGTAATATCTTCGGTGATTGCTACCAAGTAATTTTAGATTCCGATGATAGGTAACGCCTCGGTGCGCTGTTTGCGGCCGAAATTCGTGTTATGAAGAAACATCTATATTCACTTTTCGCGATAGTCGCATTATTTTGTACTCCGCTTTTTGCTCAGTCTGATTCGGGCAGTGCCGGTATCGAGGGAACCGTAAAGGACCCGAACGGAGCCTTTGTCCAAGGGGCAACCGTCACGATCCGCAACCTTGACACAGGCCTCGAACGCGTCGTTACGACCAATTCGAACGGCACATTTTCGGCAAGCGTGTTGCCGGTCGGGCGTTATTCGGTGACGACCAAGGCATCAGGATTTGCTGAAAAACCAATTAGTGTTCAATTAACTGTTGGCGAAACGACGCCGGTCGCGATCGAGCTGGCACTGGCCGGTGCGAGCGTGACGGTCGATGTTTCTGCGGCTACGGACGTTATTAGCACGGAATCGGAATCGGTCGGCTCGACCATTTCGCCACGACTCGTGAGTGATCTGCCGGTTCGCGGTCGTAATTTTACTGAGTTCGTGCAACTGACGCCTGCCGTCGTGCAGGAAGGCGATCGCGGCGGTCTCGTTGTTTCGGGACAGCGTTCGATCAACTCGAATGTCTCGGTCGACGGTGCTGATTTCAACGATCCGCTGCAGGGCAACCAACGCGGCGGCAACGAAGCGACATTCTTTTTCCCGCAGAGTGCTGTTCGCGAATTTCAGGTAGTCCGCAGCGGTGCCTCGGCTGAGATCGGCCGAACGGGCTCGGGCTTTGTAAATGCGGTTACTAAATCCGGAACCAACGAATTTCACGGCGAGCTTTTCTACTTCAACCGAAACAAAACGCTCACTTCGCCAGACGCTTTTGATCAGGATCTCGACAACGCACAGAACCAGTTCGGCGGAGCCATCGGCGGGCCGATCAAGAAGGATCGTGCGTTCTTCTTCTTTGCCGCTGAGCAGAACTATCTGCGAGTTCCTTTTGTAGTGCAGTTTCAGACGCTGCCCGGAGCAGTTGTTCCCGCAAGCGTCGCCGCTCTAGAGGGCGAACAACGCGGCACGAACAATCCAACGGCGATCTTTGGCCGTACGGACATCATTCTGGACGATACGAATACGCTGAACGTTCAGGCTTCGCACACGCGATTTAAGGGCGAGAATTTCAACTTCGAAAAT
>JAEUQI010000146.1 GCA_016789145.1 Blastocatellia bacterium | reverse complement strand
ACCATGTCCGGCCCGGCGATGAAGAAACCAATCCCCGAACCACCACGGCCGAGGCCGATCCCTTGCGCGATCGACGATGAGGCTGATACTGAGACTTGATAATCTTTTGAGGAATACTGCTTTACGATCCCCCGTGTTTGATTGATAAGTTCCGCTTGCGATTTCGCGCGCTCTTCTACCGGTAACAAGCTAACGTTGATAAAGCCATTATTCGGGCCCGAACCTCGCCCAAAACCTGCGAGAACGACCGTTCCCTTGACGCCGGGAAGCTGATCACGAATGTCGCGAGCGATGCGATCTAGTATCGATTGTGTCGCAGAAAGCGATGTACCCTGCGGAGCTCGAAGATTGACTTGGAATAGCGATTCATCTTCGTCCGGCAAGAATGCCATACCTACGAATTTGTACAGCGGAAAGATCGAGGCGATCGTAACGATACAGATCAGCACCACGGCCCAGCGGAACCGCATCGAGAGCTTGAGCAGCCAAGTGTATCCGGCGTCGATCTTGCTGTAGAACCAGCCGTCTTTCGAATCGTGAGAATGGCTTTGTTGATCAGCACCATCGGTCGTCGAACCTTCGGTCTCCTGTTCTGCCTTTGTTCCCTTCGCCCCTTCCTTCCTCTTGATCCAACGCGCCGCTAACATCGGTGTGATCGTGAACGAGACAATGAGCGAAACTGCGATAGCCGCAGCGGCCGTCAAACCGAACGACGACATAAACCGACCGACAATTCCTGTCATAAACCCAACAGGAATAAACACGGCAAGCAGACTCAGCGTCGTCGCAAGTACCGCAAGTCCGATCTCACGCGTGCCCTCAACGGCAGCGGCCATCGGATCCATGCCTTTTTCTTCGACGTATCGATAGATGTTCTCGAGCACTACGATCGCGTCGTCGATAACGATGCCGACCATCAGGGTCAAAGCGAGCATCGTCATCTGGTTTAGCGAATAACCAAGCGCCGCAATAGCCGCGAATGATGCAATGATCGAGATCGGGATCGCCAATGCCGAGATAACGGTCGAACGCCAGTTCCACAAGAACAAGAAAACTACGATCGCCGCAAACAGTCCGCCGAGGATCAAATGCTCTTCGATCGCGTGAAGGCTATTGTTGATGAACTCAGATTGATCGCGGATCAATGCGATCTTCATGTCTGATGGCAAGGTCGGAATGATGCCCGCCATTCTGCCTTTAACATTGTTGATGACAGCGATCGTGTTTGCACCGGATTGCTTCCGAATACCGACGCTGACAGCCTGCGTGCCATCGAGCAACACTGCCGTCGAAGGATCAGCACCAGATTCTTTTACGGTCGCAACGTCCTTGATCTTGATCGGAAAGCCGTTTCGATTGGCGATGACGATCTCTGCGAACTGCGAGACCTCGGTAAGCTTGCTGAGCGTACGGACGCCTAGTGTTTTCGGCCCTTCGACGAGCGAACCGCCCGGCTGTTCCTGGTTCTGTGCACGAACAGCATTTGAGACTTGTGTTACAGACAAATCGAACGCCTTAAGACGATCGGGATTAACGTTGATCTTGATCTGTTTCTGCCGCGAGCCCCACATGAAGACCTCGCCGACGCCGTCTGCTGATTCCAAGCGTTTTTGTATCAGCGTTTCAACCGCATCCGACAGCTCCATCACGTCTCGCGGAGCACTGACCGAATACATCAAGATCGGCTGCGAATCAGGGTCGCTCTTCTGCACCTGCGGCGGGTCGGCATTGTCAGGCAATCGGCCCGTAACTCCGCTCAATTTCTGCTGAATTTCTTGGAATGCTTGGTCGGGATCTTTTTCGAGATTAAATGTCAGGTTAACGCTCGACGAACCTCGCGACGACGTCGAACGCATCTCATCAACGCCAGGAACTGTGTTCAGTGCCCCTTCGACCAGGTCAGTGATCTCAGACTCAATTTCTTCGGGCGAAGCACCGGGATTTCGCGTTTGAACTGAGATCGTCGGTAGGTCGATCTTGGGAAATCGGTCAACGCCCAGCGTAAAAAAGCTAAAGCCACCGACGACCGTCAGAAACAAGACGATCACGGTAGCGAAAACCGGCCGGTGGACACAAATTTCAGCTAACCATTGCATATTTCAAAGTCTCGATACTGCAGAAACTAGGATGAAACTTTTGCTCCTTCATAGAGCTGGTCTAAATTACTAGTAGCGACGTTTTGGTCGGCATCGACGCCCGTTACGATCTGGATCATGTCGCCTTCTTCGACGCCGAGTTGGACGGTCTTGAGTTTAGCGACGCCTTCGACGATGACAAAAACGCGCTGCGACTGCGTGCTTGCATCGTTATAAACCGCAGATTTCGGCACGAATACGCCTGAGGTGCCGCCCTCGCGAGTGATCTTTGCCTGCACGAACATTCCGGAGCGAAGCAGATTCCCGTTGTTCTCGACCAATGCCTCGACCATAGCTGAACGCGACGTCGGATCGACTGCAGGATTTACAGCTGAGACGGTGCCGGCAAACTTTCTGTCCTTATACGCATCGACCTCAAGCGAAACTCCGCGGCCGCCAACGATATAAGGGACGTCGGCCTCAGCGATCTGGATCTGGGCCTTCATCGGATTGGTTCTTAGAATTGTCGCGATAACTGACGACGTCGAAACAAATTCACCGACCGCGACCGGTCGTGCACTTACATAGCCACCGAACGGAGCTTTGATCGAAGTGTCAGCCAAATTCCTTTGTGCGTTCTCCAGCTGAGTGATCGCCGTTTGAACGCCTGCTTGAGCGGTCAAGATGGCTTGGTTGCTCTGCTTTGCCGTATTGATAGCGGCTTCGAGCTGCTGCTTGGCATTGTTTGCACGCGAATTTGCGGTGTCACGTGCCGTCTTGAATTGTTCGTAGGTTATCTCGGCAACGTCTCCGCTTTCCTTCAATTCTCGGTAGCGTTTCTCGTTCGCCTCAGCTTGCCTTAGTTCGGCTTGGGCCTGTTCATAGTTCGCATTAGCTGCCCGAACCTCAGGCACGACCGACGCGTCAAATCTGTTCTTGTCTAACAGACCGAGCCGAGCCTCTGCCTGCCGAACTGCAGACCGCGCAGAATTTACAGCCGCCTGTGCTATCGAAACTTGGTATCTGACTTCCCGATCATCGACCTTTGCGATGGTCTGCCCGGCGCCGACAAAATCGCCGACATTTATCGAAACACTTACGACCTTGCCTGCGACCTTGGGTGCGACATCAGAAGTCTCCTCCGCCACTAAGCTCCCTGATGCGGAGATGGTCGAACCTATCTCACGGCCGATACTTCGACCAACCGTCACCTGGATCGGCGGCTTCTCTGCCGACGCGTTCGCATTTG
Organism: Blastocatellia bacterium; assembly: GCA_016789145.1. Lineage (GTDB taxonomy): Bacteria > Acidobacteriota > Blastocatellia > Pyrinomonadales > Pyrinomonadaceae > OLB17. The sequence goes on along the minus strand of JAEUQI010000146.1, from coordinate 2,891 downwards.
CACCACCTTTGCCCGAACCGGACGAACACGAAGTCGCAAACACCACGGACAGCGTCGCAATTGCGGACAGATAAACTACTCGTTTGAACGAAATCGACATAGTATTCGCGTCTAAGTTCATTAGTTTATTACACTTGAGCACGGCATCGAACCGCCGTTTTGTAAACTTTTGTCAACCAACGCAAAGCTAATACAAGCATTTCGCCGTCTAAACAAATGCAGTTTCAAATGCTACTATTACGTCAACCATTGGAGATAAGTATGCTAGAGATCACTGCAACCGAACTAAAACAACGAATGGACGAGGGCGAAGTCCAACTTATTGACGTGCGTCAACCAGACGAATACGCATTCGCGAGCATCGAGGGAGCCAAGCTAATTCCGCTTGGCGAGGTCATGACAAGAATGGACGAATTCGACGCCTCACGCGACTGTATCGTCCACTGCAAAATGGGCGGCCGATCTGCCCGAGCCATCGAGGCTCTCGAACGCTCCGGCTATACCGGCAAACTATACAATCTGGTCGGCGGCATTACGGCCTGGTCAAACGACGTCGACCCGACAGTTCCTAAATACTAACCAATTCGTCTATTTGATCGTAAAGCCGTAATGGATCGAGAGGAAGTTGTTACGGCGGCCGAAGTTTCCGATCGTATAGGCTACTGATAAATTCTGCGATCTCTTGAGGTCAAGACTAAAGCCAACGTTCGAATACCCGAGGCTATTTTTGCCACTCGTCCAATCTGCTATGAATCTGAGTTTGGACGTGATCGGTTGTTCGACGCCGAGCATTACGCCGGACTTCGACCCATAATTACCATTTGCATTCGCAACACCGTATAGTCCGCCCGTTAACCGTAGGTCTTTTGCTGATTCGAATCTTTTGCTCGCGTTTACATAAAACTGAGCCGTCGCACGATCACCAGCATTTTCGTTCAACGGTATGAATGCAACGGTGCCGACGGCGACTGCGATACCATTTTTCTCACCTTCGTACGCCTTCCATTTGATATTTGGCTGCAATTCATGAGCACTGCCGTCTGCGTCGAGTGTGAAGTAATAGTTCACACCGACCTCAACATCTTTCCTAACGCCATAAACGATAGCGGACCCGTATGACTGAAAACCACCATCTCTATACTTCGCAAAGTGTGAATAAGTTTCGAGAGTAACGTGAAGGGTCTTCTTCTCTTGAGTATCGGTCGACGGAATGAAAAACACACCCGACTGTGCGGACGCAGTCAAGCCAAACGCAGCTAGGGCAACTGCAATTCTCACTAAATTGAGAGGTCTCATATTTGAGTTTATTCGTCGTCAGAACACCAAAGGATTCGGCGTCCTATTCCTCCGTCAGCTCGATCTCGTCCGACATCCTTATGATCTCCATTCCTTCGGCAACATTCGTGCGGCAGGCTATGATCCCCTTCTCCTTGTCACCATTCTTGATCCAGACTTGGCAATTGAGACAGTCGCCGTTCCAACAGAAATCGCCGTAGCTGATCGATTCCATCGATAGAAACTGAAAGCCGCGCAGCAGCGTATTGTTCTCAGGCACCGAACATTTACGGCCCATGATGTCGATCTCGATGAGTTTTTCGTAGGGTTGAAAGAAATCTTGAAGGTCCATAATTGATCGTCTCGGCGAACAATGTCACATAATTCCGAATTTGTATCTTGTCGGTCTGCTGTAGCTAGATTATCTTATCCAAAAGGTGTAATTTTGAACAATGGCATTAGTAATGTACATAAAACCGGGCTGTCCGTATTGTCAAAAGGCCCGCGACCATTACAACGCGAACGGCATTGCCTTCGTCGAATACGATGCTCAAAATGATAAGGCTCGCCAACGAGAGATGCTTGCATTCTCAGGCGGCGACCCGACCGTACCGTGCATTGTTGATAACGGTAAATTTGTCGGTTCCGGCTGGGGCGACCCGCCGCGTGGCTGAACGGTACACATAGATTGAGCCGGCAGTTGGCCGGACAACGACAGTGCAGAATGTAAAATGCAAAATGGCAAATTTTGAGCACTCATTCTGCATTTTGCTTTTTTTGGTTTTGCGTTAAACACTAAGTATGATCGGTTCGCAGATCGACCAATATAAGATTCTAGAGAAGATCGGTTCGGGCGGCCAGGGCACGGTATACAAGGCTCTAGACACCAAGCTCAATCGCCAGGCCGTCATCAAAGTTCTCCCGCCGGAACTTACGCAGAAGACCGCGAACTTCAAACGTTTTGAGCGCGAAGCCCAGCTTTGCTCTCAGCTCGACCACCCAAACATCTGTACGATCTACGATTTTAACGACGCCGACGGACTGTTCTACATCGCGATGCAATACATCGAGGGCAAGAACGTCAGGCAGCTCGTAAATGGTCGGCCGCTTGAACTAAAGAGTGCTCTTTCGATCGCAATTCAAGTCACCGACGCTCTCGCATACGCTCATTCGAAGAACATAATTCATCGTGATATCAAAGCCGGGAATGTCATGGTCACGGAAAGCGGCCAAGCGAAGATACTGGATTTCGGGCTAGCAAAACTTGTCGAAGATGACTACGCAGATCAACACTCCGGCAACGACAAGCATGAGTTGACCGAACTCGGAATTCCATACGGTACTGCAACCTACGCGGCTCCTGAACAGGCTCGTGGCGAACGTGCTGACCACCGCAGCGATATCTTCTCGACCGGCGTCCTTCTATACGAAATGCTGACCGGTATTTGGGCGTTTCAGGGCAAGACGGTCATCGACGTCCGCCATCAAGTATTGAACGGCACACCAAAACCGCTCGCTGAACAACGAAAGGAAGCTCTGCCCGCTGACCTTCAGAAGATCGTAGATAAGGCTCTGGCAAAAGACCCTAAGGATCGCTATCAAAAGATAGCCCAGAT
>JAEUQI010000145.1:6034-6340 GCA_016789145.1 Blastocatellia bacterium | reverse complement strand
GCCAAAATTCCGCCATGGCTCGCACACCACGCCGATCGACACGGATATGAACGCGATGCTTTTTGGCCCGTTCGGCGATATATATCGCCGCGACAAACGCTCGCCGTTTGTCACTGAGGGATACGTCGATATCAACCCTTCGGACGCTCAAGAACTTGGTGTCAATGACGGCGACTATGTTTGGATCGACGCCGATCCCGAGGATCGTCCGTTCCGCGGATGGCAAAAGGATAAGAAGAATTATGCATTTGCCCGGCTGCTCTGTCGTGCTAGGTATTATCCGGGTACGCCCCGCGGCGTGACGCG
>JAEUQI010000145.1:0-6024 GCA_016789145.1 Blastocatellia bacterium | reverse complement strand
CGCGTATGTGGTTCAACATGTACGGCGCGACGCCCGGTTCGCAGCAGGGACAGCAAGAGCGTAAGGACGGCCTAGCAAAGAATCCACGGACGAACTATCAGGCTATGTTTCGCTCCGGCTCGCATCAATCGGCAACCCGTGGTTGGCTAAAACCGACCTGGATGACCGATTCCCTGGTTCGCAAAGGTATGTTCGGCCAGGAGATGGGCAAGGGTTTTGCGGCCGACATTCACTGCCCGACCGGTGCTCCCCGTGAATCATTTATCAAGATCACCAAAGCCGAACCCGGCGGCATAGGTGACGAACCGCTATGGCGTCCGACCAAGCTTGGCATCCGGCCTAGAAATGAATCGGATGCAATGAAACGTTACATTGCAGGAGATTTTGTCGGCAAGAAGTAGTGAACTAAATGGATCCGGCGCGAATACACATTTTTCTGAACTACATTCCGCTTCTCGGGATGATACTCGGCATTGCGCTGCTCCTTTATGGAATGCTGCGGCCGGACAGCTACGTCATGCGGGCGAGTCAAGGGCTATTCGTCGTAACGGCGTTGGTAACGTTAGCGGTCTACGCAACGGGTGAGATAGCCGGGAAGGGCGCTCACCTTATGTCCGGGCCGCCCTGGACAAATATCGTCGCCCACCGGACATCTGCCCTGCCAACATTTGTCGCGATCGAACTGACCGGCGTATTCGCTCTCGTCGGTTTGATCGGGACGATCTGGGGAAAGGCTTTGGCACGTTGGAACGCAGTCGTTGTTCTAATCCTCGCGATCGCCTCCCTTGTTCTCGCAGCCCGAACGACGCACATCGGACGCCAGATCTTCGTTCTCAGCGCGTCATTCGCAACCCTTTCCATCACTGCGCACCCAAGCAAAATAGACCGAAAAGATCACAACACGGAGAAAAAACTATGGCTCGCGTAAATAACTGGCAGCTCGGACGAGAAATGTCCTATTGGTATCCCGAAAGCAGGCCGCAAAAGCAATTTGCCGCCGTCTTCGATACGAATAAGTGTATCGCGTGCCAAACCTGCACGCTGGCGTGCAAAACGACGTGGACTTCGGGCAAGGGGCAGGAGTATATGCTCTGGAACAACGTCGAAAGCAAGCCTTACGGTTCCTATCCGCTTGCTTGGGACCTTAATCTCCTGAGTTTGCTCGATGGGCAAAATTGGGGTGAGGAAAATGGTCAATCTGTTTATAAAGGAAGCACTATTTTTGAGTCAGCACCTGCCGGCGAACGCGTTCTCGGTTGGCGGCCGGAGGATGAGGACTACGCCTATCCGAACGTTGGCGAAGACGACTGTGCCGGTGGCATCGAGCACGGCGCCAGCATCGAGATCCCACACGCAATGGCGTGGTTCTACTATCTCGCCCGTATCTGTAATCACTGCACGTATCCGGGATGCTTGGCATCGTGCCCTCGAGGTTCGATTTACAAGCGGCCCGAGGACGGCATCGTTCTTGTCGATCAAAACCGCTGCCGCGGCTATCAGGAATGTGTTCGCGGCTGTCCGTATAAGAAGGTGTTTTTCAACCCGATGACGTCGACATCGGAAAAATGCATCGCCTGTTATCCGAAGATCGAGCAGGGGCTGTCACCACAGTGTTTCGCCAACTGCATTGGTAAGATCCGCGTTGCCGGATTTATCAATACGCCGGACAAGGCCGAGGCTGATAACCCGATCGATTATCTTGTCCATATCAAGAAGGTCGCCTTGCCGCTCTTCCCGCAGTTCGGCCTTGAGCCTAACGTTTACTACATTCCGCCTATCCACGTGCCAACGGCGTTTACCCGCCAGATGTTCGGCCCCGGTACAGATAAGGCAGTCGAGATCTACCGAAACGCACCGAACGATCAGGACCTGACGAGCTTATTAGGCCTCTTCGGCTCGACCGAGGCGATAATGCGCAAATGGAAACGTGTCGGCGATAAGGCGATCGGAATGGATGAGAATGGAAAAGAGCTGGTCAATGTGCCATTCAAGGAACCAGTCCACATTCGCCCGGCATACGACAAGCTATATCAGATCACGCGCACCAATTGTCCGTGAGGAGGTTCTTTATGCGATTCATAACGTGGCTCACGATTTTGGCTCTTCTATTCGCGACTTCGTGCACTAAGGTTCAGGTCCCAACGGTTGAGGTCAACGTAACTCAGGTCAAGGAGCTCACTCTTGACCCGAATGCGGCCGTCTGGGATGCAGTCTCGCTCCACGCATCGAAAATGATCCTGCAGGATCTAGTAGAGCCGCGACTGTTAGAACCGTCGACGCCTGAGGTAATGGTCAAGGCGATCACCAACGGCAGTGAAATAGCATTCAGGCTCGAATGGCTGGATGAGAGCCAAAGCGACATGCCGGGGCCCAGGCATTTCATTGACGGCTGCGCCGTACAACTTCCTTCAAAGCTCGATCCAAATGTTCCAGCCCCGCAAATGGGCGAGGTCGGGAAGACAGTTGAGATCTCATACTGGCGTGCCGATTGGCAAGCGATCGTTGAAGGACGAGCCGATAATATCAACGCGATCTATCCAAATGCATCGATCGACCACTACCCGGCAGAGGCCAAGCCGCTCGAGAATAACCCCCAGGCCCAGGCGGAGACTGCGGCTCGATACGCTCCGGCACGAGCACTCGGAAGCCGGCGTTCCGGACCACGCGAACAACCGGTCGAAGACCTGATCGCTGAAGGGCCGAGCACATTGTCGCCTGCCCCGAACTCTTTCTCAAAGGGAAAAGGCGTCAAAACGGCTAAAGGTTGGGCCGTCGTCATCTCGCGGCCGATGCCAACCGGTTTCTCAGCAGCGACGCCCTCGCAGATCGCGTTTGCGGTTTGGGAAGGCTCCCACATCGAGGTGGGTGCAAGAAAGATGCGGACCGGTTGGGTGCCGCTGATATTGAAGTGATCGGGAGAAACTATGGCGGTGATTACTGATCTAATGAAGGTTCACAAGGTGATCGACGAATTATTCTTCGAACACCAGCGGGCACTGCTTCATTTTGATTTTGAAAAGGCTCTCCGCATTCTCATTGCCTACGAGTCCACGCTTCTTAATCATATGGCGGACGAAGAAAGCATTTTGCTGCCGGTTTATGAAGAGCGGGCGGACTTCCCTGCAGCTGGGTCTCCGAAACTCTTCTATGACGATCACGCCAAGATGCGTTCGTACATTGAGCTATTCAAACAAAAGACAAGCGAAATGCCGGCCGAATCTGAGCTGGACCGCGTACTGCTTCAGCTTTTGGATCGCGAAGCGTTTTACCTTCGCCTTTGCAGCCATCACGACCGGCGTGAGGCCGATTTTCTTTATCCAATGCTTGACGGACTGCTATCCGATAAAGAGAAGCATGAAATGCTTGACCGCGTAAGACTTCGCGGAGGAAAGCACTAACCAGGTGTCCACTATGAAAATCCAGGAAAACAGTACTAGAGATCTGCTCGCCGAGGCGGCGGAATGGCGGCTGATAAGCCTTCTATTCGATTGTCCGTCAAATGACTGGCTAAAGCAGGTCGCAAATCTCGCAAACCCCGTTAGAGACAAGAAACTGAAACGTGCCGCAAAAGCCGCTCAGAAAGAGGCCAGTGAAGGACTATTTCATTCCATCTTCGGGCCGGGAGGACCGGCCCCGGGTCGCGAGGTCAGTTATCGCGGCTGGGTTCAACCGGGTTACATGCTGGCGGAACTGAATAGCTTCTACGACGCGTTCTCTTATAATCCGACCACAAGTGAGGTGCCTGATCATGTTGCGGTCGAGACCGGATTCGTCGCGTATCTGCGATTGAAAGAACTTTATGCTCTGGAAAACGGCGATAGTGAAAGTGCCATCCTAACTTCCAGGGCGTCAATAACGTTTGTCGACGATCATATTTCAAAATATGCCCAAAGGCTGTCTAAGTTGCTTGCCGCATCTGGGATAAATTACCTTAAGCTCGCAGGAGCGGCGCTGTATGAGCGCGTTGGCCCGGACAAAGACAAATCAAAGCAGATCTTTCTGCCGGTGCTCGACGAAGAGGACGAGTCCGCGTTTGAATGCGGCGGAACGACTATTTGATTTGAACGGAATGCGGCCACCATGCGCCGGCTATCGCGTTCGCCAAGGTTTTAGGGAACGAACTTTCGCCGCGCTCTTTCGTCATTTCCCCCTCCCTCTACTTATTACACAACTCTTACATCTGTCCCCGCAAATAGCTGATAGCATTGGAATTACTGAGAGAAAGCTCTTGCTGAAAAGCAGGGCGTTTTCAAATCAAGAGATCTGTATCAAGATCAGTATTCAGCTTTCCGCCGGAGGCATTAATCGTGAGAGTATTATTTGTTTACCCCGTATTCCCGGAGACTTACTGGAGCTTTCGCTACGCATTGTCGTTTGTCGGCAAGAAGGCCGCGTTTCCACCGCTTGGGCTGCTGACCGTTTCCGCCCTGCTGCCTGAGAATTGGCAACGGCGTCTCGTAGATATGAATGTCCAGCCACTAACCAAGAGCGATATTGAATGGGCGGATGTTGTTTTTCTCAGCGCGATGATAGTCCAGAGGGAATCACTTGATCAGGTTGTAAAATTATCTAAAGAACTTGGCAAGCGAGTCGCAGTCGGCGGCCCGTATGTCTCGACGAGCTCGGATCTCGTACCGGAAGCGGATTTTATTTTCGTAGGTGAAGCAGAAACCACCTTGCCGGAGTTTATCGACGATTTGAAACGTGGCTCGCCAAAGCGCATTTATCAAGCAGTCGAGCGCCCCTCGCTTTTGTCCACGCCGGTGCCGGATTTCAGTCTGATCGACATAAACCAATACTCCTCGATGAATGTCCAGTTTTCACGCGGCTGTCCGTTTTCGTGTGAGTTTTGCGACATCATTGAGATCTACGGGCGCTCGCCGCGTACCAAATCAAGCGAACAGATGCTAGCTGAAATGGAGGCCATGCGAGTCGCTGGCTGGCGCGGAACGGTATTTATCGTTGACGACAATTTTATCGGCAACAAACGTGAGGTTAGAAAATTCCTGCCGGATCTTATTGCATGGTCCGAGCGAAATAATTTTCCATTTTCTTTTTTGACGGAAGCAAGCGTAAACCTCGCCGAAGACGATGTTTTACTCGAGATGATGCAATCCGCCGGTTTTCACCGTGTATTTCTCGGTATTGAGACGCCCGCGCCCGCAAGTCTGAAAGAAGCCAACAAATCTCAGAATACAAAACGCGATCTCCTTGAATCGGTGCGAAAGATCCAAAGCTATGGTATCGAGGTCATGGCTGGCTTTATTGTCGGATTCGATAACGACCCGGACGATATTTTCGAGCGACAAATCAACTTTATCCGTGACAGTGCAATTCCGCTTGCTATGGTCGGGCTCTTGACTGCTCTTCCTGACACGCAGCTTTGGAAGCGTTTGGAGCGTGAAGGCAGACTCGTTCACCAAAGCAGCGGGAATAACACGGATTGTTCATTAAACTTTGTTCCAAAAATGGATCGGGAACGCCTAGTCGATGGATACAAAAGCATTTTAAGGACCATTTACGGTTCGGAGGAATTCTATCAGCGCTCACTGGACTGCTTATCGCGTGTTCGCAACGACGCGGCGGCATTGCAGCGAGTCAGCGTCATCGGCGTACTCAAATCTTTCATGAAAATAGTTGTGAGGCTCGGAGTGTGCGACCGGGAACGACTAAGATTCTGGAAGTATTTATTCCGAGTCGTAAGACTTTCCCCGCGCAGTCTTGGAAACGGGATCGCCCTCGCTGCAATGGGATATCACTTTAGAAAAGTCACGGAGATTCACTGTGCAGAATTGCCCTTGACGGGGTTTGCGGGTGACGGGACACCACTGGCCGGCGAAGTTAGTTTCGCCGACTGATCGGTTTCGGCGAATTCGGAGAGAGCTCGCGATCAGACCATCGTTTCTAGAATATCCTGACTGTCTTTTTCGGTAGTGTCGGGGTTTATGAAACAGAATCTCGATACAGTTTCGGGGCCCTCGGGGTTCCTCCATTTCGTGGGAGCGACTAGAGCGAACCCTTCCT
>JAEUQI010000144.1 GCA_016789145.1 Blastocatellia bacterium | reverse complement strand
AGGACCGTCGTTCACGAGTTCGACGTCCATCATAGCACCGAACTCGCCGGTCTCTACCTTTCGAATAGAATCGCGAGCTTTTGCGACGAAGTATTCATATAGACGAACCCCTTCAGATGGCGTCGCTGCGTCAATAAAAGATGGACGCCGGCCCTTGCGAGTGTCGGCGTAAAGTGTGAACTGCGAAACGACGAGCATCTCGCCGTCAATATCATCGAGCGAAAGATTCATCTTGCCTTCGCCATCGTCAAAGATGCGGAGTTTGATGATCTTGTCGAGCAACTTATCGGCAATGGCTTCGTCATCGGTTTGTCCGACGCCCAAAAGGACCAGCAAGCCGAGGCCTATTTCGCCGGTGAGCCTCTCGTCAACGGTAACCTTGGCCCTAGAAACTCGTTGGAGAACCGCCCTCATACAAAATGTGTGAATATGAAAGAGTGAAAAAGCGACTGTTTTGGTTCATAGTCGAACTTTTTCACTCTTTCACTTTTCAACCTATTCACTCGCCGTCAACGATATAGACCTTATTCATCACGACAGGCTCGTGCGGCTTGTCGTTGCCGTTCCGAGGAACCGTGGCGATCGCATCGACTACATCGTGGCCTTCGATGACCTTGCCAAACTTCGAATAACTCGGCGGCAGCGGATAATCGACGTGCATGATGAAAAACTGCGAGCCATTCGTGTTTGGGCCGCTATTTGCCATTGCAACTGTGCCCTTTTCGTAAGAACCGGCATAGAGAGCGGAGCCGCGGTCGATCTCGTCAGCGAACTTGCCGCCCCAAGCTGATTCGCCGCCGTAGCCTTCGCCGAGAGGATCGCCGCCTTGGATCATAAAATTGGGGATAACGCGATGAAAAATGACACCGTCGTAGTAATTCTTATCAGCGAGAAGACGGAAATTCTCGGTCGTTTTCGGAGCATCTGCTTCGAGTAATTCAAACTTGATCGTACCTTTGCTGGTCTCTAAAACTGCAATTCTATTTGCCACTAAATAATTCTCCTAATTCAAGATAAAGCGTTCGATCGCGGCTGCGACACCGCTTTCGTCGTTAGTTAATGTTGTATAAAAATCGGGCACCTCACGCAACTTGGCGTCGGCGTTTCCCATGACGACGGCTGTTCCGGCGTACTCTAGCATCTCAAGATCGTTAAAATTATCGCCTATGCACATTACATTCTTGGCGGTAAGGCTATTTAGTTCCGCAAGACGGGCGACTCCGTGGCCTTTCGAGGCATCAGGAGGCAGAATGTCGAGTAGTGTGAAATCGAGTTCTGGGTAGATGGTAGCAAGAAGCGTGATGTTGTTTCCAAACTCATCTTTTAAGGTCGTTTCAAGCTCACGCATCGATCCGCAGTTGCCTGAGAACGAAATGTGAACAACCTCGGAGGCAGGCAGAATGTCCTCAAGCAACTCAACATGAGCAACACCGCTGCGACCTATCTCAACGCCGTGAAGGCTTTCAGACCAACGAAGATACTTCTTGAGCGGAATATTGTCGTCCGAAATACGGTCATACAGAAGTGTCCCAAGCACGTGCGGATCGGTGCTAACCAACGCATCACCGCCAAACGCCTTGCCCACACGAACGACCTCCAAACTCGTGTCCGTTGATAACAAAGAGCAATGCACCGTCTCTTCGCTCTCGGCAAATTTCAACAGCCCGCCGTTGTGCGTGATCAGCGGCGCATTCAACCCCAGATCGATCCCAACAGGCTGAGCGTCCCGAAAGCGCCGTCCGGTCGCGATCGTTACCAACACGCCAGTATCCTCAGCCGCACGAATAGCCTCGCGGTTTGCATCTGGAACTTGGCCCGTTGAGTTTAAGGTTGTGCCGTCGAGATCTAGGGCGAGGAGTTTTATCATTGAGTTTGTGTCTCTCGCTTCTCCTTACGCTCTTTCTCCAACCACTGCTGGTACTTCGCCTTGCCTTTCTCGAATTCGGCAGCCGAGGCGTAGAACCAGTGTGAGCCGTCGTTGGCTTCGACGTTGCGGACGTAGAATATGTAATCGTTTGGCTGAGGTTCGAGGGCGGCTCGGATGGAGCTTTCGGTGACGGATGAGATCGGGCCGGGCGGGATGCCGGTTTTGATGCGTGTATTGTATGGCGAATCTACTTCGAGGTCGCTCTTATGGATCGTGCCGTCCCATTTGCCGAGCATCTTGGCGATGTAAACATTGGTCTGGTCGATGCCGAGCGGGATGTTCTTGGACAGACGATTGTTTATGATACCGGCAACGATCGGCCGTTCCGATTCGACGCCGGTTTCGGTTTCGATGAGCGAGGCTATTGTAATGATCTCATGCGGCGTTCGACCGATCGACCGCGCCTTTGCTGTCCAATCTGGTTTCCAGAACTTGCGAAACTGCTCGACCATCATCTTGATAACATCTTGCGGCGTTGCGTCTCGTGGGACGTTGTACGTGGTCGGATACATGTAGCCTTCGAGGTTCTTTGCTTCGGGAGCGATGTCGCGGATCATCGAGATGTCGTCCATCATAATTACGATGGATTTGTCATCGATTGGCGGCGTTTGCGGTAACTTTTCGACGATACGCTTCGCGATATCAAACCGCGTAAAGCCTTCTGGTATTGTCAGTTTGATCGTCCGTTCTTCGCCTTTTTCTAGCTCCTTGAACACTTGAGCTGTAGAAATTGGTGACTGAAACTGAAACTCACCGGCCTGCCATTTCGATGCGTCACCGAATGTACGCAGATAAATGTTGGCGGCGAATTCACTTAAAATGATGCCTTCGCTTGCGAGTTTTGCAATAGTCTCACGCGGCGAAGTGCCTTTCTCGATCTTGATGTACTGCGTTGCCTTGTCGTGGGTGACGGCGGCGTTGACTGATCGAAAGATCCAAAAGGTAAAGCCGCCGATGGCTAAGACTATCAAGACCACGGCGGCGATAAGCAACTTAATTAGGTTCATCGGAGTAATACTTCTAAACTTCGATAAACCACCCGCTACCGCAGGTGGTTCTGACTTACTTTTCAGCCAAATACTTTTCAATAGCAGCGATGACGTTCTCGGCATCAGGTTTATCTTTCGAACCAAAGCGAGCGACTACCTTGCCGTTCTTGTCGACTAGGAATTTGTTAAAGTTCCACGACACGTCGCCGGCGAATTCCGGATTCGTCGCTTTATTGGTCAGGAAATTGTAGAGCGGATGCTGGTCTTCGCCTTTGACCGAGATCTTGGCGAACATTGGGAACGAAACCTTGAATTTGGTCGTGCAGAATTCTTTGATCTCGGCTTCGGTGCCCGGTTCTTGGCCCATAAAGTTGTTCGCAGGGAAGCCGAGGACGATGAAGCCTTTGTCCTTGTATTTCTCGTATATCGCCTGCAGACCTTCGTATTGCACAGTGTAGCCGCATTTGCTGGCGGTGTTCACGATCATCGTTACCTTGCCTTTGTAGTCGCTGAGTTTGGTATCGACGCCGTCAATATTCTTCATCGTGAAATCGTAGACCGACTTCTCCGGCGGCGGCGCAGATGGCGACGGATTGAGGATCATTCCGTATTTGTAAGCGACTCCCGCAATGCCGACGGCGGCCAATGCGATGACTGCGACTGTTATTCCTAAGGCTTTCTTCATACTATTTCTCCAGTTCTCTTGGGCTGCGAGGGGCTTTTGGTAATTCCGGTGTGTCGTTTTCGCCGGTGGCGGAAAACACTTCTTTAAATGCTCCGACACTCGAAAGCACGCCGCTTGTTTCCGTCGGCATAAATATAACTTTCGAGTTCTGAGTTCGGGCCATATCCTTGAGCGAATCGACGTATCTTTGCGTGATCAGATATTGTGCGGTCTGCTTACGGTCGCCGATGGCAGCGGCGATCTCGGCGATGGCTTGGGCCTCGGCTGCGGCGTTGATCTGACGAGCTTGCGAAGCGCCTTCGGCGTCTAGGATGGCAGATTGTTTGTTTCCCTCGGAACGCGTGACGGCCGCTTGCTTCTCGCCTTCGGCACGCGTGATGGCGGCTTGCTTGTCGCCCTCGGCTTGAAGGATCAAAGCTCGACGGTTACGCTCTGCGGTCATCTGTTTCTCCATCGTGATGCGAACGTCTTCGGGCGGATTGATGTTTTTAACGTCAACGCGCGTTACCTTAACGCCCCATTTGTCTGTCGCTTCGTCTAGGATCACGCGAAGTTTCGTGTTGATCTGATCGCGGGACGAAAGCGTGTGGTCGAGGTCCATTTCGCCCATTACGGAACGCATTCCGGTGATCGTAAGTTGAACGATAGCACCGACGAGATCGGCGACTTCGTACACGGCCTTTGTTGGATCGGTGACTTGCCAGTAAACGACCGAATCGACATTGATCGTCACGTTATCGCGAGTGATCACGGGCTGCGGCGGCATGTCGATGAATTGTTCGCGAAGGTCTATCGAGGTTGTTCCGGGCCTTGTGCCGGTCCAGTAAACTGCACGCGGGCTCTCGAAGAACGGCACGATTATGTTCAGGCCGCTTGAGGCTAATCGATGAAACTTTCCGAGGCGTTCGATCAGCAAAACGCTTGATTGCGGAACGATCTTGATCGTCTTCCAAGCGACCACGAGCAACGCGATACCGAGAAATCCCAAGAAAATGGCTCCTGCACCGAATAGTTCGTTCATATTGTTTCCTCAAATCCCTATACCGCAAATATACCGTATTCGCAGCTACTTTGCTATAATTCCGCTCAATCTATGGTAACGCTCAACGACATCGAATCGGCACGTTCCACGCTCGCCGGAATTATCACGCGGACTCCGTTGCTCAATGATCGCAAACTCAGCAAAGGTTCTCACGAAGTTTATGTTAAGGCCGAGTGTCTCCAAAGAGCCGGTTCGTTCAAAATACGCGGTGCCTACAACAAAATGACGCGTCTCACGGACGACGAAAAGGCTCGCGGAGTCGTCGCAGGTTCCGCCGGGAACCACGCACAAGGTGTCGCGCTTGCGGCGACGCTTAATGGAATACGCTCGACGATCGTGATGCCTGAGTTTGCTCCATTGACCAAGATAATCGCGACTCGCGACTTCGGCGGTGAGGTTGTGCTGAAAGGTGCGACGTTTGACGAAGCCGTCGCACATTCTCGGGAATTGCAGCAGGAGCACGGCTACACTTACGTACACGCTTTCGATGACGAAGATGTCATTGCGGGGCAGGGAACGATCGGCCTTGAGATCCTCGAAGACCTTCCCGATGTCGATGTCGTCGTTGTGCCGATCGGTGGCGGCGGCATTATTTCGGGAATTGCGACTGCGATAAAAGCGGTAAAGCCAACGGTCCGTGTGATAGGCGTTCAGGCGGCGAATGTGCCGTCGGTCAACACTTCGCTGGCGTCGGGCGGACCTACGACGGTTGATTCGCAGCCGACGATAGCTGATGGAATTGCTGTGAAACGCCCCGGCGAGCTTACTTTGCCGATCATTCGTGAATTGGTGGACGAAGTCGTCGAGGTCACAGAAGATGAGATCGCCCGCGGAGTCTTTCACTGTGCCCAAAATAACCGTCTCGTCGTCGAAGGAGCCGGTGCGGCCGGCATTGCGGCGATCATCGCGGGCAAAGTGAACATTGCCGACGGCGAAAAAGCCGTTACCGTGCTTTGCGGAGGCAATATCGACGGCAATCTGCTCGCCCGAGTGATCGAACAGGTCATGGTCCGCGAAGGCCGGTACGTTATATTCAAGCTGCTAGTCGTTGACAGGCCCGGAAATCTAGCTGAGATGTTGAATCAAGTCGCCCACGCCGGTGCGAATGTCGTTGAGGTGTTCCATCAACGAGCGATCTGGCTAGCCCCGCTCGGACGAGTCGGTATCGAGGTCATCTTGGAGGTTCGTGATAGCTCGCACGCGACTGAGGTGCAGTTGCACTTAGAAAAGTGCGGCTACCATGTCGAACGACACGATCATCATGATTGGGATTGAGGGGCTTCTTAAAGCTCCCCTCCTTACAAAGGAGGGGTGGCAGCGGCTTCCGCTGACGGGGTGGTTCTTTGTTTAGGCACCATGACTTGTAACGAGTACCACGCTTCGCGATCCCATGTTCTAGATGAATGTTAAGGGACTCAATCCGCGGCTAAAAACCACCCCGTCATCAGCCCAAAGCGGCTGATGCCACCCCTCCTTAGTAAGGAGGGGAGCTTTTTGAATGTATTTACCATGCGAAATCTACTCACGGTCATTTTTATCTTCCTCGCAATTCTCTCCGTCGCCTGCTACAAGACTGCATCGAACAACGAAAACCCTGTCGTGATCGTCACGCCGACTCCGCCGATGAATGCGACGCCTGAGCAGGTCGCTTTGGCGCTTTTTGAGGCGGCGAGATACACGAATTGGAGCCGTTTACCGACGCTTTGTATGCCTGATGGCAGTAGCGAACGAAGTGCAAAGGAGATCTGCGACGTTGGAAAGAGCGCTGACGACAAGCGGACGGCATTTCGAGAGGATTTCAAACAAGGCGGCACCGACGGAATCGCCGCCATCGACGGCGACAGTGCCAAGATCAACATAAAATACGCCAAAAAGCTCGCCAAAACCGCCGAATTGACGCTAAAAAGAGTCGATGGGAAGTGGTATCTCGTTAGCTTCGGGCCTAAATAGTCCGACGGACCGCACGCGTCTCGCGAGCAACCTCTTACAGTCGCGTAGCGACAACGGAAATTAGCCGTGGATGCCGAACCCACGGTTAGCGGTAACAAAATTGATCTCCGCCGCTTTAGCGGCAAC
>JAEUQI010000143.1 GCA_016789145.1 Blastocatellia bacterium | reverse complement strand
ATCAGCGGTTACAATCTACCTAATGATCGTTAAACCTGTGACGTTGGTTGGGGATTTTGTGCGGTTGGAGCCGATGGCTCTTACGCACTTGGATGGGCTGTGCGAGGTTGGGCTGGAGGCGAGTTTGTGGGCGTTGACGCCGACGCAGGTTGAGACGCGGACGGATATGTTCGGGTATGTCGAGGCGGCTCTTGGTGATGCGGCCCGCGGTGCGGCGTTGCCTTTTGTGACGATCGAAAAGGCGAGCGGAAAGGTCGTTGGTTCGACGCGATTCTTTGAGATCGGCACGGCAAATCTGCGTTGCGAGATCGGCTGGACGTGGATCGCTCCGGCGTGGCAACGAACTGCCATAAACACTGAGTCGAAGCTTTTGATGCTGACACATGCATTTGAAACTTGGGGTTGTAATCGAGTACAGCTTAAGACAGACGTTCTTAATATGCAGTCTCGAACGGCGATCTTACGGCTCGGTGCAAAGGAAGAGGGCATTTTTCGCCAGCACATAGTTTGTGCCGACGGGCGTTTACGTGACAGTATTTATTTCAGTATCATCAAGGATGAATGGCCGTCGGTAAAAGCGAGGCTTGAGGAGAGGTTGTCAGTTAAATGAAGTATATTTCACTGTTTTTGATCACTGTCGCGTTTTGTGTCTCGTGTTCGCAGGGACCGGAGAACAAGCCTGCTAATTCATCAGTAAATAAGCCAAGCATGGCGTCGCCGACAAATTCGGCGACGCCGGTCGCCGCTCCGCCTTCGACTGTTTCGTCGGTCATTCCCAGTGCTCCGATAGTGTCGGACGGCAAAGTGCCGTTGCCCGAGGTCGAATTAACATCGGTGCCTGCTCCGCCTGTTGACCAGAATAATGAGGTCGGCAATCCGATGATTCGAAAGGGCAAGCAGTTGGTCGATCAACCCGCAACCGGTCCGACGCCGCCTCCGATGAAAGTGCCGGCGGGCGAGAATTCTTATGTGACAACGACGATGGACAGGCATGGGCGGTTTGTCGAGACTCGCGTGTTCAAGAACCATCCGCAATTGGTAAAGGCGGAAAGGGTGTTCATCGATGCTACCGGCTCGGTTTTGACATTGACGCTGAAAGACGGCAGGCAAGTGCGCGGTTCCGGCACCAGTGTGCCCAATATGGTCGCCGCAACCGCGGTCGATCTGATGATCGCGGTCGGAATGAAACTGCAGGGCAACGATCCGAGTGCGACCGGTGCGAGACAGTAACGCAAGTTCGTGTATAATAACGGTTTAGGATGGATAAGTTTTCAGTCATTTGCCCCTGTTGCGAAGCCACGTTGAGCATCGACGCGGTTACGGGAGCGCTGCTTTCTCACGTCGAGAAGAAGAAGGTTCTTGGCTCGTTCGACGATCTGAAAAGCGATCTTGAGCGACAAAAAGAGGTCCGCGAGAATATTTTTGCCCAGGAAATGTCGTCGCAAAAAGACCGCGAACGATTGCTCGAAGAGAAATTCCAAGAGGCTCTAAAACGAGCTGAGGGCCAACCTGACAAACCTTACCGCAATCCGTTGGATATGGATTAGCAAGAGTTGATGACGACTACCGCAACCGCGACCACAAATATCGAAAGCCTGAGTGAAAAGATCATCGTTGCTCTTGACGTTGCAACCGCAGACGAAGCTCGTACGTTGGTTGCGGAACTGTCGGGAAAGGTCGGTGCGTTCAAGATCGGCTTGCAACTGTTCGTTGCCGCGGGGCCTGAGTTTGTGCGTGAGATCGCCCGCGAACATCGGGTCTTTCTCGATCTGAAGTTTCACGACATTCCAAATACGGTAGCAAATGCCGCGGTTGAGGCCTCGAAAATTGGTGTTTGGATGATGAACGTCCACGCCATTGGCGGCAGGGAAATGATGGGCCGCACAGTTGAAGCCGTTCGATCGACGTGTGAGAATAACGGAGTCGAGCCTCCGTTAATGATTGCGGTTACGGTACTTACGAGTTCTGATGACAACGTGCTCCGTGAGACCGGCATCGAAAGTTCGGTCGATGAGCAGGTAGTTCGGTTGGCGAAATTGACCAAGGATGCAGGCTTCGACGGTGTCGTTGCATCGGCTCGCGAAGCGTCGATGATCCGCGGAGAACTAGGTGATGAATTTGTCATAGTCACACCCGGAATTCGAGCAAAAGACGCAACGAATGACGACCAGCGGCGTGTAATGACGTTTAGCGAAGCGATAAATGCAGGCTCAACGTATGCCGTGATAGGACGGCCGATAACCGGAGCCGCTGACCGTCGAGCTGCCGTCGATCATTTACTCTCGGAAAGCTAATGAGCAGAATTCTCGTAAGAACATTCATTGCGACAGTCGTGCTGGTGGCGGCTGTTTTTGCAGTTTCTGCCCAGGGTGTCTCTGAAACCCCGACTACCTTTCGCATTGGCGAAAAGGTCTCGTTCAACATCTCTTTCGAACAGTTTGGAAACGTCGCATTCCTTGAGTTGCAAACCGTCTCTCGCGGTCGATTTGCTAATCGCGATGCCGTCGAGATCCAAGCCCGCGCTAAGACCTTTGAGATCGTAAGTGCAGCCTTTGCTCAGATCGACGAGCGGAGGACGGTTTATGCTGCGGCCGATTCGGGCTTGCCGCTTTATATCGATCGTATGGCCGCGTCGGGTGGAATTCCTAAGCAAAAGATCGTCAACAATCTCGATGTAGCTACGCCGGTACTCGACATGGCGACGATGATCTATCGAGTCCGAGCGAACGGAGCGAATGGCTCGTTCACATTTGCCGAGGATGGCGAGAACTACGTGATGACATTCGCGTCCGGTGCGAGCGAGGTCGTTAAGACGGATCTGGGCGAGTTTGATACAGTGATCACCACGGTTCAAAGCTCGTTTTTCGATTCGTACGGCATCAAAGATCTTCGAGTGAATTTCACTTCGGATGAACGTAAGTTGCCAGTCTCGATTCGGTTCTCGACCGCAAAAGGTGAATTCGTAGGAAAACTCGCCGGCCTGATAGAACCTGTAAAGCCGACGCCGTCTCCGACGCCAACTCCAACGCCCCGGCCGACCGCAACGCCGATACCAACGCCTGTTCCGCCAAAATATGTCGACGATCAGCCGCTATTGCCTGAGCTCGCATTTTCTTTAGGCGAAAAACTCGAGTATCGCGTGAATTTTGGCGGACAAAAGGTCGCTGATGTAGTGCTCGAGGCAAAGCAGCGACGCCTTGTTCAGAATGTTGACACGCTGACACTGACTGCCAATGTTGTCGGAATTGCGCCGCCGTTTCGGCAACTGTCGATGACGGACAGTGCGACGGCTTTGGTCAATCCTGATACGCTTGCTCCGTATAAATTCGACATGCGTCTTACGGGTGGTTTATCTAACGTGTCGCAGAATCTGACTTTCGATCCGCGAACGGGCGGCATCAACTTTGGAGCTTCACGTGCGGATGCTCCGGTCGGAACGCACAGCCTTCTCTCACTGCTTTATGCAATGCGGTCGTTCAATTTACGTCCGAGCAAAATCGCTACAAATCCCGTCAACGACACTCGCGTCGCCGTATTTTGGGGCGACAAACCCTATATCTTCGTGCTTCGGCCGTCAAACCCGGACAATATCACGATCGGCGGCGAACGGCTCATGGCTCAGATGATCTCGATCACGACAGGGAATCCACAACTTGACTCAGCCCAGATCAAAGTCTGGCTTTCGCTCGACGACAAACGCACGCCGCTGCGGATCATGATCGGCGGCTACACAGCTGACCTTGTCATTCGCGACGCAACTCTTTTCCGCTAGATATCGTATTCCAACCAGCCTCGTTGTATATTTCCGTTGAATGAAATTGAAAGCGGATTTCAATTAGGCTAAAATCTAAAATCAGGAGTACGAAATGAAAACGAATTTACTCTTAGTGATGTTGATCACGCTCGCCGTCTCAATGACGGGCTATTCTCAAACTGATGCCGACCGCGAAGGCGTAAAACGAGCTGCTCTCGATTACGCCGAGAGCTTTTACGAAGGCAACGGCGAAAAGATGGAAGCCGCTCTATCGCCCGATCTTGCCAAGCGAATAGCGAATACCAACGCTCAAGGCCGCAGCAGCCTAGGGCAAATGTCGGCGTTGACATTGGTGCAGATCATTCGCACCGGAAGCGGCAAGAATACGCCGAAAGATGAGCAGATCAAAAACGTCACGATCCTGGATATGATGACGAATTCGGCAACGGTCAAGCTAGAGATGCGAGATTGGGTTGATTACATTCACATCGCCAAAATGAACGGTAAATGGGTGATAGTGAATGTTTTGTGGGAGAACAAGCCCAAGAAAGATGACAAAAAGAACTAAGAACGCGACAATCTTGGCCGACCTCGCCGTAGGCGATGAGGCTCGTGTTATAGCCGTCAACGGCGAAGGCCGTGTGACAAATCGATTGCTCGAAATGGGCGTCGTTCCGGGAGCGACCGTCAGTGTTGTGAAGGCCGCACCCTTCGGAGATCCAATACAGATCCGAGTTCTTGGTTACAGTTTGGCGATGCGGCGACGCGAAGCCGAAATGATCGAGGTGGCGAAGTAACAAACCAACTCGATGGAAGGCACGCTTGCTGCAAAACATATCACGGTCGCTCTTGCCGGCAATCCTAACGCCGGTAAGACGACCCTTTTTAATGCTCTTACGGGCCTAAAACAAAAGGTCGCGAACTATCCTGGCGTTACTGTCGAACGCAAAGAAGGTTCGTGGCAGTTAGGCGATTCGAACGCTACGCTGATCGACCTGCCGGGGCTTTATAGCCTTGATGCGACGTCGCTCGACGAACAGATCGCAAGTGATATCATTCGCGGACAACAACAGGGAATTGCGAAACCTGACGTCGTGATCGCGGTCGTTGATGCTACAAACCTCGAACGCAACCTATACCTAGTCACCCAACTCTTCGAGTTTGGCGTGCCTGTCGTCGTTGCGTTGACGATGATCGATGTATTCGAAAAGCAGAAGCATGAGATCGACGTTGAGATGCTGTCTGCGATCTTGAAAGTTCCGGTTGTTGCCGTGAATGCAAAGAGCGGTCGAGGCATTGACGAACTCGCCGAAAAAGCAACATCTGTTATCGGCACGACGCAGCAGATCCCGTATTCATTCGAGGAGCAAGAAGAATCGGGTGCTCGTGGCAAGATATTTGCTCGCTACAGCTTTATTTCGAATGCCGTTCAGGAATCGACGTGGCACAGCGATCAGTCGAGTCATTTGGTTTCGGACAAGATCGACCGCGTTTTGACTCACAAGTTTTTCGGCCTTGTGATCTTGGTTGGCATTCTGCTTGTCGTTTTTCAAACAATATTCTCGTGGGCCTCGTTGCCGATGGACCTCTTGGAATCGGGTTTCGGGGCGTTACAGGAGACTGTAAAGTCTGCTTTGCCCGAAGGGATTCTTGCTGATTTGATCTCAGACGGAATTATTGCGGGCGTCGGCGGAGTCGTAGTTTTTCTGCCACAGATCCTTCTTCTATTTTTATTTATCTCACTACTCGAAGACAGTGGTTATATGGCACGGGCCGCTTTCTTGCTCGATAAACTGATGTCTCGAGTAGGTTTACATGGCAAGGCGTTTCTGCCGCTTATTTCTAGTTTTGCGTGTGCAATTCCGGGCATCATGGCGACGCGGACGATCGAGAATCGGCGTGATCGATTTGCGACGATCATGATCGCTCCGTTTATGTCTTGTTCGGCGCGTCTACCGGTTTATACGCTGATGATCGGTGCGTTTTTTGGCGGACAATATGTGTTCGGATTCGTGTCGGTCGGGGCGTTGCTGATGCTGCTGATGTACACGATCGGCATCGTGTTCGCGGTTGGGGCGGCATTTATCTTAAAACGAACGATCCTAAACGCCCCGCCGCCGCCATTTCTGATGGAATTGCCGCCGTATCGCCTTCCGAATCTTCGCACCGTGTTTCAGAACATGCTGACACGAGCGTGGCAGTTTCTAAAGCGAGCGGGCACGGTGATCTTAGCGATCTCGATCATACTTTGGGCGTTGATGTACTTTCCAAGAAGCGGTCAGGAGCCGGTAGTCAGTAGCCAACAAACGGAAGTCGCGGCGGACCAACAACCTGCGGAATCTGTTCAGCTACGCCAAAGTTATGCCGGAAAGCTCGGGCATGCGCTTGAGCCTGTGATTCAGCCGCTGGGATTTGATTGGAAGATCGGCGTCGCGCTGATCGCGAGCTTTGCGGCACGCGAGGTTCTGGTTTCGACGCTTTCGATAATTTATAACGTAGGCAAAGACGAGAACGAGGAATCCGAAACACTCATCACCGCTGTTCGCGAAGCCAAAAAAGATGACGGCACGATTGCCTGGACGCCACTTACGGCCCTCAGCTTGATGGTCTTTTTCGTCCTCGCGATGCAATGTATGTCCACGCTCGCGGTCGTACGGCGCGAAACAAACTCGTGGTCCTGGCCGATATTTATGTTCGTCTATATGACGGTCCTGGCGTACGTCGCTTCACTCATTACTTATCAGGGCGGGAAAGCGCTTGGCTTTGAATGATTCAAATGAATTGCCACTAGCTTCAGCTAGTCGCAGCACTTTGCGAAAGTCTTGTTACAGTACGCAATAGTTATCACAGTCGTTGCCTTGGCCATCGCGTTCGTCGGCTTCTCTCTTTGGCTCAAACGCAATGCATTTTCCTCCAAAACAAACTGCGGCAATGATGACTGCGGTTGCGGCAAGTAGTTAGCTTTGTATTTCAGATATTTCTG
>JAEUQI010000142.1 GCA_016789145.1 Blastocatellia bacterium | reverse complement strand
TTCTGCCACTTTGTGTTTCCTCTGAAATGAAATTCGAATAATTGCAAAACAAGGATTATAACGGCTTACACGCAGACAAACAAAAACGCGATGCACCGCTGGCGGCACATCGCGCGTGAATTCGACGAGATCGAGCTACTTGCTCATTGAAAAAACGGTCTGGTAGTCTTTCATCAATGCCTGAAATTTGGAAATGGCATCGCCATCCTGTGCGAGCTTCATAGCATTCTTTGTCGAGACGTCAGTTAGCTCCTTCATGCTTTTGTTTACGCTGTCGTCAAGCTTCTTTTTGGTGTCGGCGCTTACCTGAAATCCGACCGCGTCCTTGATCGCATCCCATTTTGCCTTCAGGCTGGCTTTCTTGGCGTCGAATGCTTTCTGAGCATCAGCAACACCAGCGGCCGTTGGATTCGAATCGATCTTTGAAGTGATCTCTTTCGTCGTCGCTTCAAATTCGGTGATGAACGCGTTCACCTCAGCGTCTTTGCTACATGACGTCATCAGTAGCGAACAGAGGGCAATTGCAATAACGATGGTTTTCTTCATATGGTTCTCCTAATATCGAAAAAATATCGAACTCTTGTTGGTTCAAAAATAGAACGGCTTGGTAATCAGATTTTGCAAAGCTTATATTAAACAGATGACACATTCAAGCGAATTCCTGAAAATTGTCGACGATGCGAAAAGTCGAATTCGCGAAACTGACGTTAGAGGTGCAAGGCAATTGATCGCCGGAGGTGCCGTGCTGATCGACGTTCGTGAGGATAATGAATTCCGTAACGGCCACGCATTCGGTGCAAAACACTTGGGCCGCGGAATAATTGAGCGCGACATTGTACAAGCTTTTCCCGATAAAGATACCGAGCTTGTTCTATATTGTGGCGGTGGCTTCCGATCAGCGCTTGCGGCCGACAACTTGCAGAAGATGGGCTATACAAACATCTGGTCAATGGACGGCGGCTGGAAAGCGTGGAAAGATTCGGGTGCTCCGATCGACGATGATATGCCATTTTAGACTCTATGGAACAAGATCTGGAAAAGCTGAGAGAGCGAGTAAAAGAGATCCAATCCGAGTTTGCCGAACGTGGCGACGCGACAGGTTGGTTCGAGGCGTTGTACAAAGAAGCCGATGGAAATAACGAGATCATTCCGTGGGCGGACCTCGAACCCAATGTCTATTTTCGCCAATGGGCTGAGGCGAACGAACTGAAAGGAAATGGCCGTTCGGCGCTTGTTGTTGGCTGCGGACTTGGCGACGACGCGAAATATTTGAATGATCTTGGGTTTAATGTCACTGCATTCGACATTTCGCCGACTGCGATCGAATGGGCGAAGAGATTGTATGGTGGCCTTGATATTCAGTTCGAAGTCGCAGATCTATTTGAGCCCTATAGAGGCTGGCTGGGAGCATTCGATTTTGTTCTAGAAATTTACACGATCCAACCACTACCACTTACAATGCGACCGCAAGTGATCGATGCCGTAGCAGCGTTTGTAGCGGAAAATGGAAAACTCGTTGTTGTCACTCGCGGCCGTGAGGATGATGTCGAACCTAATGAATTACCGTGGCCGCTTTCACGTAAAGACCTGTCTAGGTTTGCTGCCAACGGTTTACGGCAGACAAACTTTCAGGTGTTTCCGCCCGAGAATGACGGCGAGCCGGACCGTTGGGTTATCGAATACGAGCGCTAACCGAACATCGCACTCTTTGCTTCAAACCTATTTCGAAGACTGCCGCATACAACTTCGCAAAGCTCAAAGACCGATTCGTCAGCGATTCGGTAATAGACCGTGTTGCCTTCTTGACGTTTGGCTACTAGGCCTTCGTCCTGCATTATTCGCAGGTGTTTGCTCACGTTCGGTTGAGTAGTGTTTACCGCGTTTGTTATTGCCGTGACGCTTGCTTCGCCCTTTTCCAAGAACTGCAGCATCTGCAATCGCAGGGGTTCTGAAAGCACTTTGAACCTGCTCGCTACGTGGTCGATCGCCTCCGGCGACATTTTCTGATGATCTATCATTTTATGCTTGACAATATGAGTACATAGTTATATGCTCATACACAAGTCGAGTATAGTACGACCAAGTGAGGAAATCAAGATTAATGATAAGACATACAACAGTTCACGAAATCAACGAGATGCTCGAGACCGGCGGCGAATGCCAGGTCATCGACGTCCGCGAGTTTTCGGAGTTCAATAGCGAGCGCATCGCTGATGCACAGCTGATGCCGCTTTCAAATTTCGAGAAGCACGCCGACGAGATCGATCATTCAAAGCCAGTCTATCTAATGTGCCGCTCTGGCAACCGTGCCGCACAAGCCGCTGATAAGTTAGCTGCAAGGGGCTTTACCGACATTCACGTCGTCAAAGGCGGCATGACCGCCTGGGCCGGAGCGGATCTGCCGGTGATCAAAGGCGAGTCAAAGATCTGGTCGCTCGAGCGCCAAGTCAGATTCACCGCCGGACTTCTGGTTCTAACAGGCGCAGTGCTCGGCTTTTTGGTCACACCATATCTGTACATTCTCAGTGGTTTTGTCGGAGCCGGTCTGGTTTTCGCCGCGGTTACAGACACATGCGGAATGGCTATGGTATTGGCGAAGATGCCTTGGAACCAAGCTCCGATAGCATGCGACACTCCTCAATCGAGCGTGAAATAAGGTAAACAGAATGAGTTCGTTATTCATATTAGGTTTAGTTTTGAGTGCTGTGATCGGGCTTTCGCTCGGCCTTATTGGTGGCGGCGGCTCGATCTTGACGGTACCGATACTGGTCTACTTGCTCGGTGTCGGCCCGCACGAGGCGGTGACGATGTCGCTTGCGGTCGTCGGTGCTACTAGCCTGTTCGGTTCGTTACTCCACTATAGAAAAAAGAATCTTGACCTTCGCGGCGGAGCTGTTTTCGGCGGAGCAGGTGTCGTCGGAGCATTTATTGGTGCACCGCTGACAAAGCTCGTATCGCCGGAGATGCTGCTGCTTCTCTTTGGAGTTTTGATGCTCGTTGTCGCCGGCGTGATGATCGTACGACGGAGCGGCTCGGCTGACGGAGAAAGGCATGCGACGCATCCTGTCCAAGCTATTCTTGCCGGTCTCGGTGTTGGTGTTTTGACGGGCTTTCTTGGCGTTGGCGGCGGATTCTTGATCGTTCCGGCACTTGTTCTCTTTGGCGGTTTAGATATGAGAAAGGCCGTCGGCACGTCGCTTTTCGTTATCTTTCTCAACTGCGTCGCCGGCCTCGCCGCGCATCTTGGCGTTGGCAGTTTTGACTTTGGCTTGACGGCTATTGTCATGGGGCTAGCCGTCGGTGGTGCGATCGTCGGGACAATGATCTCAAACAAGATCCCGGCGCAACGGTTGCAAAAGGTGTTTGCAGTCTTGGTGCTCGGAGTTGGTGTCGTGCTCGTATTCAAAAATTTCACGAGCATCGGATAAAAGTTGATAATATTCATATAGAACGGAGTCATAGAAATGGAATTCAAGCAATTTTACTTAGGTTGTCTTTCGCACGCCTCTTACTACATCGGTTCCGGTGATGAGGCCGCGATCATCGATCCGCAGCGTGATGTCCAGCAATACATTGAAGAGGCTGCCAAGCACGGCCAAAAGATCAAGTACGTGATCGAGACGCATTCGCACGCTGATTTTGTCAGCGGGCACCTTGAGCTTGCCGCAAAGACCGGTGCCGAGATCGTTTACGGGCAACGTGCAAACACTCAGTTTCCGACGTTGAAAGTGAGCGACGGCGATGTGTTGAACGTCGGTTCCATCGAACTTAAATTCCGCGAAACGCCCGGACATACACCAGAAGGGATCACGATCATTGCAAAGAACGGCGACGAACCACTTAAGGCATTCACTGGTGACACTTTGTTCATCGGCGATGTGGGCCGCCCTGATCTCGTTGGTTCCAAAGGCTTTACGGCCGAACAGATGGGCGAGATGTTGTTTGATTCGCTTCACAAAAAGATTCTGACGCTGCCGGACGAG
This sequence comes from Blastocatellia bacterium, assembly GCA_016789145.1. Lineage (GTDB taxonomy): Bacteria > Acidobacteriota > Blastocatellia > Pyrinomonadales > Pyrinomonadaceae > OLB17. Next base: position 3,217 of record JAEUQI010000142.1, on the reverse strand, counting down.
ACCGAGATCTATCCTGCACACGGTGCCGGTTCGCTGTGCGGGAAATCGTTGTCCAAGGAGACATGGTCCACGCTTGGCGAGCAGCGGCGTTCGAATTATGCGCTGCAGCCGATGACGAAAGCTGAGTTCGTTAAGATAGTTGCTGCCGATCAGCCTGAGGTTCCGATGTACTTTCCCAAGAGTGCGGCAAAGAACCTCGAAGGCTCGTCTTCGCTCGACGCGATCGAGCGACCGCGTGAATTTTCGACCGACGAGGTCAGCGGTTTTGACGGCGTCGTTATAGATATTCGCCAGAATTTCGAATACGGTGGCGGGCATGTTCCGAACTCGATAAACATCGGCCTCGGCGGCCAGTTCGCTTCGTGGGCCGGTACGCTGATCCCCGTTGGAACTCCGATGGCGATCGTCGCACTGAATCAAGATCAAGTTGACGAGGCCGTGATGCGGCTCGCTCGGGTCGGCCACGAAACGGTGAAGGGCTACTGTTTGTTCGGCAATTTTAACGGCGAATTGAAACAGATCGAACAAGTTTCTGTCGAGGATGTGAGCGAACTCACAAAGGCCGAAACCGGAATTCAATTCATCGACGTTCGCCGCATAGGCGAATACAACGCCGGCCACGCCGTTGGGACGACAAACATCTCGCTCGACAAGCTTTCCGCCGATTTCGACAAGCTTGATCCAGCGGCTCCGACCTACGTCATCTGCCAAGGCGGTTATCGTTCGTCGATCGGCTGCGGAATATTGGAGAATGCCGGATTCGAAAAGATATACAATGTCACCGGCGGAACTGCCGCCTGGATCGCAGCCGATCTGGATACCGAAGCGGCTGCTGCCGCTTGTGCTTCGACAAAATAGCGAGGGGAATATGAAAATTATGACTGTCATATTGGGCTTGATAATGCTGTTAACAGGTTGTCAATCGACCGTTACAAATACCGCTGTTAAGGCCGATCCGAATGCACCGGCCGAGATCCGCGACGTTTCGGTCACGGATGCACAGGCGGCGGTCTCGAAGGCGTATTCGCAATTTGTAGATGTGCGAACGGTCGAAGAATACGCCGGTGGCCACGCCGCCAGGGCGATCAACATTCCTCTCGATACCCTCGCCGCAAAGGCCGATACTCTTGAGAAAAACGAGCCAGTTTACTTGATCTGCCAGACCGGTAACCGCTCACGAAAGGCCGCTGATGTACTGAAAGCCGCCGGATTCAAAACGATCTACAACGTTACGGGCGGCACAGTCGCGTGGAAAGAAGCGAGTTTGCCGATGGAGAACGACCCTCCGCACAAGGTAAAGACTGAGGCGAAATAAATGGAAGGCTTGCTGATACCAATAGTTCTGCTCGGTCTTTGGCTGTTGATGCAACTCGTCATCTTGCCGCGGCTCGGCTACAGCACCTGACTTCGCGGCGCTTGTGACGTCGAGTCTCGACGTTCGAACAAAGTCAAGAAAGATGTAACCCCGCAATAGTCGATGGAAATTTCCTGGTGATCGACGAGATGTTGTAGAATCTTGCTTTCGGAAGTTCCACCACATATGACAGAAACAGCAAAGGATACACGCATTGAAACCGACTCGATGGGCGAGATCGAGGTCGCGTCCGATGTTTATTGGGGTGCACAGACACAGCGTTCGCTTCATCATTTTAATATTGGCTTCGACATAATGCCTCGCGAGGTCATACGGGCGCTTGGCATCTTGAAGAAAGCCGCGGCGATCACCAATTTCGACCTTGGGAAACTGCCTGAGGACAAAATGAAGTTGATCTCGCAAGCTGCCGACGAAGTTATCGAAGGTAAGCTCGACGCGCATTTTCCGCTTCGCGTATGGCAGACAGGTTCGGGCACACAGACGAATATGAACGCCAACGAGGTCATTTCGAACCGTGCGATCGAGATCGCCGGCGGCGAGATGGGCTCGAAATCGCCCATTCATCCGAACGACGACGTAAACAAATCGCAATCGTCGAACGACACCTTTCCGACCGCAATGTATATCGCAGCCGCCGAGCGCCTGACGGCATTGATCCCAGAGGTCGAGCGTGTCAGCACCGCGATCAAGGCGAAAGCACGCGAGTTCGAAGGCGTCGTCAAGATCGGTCGCACGCATCTGCAAGACGCGACGCCTGTGCTCGTAAGTCAAGAATTCAATGGCTGGGCCAGTCTCATCGACCGCGACGTCGAACGTCTCAGAATGGTACTTCCGGGCTTGATGGATCTTGCGATCGGCGGCACTGCCGTCGGTACAGGACTCAATTCGCATCCTGAGTTTGCCGACCGAGCGGCGGCGAAGATCGCTGAACTAACAGGCTTGCCGTTCAAAGCTCATCCCGACAAATTCGCTGCGCTTTCGGCTCACGACGAAGTCGTGTTCGCGTCAGGGGCATTGAAAACGCTCGCCGCGAGCCTGATGAAGATCGCCAATGATATTCGCTGGCTGGCATCTGGGCCGCGTTGTGGAATTGGCGAGCTCTCGCTGCCTGAAAACGAACCAGGCTCGTCGATCATGCCCGGAAAGGTCAATCCAACGCAGTCTGAGGCAATGACGATGGTCGCCGTTCAAGTGATGGGAAATGATGCAGCCATTGGGTTTGCAGGATCGCAGGGCAATTTTGAGCTAAACGTTTTCAAGCCCGTGATGATCCACAATTTCCTGCATTCGGTGCGGCTAATCCACGACGCGTGTCACGGTTTTGTCGATTTCTGCATCAACGGCATCGAACTCAATCGCGAGCAGATCGATGAATATCTACGCGATTCGCTGATGCTTGTCACCGCGCTGAATCAGCACATCGGCTACGACAACGCGTCGAAGATCGCAAAGAATGCTCACAAGAAGGGAACTTCGCTCAAGGAATCAGCCATCGAGCTCGGCTTGCTAACCTCCGAGCAATTCGACGAATGGGTCATCGCCGAAGACATGACGCATCCGTAAGGTGAATGTGGGATCACCTTGCGTCCCAAACTTTTCATCGACCGATCCGCAGGCGTGTCGCCTGCATTGCACAAGCCCGCACGTTAGTGAGGGCGTAACACGGAAGTCTGAAGTATCGGCGGCTGCCGTGCTGGTTTAGTTGTGAGTAACCCCCTTACTCCGAAGACTCCGTGCGGGCTTGTGCCGTTTGCGTCCCAAACTTTTCACCGGCCGGACCGCAGGTGTTTCGCCTGCGTGTGGCTGTGCCGTGCGAAGTCTTGCGTCCCAAAAGTCGAACAA